>CAYNUO010000090.1:2860-4684 GCA_964400405.1 uncultured Bifidobacteriaceae bacterium | reverse complement strand
CGGATCGGCGCGAACGTCTCGTTCAGGGCCTCGGCCACCAGCGTCTTCAGCGCTCCGCTGCCGCCCGCGCCCACGTCCGCGGCGATCGTCTCGGGCGGCGTGCCCGTGCAGAGCGAGGCGAGCAGCAGCAGGTTCGCGACCTCGGGACGCCGGTCGGGCTCGTACGTGATCACGCGCTCGGAGTCCGTCTTCGCCTTCTTGATGAGGCCGGCCGTTTCGTCGGCGGTCGCGCGCAGCATGATGGCGTTGTTGCGGCTCTTGCTCATCTTCTGCGAGCCGTCGAGCCCGAGGATCTTCGGTGCGTCGGAGAGCAGCGCCGTCGGCTCGCGGAACACCGGCGTGGCGGCGGGGAAGCGCTGATTGAAGCGGCGCGCGATCTTGCGCGTCAGCTCGAGGTGCGGCAGCTGGTCCTTGCCGACCGGGACGACGTTGCCCTTGCAGAACAGGATGTCCGCCGCCTGGTGGACGGGATAGGTGTACATCGCGGCGTTGACCGCGTTGAGGCCCGCGGCCTCGATCTCTTCCTTGACGGTCGGATTGCGTTCCAGCTCGCCCATGCCGACCAGCGTCAGGAACGGCACGAGCAGCTGGTTCAGCGCCGGCACGTGGCTGTGACAGAAGATGTGCGTGTGCCCGCTGTCGGGGTCGAGGCCCACGGCGAGGTAGTCCAGCACCAGTTCGTGCACGTTCGCGGGAATCGACTCCACCGAATCGCGGTCGGTCAGCACCTGGTAGTCGGCGACGACGATGAACGTCTCGATGCCGAGGGCCTGCAGCTCCACACGATTCCGCAGGGACCCGAAATAGTGGCCGATGTGGAGCGCGCCGGTCGGGCGGTCGCCGGTCAGGACGCGATACCGTTTAGGGTGGGCGACGAAGTCGGCCCGCAGCAGCTCGGAACGGCGCAACGCCTCGTCGAACGTGCTCGCTGCCGGGTCGGATGTCGGCTCGCTCATCGACTACTATCATAGTCACGCCGTGACGGAAGCCGCCGACTTTGAATCCTCGCCTGACGCGTACCGCGTCAGCCTGGCGTCCTTCGAGGGACCGCTCGATCTGCTGCTGCACCTCATCAAGAAGCATGAGGTCAACATCTACGACATCCCGATCTCGCTCATCACGGAGCAGTACCTCGGCTACATCGAGCTGATGCAGGAACTCGACCTGGACGTGGCGGGCGAGTTCCTCGTGATGGCGTCGACGCTCATCCACATCAAGTCGAAGGCGATCCTGCCGCGGCCCGAGACGGCGACCGGCGACCCGGAGCCCGAGGAGGACCCGCGCGAGACGCTGGTGCGCCGGCTCCTCGAGCATCAGAAGTACAAGGCCGCCGCGGAGCTGCTGCACGACAAGGAAACCGTGCGCAGCGCGCAGTGGATGCGCCCGGACGCCAGCGTGGCGGCCGCGGCCGGCGACGCCTACGAGCCGGAGATGGAAGTGGACCTCTTCAGCCTGCTCGCGGCGTTCCGCGGCGTGCTGGAGCGGGCCAACCGGCGTCCGCGCATGGTGCTGCCGCCCGAGCAGCTGTCCATCGAGGACCGCATCCAGCAGTTGCTGGGACGGCTGTCGGAGACGGACGCGTGCGGCTTCGAGGAGCTGTTCGCGGATGGCGACGGCAGCCGCGGGTTCATGATCGTGACCTTCCTGGCCGTGCTCGAGATGATCCGGCTGAAGGTCATCCGTGTGTTCCAGGGTGGCGCGTTCGGAGACATCCGCGTGTACAAGCGGGCGCGGCCAGCCGACGCGCCGAACCCGATGGGACACGCGGCGCAGACCAAGCCGACGGAGTAGTCAGCACATGTCGATGGAAGAGAACGAGACTCC
>CAYNUO010000090.1:0-2760 GCA_964400405.1 uncultured Bifidobacteriaceae bacterium | reverse complement strand
TCGCCCGAGCCGCTCACGCCGAAGGTGCTGTGCAAGCTCCTCGCGACGGAGCCGAAAGAGGACGTGCTGGCGGCGGTGGCGGCGCTGCAGGCGGACTATGCGGACCGGCCCGGGCTCACCTGGGTCGAGGTCGCCGGCGGGCACCAGATCGTCACGCGCCCGGAGCTGCACGAATGGGTGCGCCGGCTCTTCCACGAGCGGTCCACGCAGAAGCTCACCGTGCAGGCGCTCGAGACGCTCGCCGTGATCTCCTACAAGCAGCCGATCACGGCGGCCGAGATCACCGAGGTTCGCGGCGTGAACACGTCGGGCGTGCTCTCGACGCTGCTCGAGCGGCATCTCATCAAGATCGTCGGCCGGAAGAACGTCGTCGGCCGGCCGTTCCTGTACGCGACGACGCGCGAGTTCCTGATCCGCTTCGGCCTGAACGACCTCGGCGATCTGCCGAAGATCGAGGACATGGCGCAGGCGCTGGGCTTCGACCCGCCGGCCGGGCTGCTCGAACTGACGCCGGCCGAGGACATGCTGCCGCTTACCGAGAGCGACGTGGAGGCCCTGGGCGGCGAGCCGGCCCGGGCTTCCGCGGACGAGCCCCCGGCGACGGGCGATCCGGCCGAGTAGCGGGCCGGGAGGACGGCCGCCTCGTCGGGCGGGACGGCGGGCGGGCCGGAGCCTTCCGCCTCGGCCCGTCGGCGCGTGACGTGCCCGCCGCGCCGGCCGGCCGCGGCGCAACCGGACGGCTGGCGTGCCGCTGGAGCGAGGCGACCTCCGCCGGCGTCAGGTCCCGCCACATTCCGGGTTTCAGCGCGTGGTCCGAGAGCGGGCCGATCCGCGTGCGCACCAGCGTGTCGACCGGATGTCCCACCGCCTCGAGCATGCGGCGCACCTGCCGGTTCCGGCCTTCCGTGATCACCAGGCGGACGACGGCCTTGGGTGCTCTGCGCCCGGGGTTCAGCACCTCCGCGCGGGCGGGCAGCGTCCGGCGGCCGTCGAGCGGGATGCCGCGCCGCAGCCGCGCCAGGGCGTCGTCGTCGGGCATGCCGGCCACGTGCGCCTCATACGTGCGCTCGACGCCGTGCTTCGGGTGCGTCAGCATCGCCGCGAGATCGCCGTCGTTGGTCAGCAGCAGCAGCCCTTCGGTCTCGTAGTCGAGCCGACCGACGGGATAGACGTACTCCCGCACGCCGCCGATGAGATCCATCACCGTCCGCCGCCGCTCAGGGTCGCTGAGCGTCGTCACGACGCCGCGCGGCTTGTAGAGCAGGATGTAGCGGCGGCGGGTATCGGTCTTGATGCGCCGGCCGTCCACGCGGATGTCCTGGGTGGACGGGTCGGCCTTCGACCCGAGTTCACGCACGGTCTCGCCGTTCACGGTCACGCGACCGGCGACGATCAGCGTCTCGGCCGTGCGGCGCGACGCCACACCGGCCCGCGAGAGTACTTTCTGCAGACGTTCTTCCACGAGTCCTTCCTGGTGTGCCGCCAACCTGACGGAACACTCGCCGGCCGTTCGAACTGTGCGCGACCGGATGCTAGGATCGCACGTTCGGATGAAACCACTGATTATTGCCATCGATGGCCCCTCGGGTGCGGGGAAGGGCACCGTCTCCGGCGCGGTCGCCCGCGCCCTCGGATATCGCCACATTGACACGGGCGCGATGTACCGCGCCGTCGCCTGGAAGGCCGATCACGACGGCATTCCGCTCGACGCCGACGCGGCCGTGGCCGCGCTGGCCGCCCATGCGGATCTCATCGTCGAGGGGGGCGTCGTGCAGATCGACGGCCACGACGTGACCCGCGCGATCCGCACCGCGGAGATGGACCGCATGGTGCCGACCGTCGCGCGACAGCCCGCCGTGCGCGCGGCGCTCGTGGAGCGCCAGCGTGCGCTCGGCGTGGCCGGCGGCGTCGTCATGGAAGGCCGGGACATCGGCAGCGTCGTGTTTCCCGGCGCCGACGTGAAGGTGTATCTGGACGCGTCTGAGGCCGAGCGCGCCCGCCGCCGGACGCAGGACGCGGCCTACGCAGGCGGCGCCGCCGGACAGGCCGCAGTCGCCCAGGCCATCGCCGCCCGCGACCAGGCCGACCGCACGCGCGCCACAGCCCCCCTGACCCTCGCGCCCGGCGCCGTCTACATCGACACCACCGAACTCACGATCGAAGCCGTCGTCGAGCAGGTGATGGCCCTGGTCCGCGCGCAACAGTAGACGCGACCGCCAACGCGACTGTGAGCCGGGTGAGCGCCAGCAATGCGTTTCCAGCGCGACTTGGCTTGTACAGGAGCCGGGTGCACTTCTGACGCGCCCACGGAGCGCAGGAAACGCATTGCTGGCGCTCGCCCGGCTCGCAGGCGCGTTACTCGTCCCGCTCCTCGAAGTCCTCGCTAGACTCCGGATCGAGCTCCCAGCGGTCGTCGTCGCGGCCCGAAATCTTGCCTTCGCCGCCCAGCTCCTCGTCGTCCGCGTACTCCATCCCCAGCGCCTGCCCGATCTCGTCGACCACGTCCTGGTCGGGCGTCGGGTTGTCGCCGCCCGGAGCTTCGTCGCCAACGGTATAGGCGGACTCCCAGTCGGCATCCACGTCTCCGGCCGTGATGTCGGGGCTGGTCTGCGTGACTTCCTTCCGGTGCTCGGCAGCCTCGTGACGGCCGCTCCGGGCCGATGAGGCGGTGCGGTTGAGGTCCAGCGACGAGGGCGGGCCCGTCCGCGTGTCCTCGTCCGCGACCGTCCGGCGCTCGCGGTCCAGCGCGGGCACCTTGCG
>CAYNUO010000089.1:6025-11273 GCA_964400405.1 uncultured Bifidobacteriaceae bacterium | reverse complement strand
GACCGGGTTGTACAATCGCCGGGTTGAGCGGATCCGTTCTGCGGGGCTGTGCCAGATGTGTGCTGGCGCTTGCATTTCTGGTCGCGACATGTGTGCCCGCGGCGCACGCGGCGACGATTCAGGACCCGTTGCTGCTGCGCCTGTTTCTGAACGAAGGCGGCACGCTGGTCAGCTTCGGAGAATACACGCGCACGCCGGATCTCGTCGTGTTCGCGATGCCGATCGGCGGGCCGATCGCCGAGCCCCAGGTGCAGGTGGTCTCGCTGCCGGCCGCCTCGATCGACTGGCTGCGCACCGAAGGCTATGCCTCGAACGCGCGCTATCACCACTACGCCTCGACGCGCGGGGAAGCCGAGTTCCGGCAGCTCACCGACGAGGTGGCGCGGACGCTGAACACGATCGCGTTGACGACCGAACCCACCGCCGCGCTGCAACTGGCGGGGCGTGCGCGGCTGGCGCTGCTGCGCTGGCCGGGGGACCACTACGGCTACCGGGCCCGCGAGGTTGAAGAGATCGTCTGGCTGCTCGATGAATCCATCGGCGCTCTCCGCGCGAAGCTCGGCGTCGGCGCGTTCGACGTGGCGCTCACCGCGCGGACGGCGGAGATCGCACCGATCGGGCCTCCGCCAGGACCGCTGCGGCCGCTCGATGTGCTGAACGGCATCCTGGCCGGCGCGCGCGTGTCGCCGCGGTCGGCCGATCGCATCGTGCTGCTGCACGCGGCGGCGAGCTATCTCGACACCGCAAAGGCGTTGCCGCTGCTCGAGGCGAAGGCGATGAAGGAGGCGATTCGCGAGCAGGTGGTCACCGAGCAGCGTGTCGACATGCGCTACGCGAAGTGGTCCGCGAAGCTGCTCAAGCAGGCCAGCAAGGCCGCCGCGCGCGGCAGGGCGGGCGATGTGCAGACCATTGCCTCCCGCGTGCTCGAGGACGACCGCGTCATGGGGCAGGCGCGCCCCGAGGTCGTGGGCACGCTCCTCGCGGCCGTGCAGCAGAAGGCGGAGGAGGCTTCGACGTTCCGGCTGCGGCAGGACCGGCGGCTGATGAACCGGGGCCTCTACGCGAAGTACGAACGGGCCGTGGGGCCGCTGCTCGAACGGATCGAGAAGGTGCAGCCGGTGCTCGAGCAGATCCGGCGTCAGGAAGGACCCGCACCCGCCGAGATCTCCCGCTGGCTGAACACGCTGGCCGGAGGCGGCGCGCTGCTCGACAAGCAGTCGGCGCCGGCCGGGATTACAGGGTCGCACGGCATGCTGGTCGGCGCCTGGCACCTGGCCGAGCAGGCACTGCGGTCGCGTCAGGCGGCCGTGGTGGGTGGCGACCTCACGCTCTCCACCGAGGCGTCGTCCGCCGCGGCGGGCGCCCTCCTCCTCATCCGCAACGCCCAGCGCGACTACCACGCCTTCGTCGACGGACTCGCGACGAAGTGATCACGCCCCGCACCACGCGGCTGGTGCGGGTGCGCGGCAGCCGCCACCTGCCGGGGGTTCTCGGCGGGCTGGTGGTCGGCGCCGATCCCCTCGCCGCCCGCGACACGCTCGTCGTTCTGCCGACGCGGGCCGCCGCGCTGCACCTCAGACGCGCGCTCGAAGGCCGCGCGCTGACGTCCGAATCCGCGCTCATCCTGCCGGAGATGGTCAGTCGCGCCGAGCTGGCGGAGGCACTGGCGCGCCGGCTCCCCGACACCCCGCGCCCGCTGACCACCGTCGAGCGCGGCATTCTCATGGGCGCGGCGTGCCGCGCATCGGTCGCGCGCGGTGTCGAGCCGCCGTTCCGCCTGCGCGCGGGGCTCGTGGCGTCGATGGTCGAGTTCTACGACGGCCTGCGGCGTCTGGGGCAGTCGGTGGACGCCTTCGAGCGGCTGACCGCCGGCTCGCTCGAGCCGGAGTCCGCGATCGATCGCGGCGCCGAGCGTCTGCTGCGGCAGACCCGCTTTCTGGCCGATGCCTTCCGCGGCTTCGAGCGGGCCGTCGCCGGCACGGGCCGACCGGATGAGCACGGGCTTCGCGAGGCCGTGTGCGCCGCGGCCGCTGCCCGCCCGTGGCGGCACGTCGTCGTCGCCTGCCGCGACGTCTTCGCCAGCGCGCTCGGACTCTGGCCGGCTGACTTCGATCTGCTGACCCGCGTGCCCGGTCTGGAGCGGCTGGACGTGGTGGTGACGGAGGCGGCGCTGGCCGGCGAACTGCACGAGCGGCTGCGCCGCTGGCTGCCTGAAGCCGATGAGGTCGTAGCCGACGCGCCGGAGGACGGCGCGCTCGAAGATGGCGCGCTCGAAGATGGCGCGGTCGAAGATGGCGCTGCGCCCGTGCTGCTCGTGCCTTCGCCGCGTCCCGGCAGTGCCTCCCAGAGCGGTGACTCCCACAGCGGCCCGGCTCCGCGCGTGCACCTGTCGCGGGACCGCGAGGAGGAGGTGCGGGACTTCGCGCGCCGGGTCAAGGTGCAGGCGCGTGACGCCGCGCCCGTCCCGCTCGACGCCACCGCGCTCGTCGTTCGCCGCCCGCTGCCGTACGTCTATCTGACGCGCGAGGTGCTCTCGACCGCGGGCGTCCCGTGCCAGCTCTCGGACGCGCTGCCGTTGGCCGCCGAGCCGTTCGCCGCCGCGCTCGACCTCGTCGCCAGCGGCGTCGCGGCGGCGTGGTCGCGCGGCACGCTGGTGGCGCTGCTGACCTCGCCGCTGCTGGAGTTCGAGGCGTCGCCCGGCGGTCGCGCGCTCGCGGCCTTCGATCGCGCGCTGCACGAGGCGGGATTTCTCGGCGGGGCCGACGCGATGCGGCACCTGGTGACCGGCTGGGACGCCGACCCCGCGAAGGCCCGGCTCGCGGCCGCGGGCCGCCTGGCCCTCGTCGTGCTCGACGCGCTCGCGCCGCTCAGCGAGCAGGCGCCCGCCTCCGCGCATGTGCGTGTGCTGCGGACCTTCCTGGCGCAGCACGGCCGGTCGCGCGTGCTGCCCGAGGCGGCACAGCGCTTCTCAAGAGCCAGGGCGGCCGTGCTGAACGGCCTGCTGGAGATGGACGCAGCGTTCAGCGCGCATGACGCCACGCCGATCGCCTTCGCCGAGGTCGACGCCGTCATCAAGGAGTGGGTCGAGGGGCACACGTTCGCGCCGCGCGCGGGCGACGCCGGCGTGCACCTGGTGGACGCCGAGAGCGCGCTGTTCGGCGCGTTCGACGACGTGCAGCTGGCCGGCCTCGTGGACGGCGAGTGGCCGCAGCGTCCGGCTGCCGGGATCTTCTATCCCACCGGGCTGCTGCGCGACCTCGGCTGGCCGTCCGACCGCGACCGCATCAGTGGCGAGCGGACGCTGCTCGCGGATCTCCTGACGCTGCCGCGCGTGCGGCTCACCGCTTCGGCGTTCCATCTCGAAGACGACGCGCTGGTGCCGCTCTCGCCGATGGTCGACCTGCTCGACGCGCTGCCGACCGCGCCCGCGCCCGCGTTCGCCGGGTTGCGCGTGGGGCTCGACGAAGCGCTGATGACTGATGCGCCGGTCGTGCCGGACGGCTCCGTCGAGCGGCAGGCGTGGCTCGAACTGCGACTCGGCAGGCCGGCTCCGGAGTCGCTCGTGCCCGCCGTCACGCTGCGCCCGTACTCCGTCGGCGCGCTGGAGCGGTATCAGGATTGCCCGTTCAAGTTCTTCGCCGGCGAGGTGCTGCGGATCGAGGAGCCGCCGGAAGACCAGTCGGCGCTGACGCCGAAGGCCCGCGGCACGCTGATCCACGCCGTGCTCCAGCGGTTCTTCGAGGAGTGGGACCGCTCCGGACGCGCGCTGACGCCGTCCGCGGTCGTGGAGGCGCGCCGGCACCTGGGCACCGTCGTGGACGAGGCACTCGCCGAGCTGCCGCCGTCGGACGCGGCCCTCGAACGGGCGCGCTTCTTCGGGTCGCCCGTGGCGCCCGGGATCATCGACGTGCTGCTCCGCCTCGAAACTGGCCGCGCCGAACCTGCCCGCGGCCGGTGGCTCGAGCGCCGGATGGAAGGCTCGTTCACGCTCGGCAGCGCCGGGCGGACGGTGGCGCTCAAGGGCGTCGTGGACCGCGTGGACCTGCTGGAGGGCCGGCGTCTGCGCGTGATCGACTACAAGTCCGGCACCGCGCCGCAACCCCGCCGCGCGCTGCAGGCCGCGATCTACGGCCTCTTCGCCGCCGAGCGGTTGGCCGAGGAGGACGGCGGTCCGCCGTGGACGGTCGACGAAGCGGTCTACGTGGCCTTCAGCGGCAAGCGGACCGTGGCGCCCGTGATCAAGGCCGGCGCGAACGACGCGGCCGCCATCCTCGCGGACGTGCGCGAGCGGACGTTCGAGATGCTCGACCGCATCGCGGAGGGCGCCTTCCCGGTGAAGCCGCACGACCTGATGACGTGCCGCTACTGCAGCTACGCCTCGGTCTGCCGGAAGGACTACGTGGGCGATGAGTAGCGGCCACCTGCCCTTCGACGACGAACCCACGCTCCCCGAGGCTTTGCCGCCGGACGCGGAGATCTTCGCGTCGCCAGCAGCCGACCCGAAGGGCCCCGAGCGAGGCGAAGCCGAGTCGAGGGGGTCGAGGGAGCCGGCGCTGCCTGCGGAGGTCGTCGAGCAGGATGCCGCCGCGCGCCGGGCCGCCGTGGACCCGCGCCGGAACGTGGCGCTCCAGGCGTCGGCGGGCACGGGCAAGACGCGCGTGCTCGTGGATCGCTTCGTCAACCTGCTGCAGGCCGGCGTCGACCCCGCGAACATTCTCGCCATCACGTTCACCCGCAAGGCCGCGGCCGAGATGCGCGAGCGGATCGTCGCCACGCTGCGGCTGGCCGCCGAACGGGGCGAGCTGCCGCCGTCGCGCTGGGCGGCGCTGCGGGATCGCCTCGCCGACATCGCCATCAGCACCATCGACGCGTTCTGCCTGTCGCTGCTGCGCGAGTTCCCGCTCGAGGCCGACCTCGACCCCGGCTTCCGCATGGCGGATGACACCGAGGTGCCGCGCCTGATGGACGAGGCCATCGATCGCACGCTGCGAACCGGGCGCGCGCTCGCGCAGGAGGACGAAGGCGTGGCGTTCGTCTTCCGGCAGCTCGGTGACCGGCGCGTCCGGCAGGGCCTCTCGGCGCTGCTCTCGCGGCGGCTCGTCGCGCCGTCGCTGCTGGACCGGTTCCTCGACGGCGGCACGGTGACGGCCGAAGAGGCGTCCAGCCGTCTCGTGCTGGACCTGCAGGCGGCGTGGGCGGGCGTGCCGGGTGGTCTCGAGGCGTTTCTCGACTGCGCGCCCGTGACGCT
>CAYNUO010000089.1:3870-5925 GCA_964400405.1 uncultured Bifidobacteriaceae bacterium | reverse complement strand
GGGCGGGCGTGCCGGGTGGTCTCGAGGCGTTTCTCGACTGCGCGCCCGTGACGCTTTCGTCGGCGCTGCTGCGGCTCGGGCTCGAGGCGCATGTGGGCGGCCGGACGGACCAGGCCGAAGCCGTGCCGCTGCCGGCGCTTGTGGCGGCGCTGACCGACTACATGCTGACGCAGGAGGGTGAACCGCGCCGTGGCGGGTTCACGTTCCGCAAGGCCGAGTTCGCGACCGAGGCCGACTACAAGAAGCATCGCGGCATGGTGATCGACCTCGCGCCGGTCATCCGCGACGCGCTGCAGCGGCATCGGCGCGCCGTGAATCAGGTGGCGTCGAGCGGCGTGCGGCGGCTCTTCCAGATCGCGCGCCGCGAATACCGGCGCACGCTCGACGCGCACGCCGTACTCGATTTCCCCGACGTGCTCGAGCGAGCCTGCGACCTGCTCCGGCAGATGGACGAGTTCGCGCAGAGCCGCTTCCGGCTGGAGGGCCGCTACCACCACATCCTCGTCGACGAGTTCCAGGACACGAGCCACGCGCAGTGGGAGTTGATCTCGCTGCTGATCCGGTCGTGGCGCGAGGGCGCCGGCGTGGCCGTGACCGGGCCGCTCGAGCCGTCGATCTTCGTCGTGGGCGACCCGAAGCAGTCCATCTACGGCTTCCGCGACGCCGACCCGGCCATCCTGCACGACGCCGCCCGCTTCATGGAGGGCCTGCGGCCCCACGACCGCGTGCGGGAGTCGATCGCGCGGAGCTTCCGGTCCGTGCCGCCCGTGCTGGCGTTCGTCAACGACCTCTGCGCGGAGATGGCCGGCGGTGCGGAGGACGCACGCGACGGCTTCCGGTACGACGACGTGGACCGGTTCCCCGTCGCGGCCTCGGCGGACGCCGCGACGGCGCTGGGTCTGCTGGCTGGTGATACGCCCGAGACCTGCGCGGCGGACGTCGTCGCCGAGATCCGGCATCTGCTGCACACGGCCGTCGTCCGCGACCGGACCACCGGTCTGGCGCGCGCGGCGCGGCCGGGTGATTTCGCGATCCTGTTCCGGTCGCGCGACAGCCACCGCGCCTTCGAAGCCTCGCTCGAAGCGGCGGGCATCCGCGCGCACGTCTACAAGGGGCTCGGCTTCTTCGATGCCGACGAGGTGAAGGACGCCCTGGCGCTGCTGTGGTGCCTGGCCGATCCGCAGTCCGACCTGCGCGTCGCGGCCTGGTTGCGCTCGCGCCTGGTCGGCCTGACGGACGCCGCCCTCGCGTGTCTCGCGCCCTCGCTGGCCGCAGCCGCGGCACCCGGCGCGCCCACGCCCGACGGGCTCTCACCCGGCGACCGCCAGCGGCTCGACGCGGCGCGGACGTATCTCGCGCAGTGGCTGGCGCTGGTCGACGTGCTGCCGCCCGCCGAGCTGCTGGACCGCGTGCTGGCCGACGCCGCCTATCACGCCGAGCTCGCCGGGCCCCGTGCCGCGCAGGCCACCGAGAACCTGAAGAAGCTGCGCGGGCTCGTGCGCCGGCTGCAGAACCGCGGCTACGCCACGCTGGCGCGCGTCGTCGAGTACATCGACCGGCTCTCCCTCGGCGACGAATCCAACGCCGTCATCGACGCGACCGACGCCGTGAACCTGATGACGGTCCACGCGTCGAAGGGGCTCGAGTTTCCGATCGTATTTGTCGTCAACCTCGCGCGCGGCACGGGCAACTGGCGCGATCCGATCCGCGTCGCGGCGGGTCGCTCGGACGACGACGCCGTGTCCGTCGCGATCGGCACGTTCCAGTCGGAGGCCGACGAGGCGCGGCCGGCCCGCGAGCGCGAGGAAACCAAGCGGCTCCTCTACGTGGCGCTGACGCGGGCCCGCGAACGCCTCTATCTGGCCAGCGTGCTGAAGGAAGGACGGCCGCAGCCGGGGCGGGGGAGCCTGGCGGAGGTGATGCCGCTGGGCCTGCTCGAACTGTTCGGCGCCGCGGCCCGCACCGGCACGACGACCGTCGAGTGGCGGGGCCCGTCGGGCCAGACGCACACGTTCCGGTGCGGCGCGGCCGACGCGCCGGCGTCAGTCGACGCGG
>CAYNUO010000089.1:0-3770 GCA_964400405.1 uncultured Bifidobacteriaceae bacterium | reverse complement strand
CAGACGCACACGTTCCGGTGCGGCGCGGCCGACGCGCCGGCGTCAGTCGACGCGGAGGCGGCGAGTGCCGCACCGGCGCCCGCGGACTTCTCGCGTCTCGTCGCGGAGCCGTTCGCGACGGCGGTGACGCTGGCGGACGACGCGCATACCGGCCGCTCCGAGGCGCGCGGAGCGGCGTCCGACCGCCAGGCCGGCGTGCTCGTCCATCGGCTGATGGAGCGATTCGGCGGGCGCGCGGTGGCGCTCGACGATGTGCTCGCGCGTCTGCCGGAGCTGGTCGGTGCGGACCTGCTGCCCGACGAACGCTCGGACCGTGACGCGCTCGCCGCGCGTGCGCTGGCCGCCTACCGTGCGCTCGCCGGACAGGCCGAGCTGGCCGCGCTGCTCGCCAGCGGCGAGGTGCATCACGAAGTGCCCTTCAGTTTCCGCTCGGAAGGCGCGTTGCGGCGGGGTGTGCTCGACTGCCTCGTGCGGGCGCCGGGCGGTGCGGTCACCGTGCTCGAGTTCAAGACTGGCCGGCCCCGCGCCGAGCACCAGGTGCAGGTCGCGGCCTATCGTGCCGCGGCCGAACGGCTCTTCCCGGGCGCCTCCGTGGACGTGCGGGTCTTCTATTCCGGCGAATAATTGCCCGAAAATCGACGATTTCTTCATTGCCCCGCCCCCACCCATCCCATATGATCGAACGCAAGGAGTCGTGATGATTGGAGAAGAAGCGCGCGTGGCACTCACCTGCCCGAGCTGCGGGAACGACCAGAATTTCCTCGTGAAGACGCTGCAGATGCACCTGGCCCACGTGAGCGAGGCCCGCATCGAGGTGTCCGAAGAAGGCCGGCCGGCCGTGTTCGAACTGCTGTGCGACGAGTGCGACCACGCGCTGCCGCTCGACGAGATCGACGAAGTCACCCGCCGCGAACTGCTGCTCTCGCTCGGCGCTCGTTAGAGCGCCGCCCCTCAGTATTTCCGTTCGTTGACGCAGGCCGGCGCCGGCCCTATCGTAATCACGGCGCTATGCTGCCCGAGCACCCCCCGTCGTATCGTGACGCCGTCGTCGGCGCCCGTGTGTCCGCACCGGGCCCGGCCGGACGTGAGCTGCCGCGCGACGAAACCGCGATCGACTTTCCGTCCGTCGCCGCGGAAGTGGATGCGATGACGAACGCGTTTCTGGCGCCGGACGCCGTGCCGACGCTGACCGCCGACGTCCACCTGACCGCCCGGCAGGCCTTCGAAGGTACGGCCATGCCGATCGACGTGCCGGTGCGCTGCACCTGCCGCGCCTGTGGCGGGCGGGGCGAGCGGTGGCCCGATCGCTGTGCGTCCTGCGAAGGCAGCGGCATCGAGATGCGCACACATCCGGTGCGCGTGCTCGTGCCGGCGCGGGTGCGCCACGGCGCGCGGTTCCGCTTCGTCGTGGCGCCGCGCCAGCATCCCGAAACCCGCATCGAGCTCCGCGTCCTGGTGGCGTAGCACCGCGAGCCGTCCCATGGAGCGCCACGTCCGCATCCTCGCCATCCTCTCGCGCCTCTGGGGCGGCCTTGCGCTCGTGATGGGCACGTCGCTGCTGTGCCTGGCGGGCGGGGCCGCGGCCCTGTTGCAGCAACCGTCGAACGTGGTCGGTGCGCTGGCCGGGCTCGCCGCGGGCAGCTTCCTGATCGTCGGTCTGACGGCGATCGCGTGGGGCATCGCGAGCCTGTGGGCCGGCCGCCTGCTCCAGCGGCACAGCCCGCTCGGCCGCGGGCTCGGCCTCGGGCTCGGCCTGCTCAATCTGCTGGTGCTGCCGTTCGGCACCGCGCTCGGCGCCTACGGTCTGTGGGTGCTGCTGACCCACGAGGGCCGCGCGCTCTTCCACTCACACCCGGCCTGACGGCCTACAACCCGTCGTCGGTGGTGTCCTCGAGGACGCGCTCGACTGCCGGCTGCGTGCAGTCCGGGTCGGGCAGCCCGTACGCCGTCTTGAGACGCCGGACGAACCCGGCGTTGACGGGAAACGGCTGGTGCACCGTGACGCACGGATCCTGGATCTCCGTGTGCCGGGCTGTGAGGCTCACATTCCCCGATGTGATGACGGCCCTGACGGCAAGGGCCGCGAGCACGGCGACCGGCAGGAGCCGCGCCGGCACCTTCCACGGCAGGCTGCGGAGCCGCGCGAGCAGCACCGTGAAGCCGCTCCCCACCAGCAGCGCCACCATCGTCAGGCCGACGATCGTGTTGCGCGACCGGTAGAGCGGCGCCTGGAGTGCCGCGTTCGCCAGGATGACCAGCACCGCGAGCGTCACCCACGGTGCCCTGCGGAAGCCCAGCGTGATGAAGACCAGCCAGAAGGCCGTCTGCACGAGTCGCAACGGCGCGATGCCGATGAGTCCATCCGAGCCCAGGAAGCCCGGGCTGACGGTATGCAGCAGACCGGCCGCGGCGTTATAGGCCATCTGCGTGAGCGCGGTGGCGTCGAACTGGCCGAGGCAGACCTCCCGGTAGCTGCTGAAGAACGCCTGCTGCTCGCATGCCGCTCCCGAGATGGTGAGCGATGCGCGGAGCACGAGATACACGGCCACCGCCGCAGCCGAGCCGAGGGCCAGGCCTGGCTGCTGCCGCAGCGCCGCCCAGACGGCCACGCCCGCCGCAAACGCCAGGCCGTACTCCTTACCCAGGCACGCCGCGAACAACAGCACGGCGATGGCTGCCGTGGCCCGTGCCGACGGCGGGCGCTCCCGCAGCGCCAGCGAGACGGCCACCAGCCCGAACAGGCAGGCGAAGGCCGTCTGCGTTTCCATCAGGAACTCCGTGAACGCCACGGTCTGTCGCGCCGTCAGCAGGTAACCCGCGGCGACTGCCGCGCCCACGGCCGACCCGGTCAGCCGCCGCGTCAGGGCAAAGACGAGCGAAATACAGGCGGACCAGATGATCAGGTTGACCACGAGATAGGGCGCCAGAGGCGTCACGCCCCAGAGGCTGTACTCCGCCAGGACCAGCAGGTGCGGAATGGGCCGCCATTCGAGCGGGAACAGCGGGTTGCCGACCAGCGCGTCGCGCAGGCTCGCTCCGTCAACCCATTCAAAGATGGCGATGTTGTCGCAGCAGAACGGCCGCGCGTGGCGCAGGGCCGGCCAGTGGATCGCCACGGCGCCTGCGAGGATCGCCGCAAAGATCAGCAGGGGCTGCAGACGTAGCCGAGGCATGACGGCGGAGTGTTGCACCGGGCGAACCGATCCGGGAACCCGGTCGCGGCAGTATAAGCTAGCGATCATGGCTACTCCGGAACGCGATGCCCTCCTCTCGGCGCTGCGCGTCGTGGTCGACCCCGACCTCAAGAAAGACATCGTTTCTCTCGGTTTCGTCAAAGACCTGCAGATCGACGGCGGCCGCGTGTCGTGCACCGTCGAGCTGACCACACCCGCCTGCCCCGTGAAGGACCAGCTGCGCGACCAGGCCGTCGCCGCGCTCCGCGGCGTGCCCGGCGTGACCGAGGCCGACGTGAAGATGACGGCGAAGGTGCAGTCCGCTTCCATGCCCGAAACCGGCAAGCAGCCGCTGCCCGGCGTCAAGAACGTGATCGCCGTCGGCGCGGGCAAGGGCGGCGTGGGCAAGACCACCGTCAGCGTGAACCTCGCCATCGCGCTCGCGAAGTCCGGCGCCCGCGTCGGCATTCTGGACGGCGACGTCTACGGCCCGAACGTGCCGCTGATGCTCGGCCTGCAGACGCAGCTCGAGGTCGGTCCGGACAAGCGGATCCTTCCGGCCCAGAAGTACGGCATCCAGGTGGTCTCGATGGGCTT
>CAYNUO010000088.1:8525-11542 GCA_964400405.1 uncultured Bifidobacteriaceae bacterium | reverse complement strand
ACGCTGCCCACGCGCTTCATCCGGCGCTTGCCCTCCTTCTGCTTTTCGAGGAGCTTGCGCTTGCGGCTGATGTCGCCGCCGTAGCACTTGGCGAGCACGTTCTTGCGCAGGGCCTTCACGGACTCGCGGGCGATGATACGGGTGCCGATGGCCGCCTGGATGGCGATTTCGAACATCTGGCGGGGGATCAGCTCGCGCATCTTCGCGACGAGCGCCTTGCCGCGCTCGTAGGCCGCGTCGCGGTGCACGATCATCGAGAGCGCATCGACCGGGTCGCCGTTCACGAGCACGTCCAGCTTCACGAGCGGCGATTCCCAGAAGCCGATCACGTGGTAGTCGAGCGACGCGTAGCCGCGCGACATCGTCTTCAGCCGGTCGTAGAAGTCGAGCACGACCTCGTTGAACGGGATCTCGTAGTTGATGAGTACACGGTCCGACTTCATGTACTCGAGCTTCTTCTGCACGCCGCGCTTGTCCTGACAGAGCTGCAGGATCACGCCCACGTGCTCCGACGGCGTCAGGATCGTCGCCGAGATCACGGGCTCTTCGAGCTTCGCGATACGGCCGGCGTCAGGCAGCTTGGCGGGGCTGTCGATTTCCTGCACCTGCCCGTCGGTCGTCGTGACGCGATAGAGCACGCCCGGAGCCGTGGTCACGAGCTCCATGTTGAACTCGCGCTCGAGCCGCTCCTGCACGATCTCCATGTGCAGCAGCCCCAGGAAACCGCACCGGAACCCGAAACCGAGCGCGGTCGAGGTTTCCGGTTCGTAGAAGAACGACGCGTCGTTCAGCCGGAGCTTGTCGAGCGCCTCGCGCAGCTCCGAGTACTGGCTGCTCTCCACCGGGTACAACCCGGCGAACACCATCGGCTTCAGTTCCTTGAAGCCGGGGAACGGCTCGGTCGTCTGACGCGCGAGCTCCGTGACGGTGTCGCCGATCTTCGCGTCGGCCACGACCTTGATGTTCGCGATGACGTAGCCGACCTCCCCCGCGCCGAGCTGGTCGACGGGAATGGCCTTCGGCGAGAACACGCCGAGACCGTCGATCTCGTAGTCCTGCTTCGCCGCCATCAGGCGGATCTTCATCTTCGGCCGCATCACGCCGTCGATGACGCGGACGACGATCACCACGCCGCGGTACGGGTCGAACCACGAGTCGAAGATCAGCGCCTTGAGCGGCGCGTCGAACGACCCCTTCGGCGCGGGCAGCCGCTCGACGATCGCCTCGAGAATCTCGGCCACGCCGGTACCGGCCTTGGCGCTGGCCAGGATCGCCGTATCGCCGTCGAGGCCGATGATGTCCTCGATCTGCCGCTTGCACTCGTCGGGCTGCGCGCTGGGCAGATCGATCTTGTTGATGACCGGGATGATCTCGAGGTTGTTCTCGACGGCCAGATACGCGTTGGCGAGGGTCTGGGCCTCCACGCCCTGCGACGCGTCGATCAGCAGCAGCGCGCCCTCGCAGGCGGCCAGCGACCGCGTCACCTCGTACCCGAAGTCCACGTGACCCGGCGTGTCGATCAGGTTCAGGACGTAGGTCTGTCCGTCCTTCGCCGTGTAGTTCAGGCGGACGGGGTGGGCCTTGATCGTGATGCCGCGCTCGCGCTCCAGATCCATCGCGTCGAGGACCTGGGCCTCCATCTCGCGCGCCTGCAACGCACCGGTGGTTTCAAGAAACCGGTCCGCGAGCGTCGACTTGCCGTGATCGATGTGCGCGATGATGGAGAAATTGCGTATGTGCTGTGAATTCATGGAGATACGAACACGCAATCATAGCATCCGCCCCCGGCGGGCTGCCGCCGGGCCGGGCCTCGCCAAGGGCGCAGGACGTCTGATCTAGCGCTGTTCGACCGGGATCCAGCGCTGGGGATACGCGGGGCCGGTGTAATCGGCCCGCGGGCGGATCAGCCGGTTGTTGGCGTACTGCTCCAGGACATGCGCGGTCCAGCCGGACATGCGGCTGACGGCGAAGATCGGGGTGTAGAGGTCGATCGGAATCCCGAGCGTGTAGTAGGTCGACGCGGAGTAGAAGTCGACGTTCGGGTTCAGCTTCTTCTCGGCCTTCACGAGGGCCTCGATCTGCTGCGACATCTGGAACCACGACGGCTGCCCGGCCTTGATGCCCAGCTCCTTCGACATCTGCCGCAGGTGCGTGGCGCGCGGGTCCTCGGTCGTGTACACGCGGTGGCCGAAGCCCGGGATCTTCTCCTTGCGGGCCAGCTTCGCCCGGACGGCACCCTCGACCCGATCCGCCGTCGCGTTCTCACCCAGCTCGAGCAGCAGGCGCATCACGTCGGCGTTGGCGCCGCCGTGGAGCGGCCCCTTCAGGGCGCCAATGGCACCCACGACCGCGGAGTAGATGTCCGTGAGCGTCGCGGCGGAGACACGGGCCGCGAAAGTGGACGCGTTCAGCTCGTGGTCGGCGTGCAGAATCAGCGCGACGTCAAACGCGCGGACGGCAGTCGGTCCCGGGCGGTTGCCCGTCAGCATGTAGAGGAAGTTCGCCGCGTGACCGAGCACGGGGTCGGGATCGATCGGACCGGCGCCGGCCGCGAGGCGCCCCCACGTGGCGACGAGCGACGAGACCTGGGCGGTGAGCCGGACCGCCTTCCGGTACTGGGCCGCGGGCGAGGCGTCCGCGGCCTCGCGGTCGTAGTGCGCCAGCGCGGAGGTCAGCGTGCGCAGCGCGTCCATGCCGTCGACCGGCGGCATCTGCCGCATCAGCCGGACGACGGGCTCGGGCAGCGGCCGGGCGGCGGCCAGCTGCGACTGCAGGTCTCCCAGTTCCGACCGCGTGGGCAGGCGCCGGTGCCAGAGCAGATAGCAGACTTCCTCGAAGGTGGCGTATTCGGCCAGGTCGTGGATGTCGTGGCCGCAATAGGCCAGCACCCCGCGGTCGCCGTCGAGGTAACAGATCGCCGAGGAAGTGGCGACGATGTCTTCGAGTCCTGCCTTCTGCTCTGCCACGCGTGATGCCCTATGCCTTCTTGTAGATGCCGCCGATGATCGCGCCGTAGA
>CAYNUO010000088.1:0-8425 GCA_964400405.1 uncultured Bifidobacteriaceae bacterium | reverse complement strand
GGCCCGACGAACGCGTGCACCGTGTCGACAGTGCGAACGTGGCGGAAACCGCGGCTCGTGAACCAGGCGACGACGTCCGGCGCCAGGTCGCGCCCGTCCGCCGACCGGTGCGTTTCCATCAGGACCCAGGCAGCACGCTCGACCAGCGTGGCCTCATCGTGACGGAGGATGTCCATCTCGGCCCCCTCGACGTCGCAGACCAGCCCGAACCGGTCGAAGCCGGACTGGGCCGCCACCGACGCCAGCGTCACGGCGGGCACCCGCACCTGACGACCCGCGCCGCCGAGGCGGCTGGCCAGCGAGTCATGGGACACGGCGAACGTCACCTCGGGCGCTCCGTATGCAACGGCCCCGTGTACGACGCGGAACCGCGCGCCGTTCATGACCCGGTGCCGCTCCAGCAGCGGCAGCAGGGCCGGGTTGGCCTCGATGACCGCGTGGGCGTCGGGGTTGGTCAGGCGGCGGTTGATCAGACACGCGAGGACGCCGATCGACCCGCCGCACTCGATCACGGGCAGGCCGGGGTCGAACACGCTGTCGAGGGCCTGGCGCTCGGCGTGCTCGTAGCGGCCGCGCAGCATGTCACCGGCGACGCGGGTGGTGATGAAGGGTGCGCGGGTCACGAACCGGCCACCGTCGATCGCGCAGTGACCGGCGAGTCTGGCGAACGGACCCAGCACGAGGGATCCGTAGTGCTGCGAGAGGTGGGCCAGGAAGGGAACGCGGGTCGTCAGCGCATGACCCGCGGCGTACAGGAGCGGGTTCAGAGGAGCTCTTTGCCCTCGGCCACGGCCTTCAGGCTGACGTTGCTCTCAGCGAACTGCTGGACGACGGAGAGCAGGCCCGTGTAGAGGAAGCCGACCTGGAAGAGCACGAGGAACGGCAGCGTGCCGTAGATGCCGTTGGCCAGGGCGTAGAACACGGTGACCGTGAAGTAGACGCCGAGCGCCAGTTCGATGATCGGCTGCGCGGTGAGCGTCTGGTGGTACTTCTTCGTGAGCCACTCGCCGCCGTTGCCGTCGATCCGGTACTTCGGCGTGCGCGCGAACTCGCTCTGCCTGTTGAACATCGCCTCGAGCACGGCCTTGGTGTTGTTGATCGTGAGGCCGATGCCGATCGACATCATGAACGGCATGTACTTGATGCGCGTGCGCCAGTCCGCGTAGATCTCGCGCTGGCAGACCATGTAGAAGTTCGCCACCGACGCCGTCGCCGCGAAGAACATCGGGACGTCGATGAGCAGCATCTCGTACCAGCCCATGTTGTAGCGGATGATCATCGAGGGTGCCATCAGCACCGAGAGCACGCACATCAACGGGTAGTTGAAGTTGGCCGTCAGGTGGAAGAACGCCTCGACCTTCACGCCCATCGGCAGGTCGCTCTGGAGAATCCGCGGCAGGAGCTTGCGGCAGGTCTGGATGGAGCCCTTCGCCCAGCGGTGCTGCTGCGACTTGAAGGCGTTCATCTCGACCGGGAGTTCGGCGGGCGCGACCAGGTCCGGCAGGAAGATGAACTGCCAGCCCCTGAGCTGCGCGCGGTAGCTGAGGTCCAGATCCTCGGTCAGCGTGTCGTGCTGCCAGCCGCCGGCGTCGGTGATCGCGGTCCGGCGCCACATGCCCGCCGTGCCGTTGAAGTTGAAGAAAAGGCCGGCGCGGTTGCGGCCGCCGTGCTCCAGCACGAAGTGACCGTCCAGCAGAATGGACTGGATCTTCGTGAGCAGCGAATAGTCGGAGTTGAGGTGGCCCCAGCGCGCCTGGACGACGGCGACCTTCGGGTCCGAGAAGTAGTGCACGGACTTCAGCAGGAAGTCGGGCGTGGGGATGAAGTCCGCGTCAAAGATCGCCACGAACTCGCCCTTGGCGACGTGCAGGCCCGCCTCGAGCGCGCCGGCCTTATAGCCCGTGCGGTCGGTGCGGTGCAGATAGACAATGTCGAAGCCGGCGTCGGCGTAGCGGCGCACGGTGTTCTCGGCGACCGCGCGGGTTTCGTCCGTCGAGTCGTCCAGGACCTGGATTTCCAGCAGCTCGCGCGGGTAGTCGAGCTTGCAGACCGCGTCGATCAGGCGGTCGGCCACGTACATTTCGTTGTAGATGGGCAACTGCACGGTCACGCGCGGCAGCGGGTCGAAGATCGCCAGCGGCTGCGGCTTCTCGTGCTTATGCTTCATGTACAGGTAGACGATGTAATAGCGGTGCCACCCGTACACGGCGAGTACGACAACGACGAAGAAGTACGCGGCGAGAATCAGCGTTTCTGTGGGGGTCATTCGGTCTGCCGTGCGGCCAAAATGTGATCCGATTATCGCGGCTGACAACACTGAAAGTCAAAGAAAACGAGTGACTTATGACCACTGAGGCTCTCCGGAAACTGCTCGAGGCCGTCCGGGCAGGCGGGGTCAGCCCCGAGGAGGCCGGCGCTCAGGTGCGCGACGCCATCCGGCAGGCTCCCTTCGAAGACCTGGGATTCGCCCGGATCGACCACCATCGTGAGTTCCGTCAGGGGTTTCCCGAGGTGATCCTCGGCCTGGGCAAGACGCCCGGGCAGATCGCCGAAATCGCGAGCCGGATCGTGGCGCGGGGGCGTCCACTGCTGGTCACCCGGGCGACACCGGAGGCCGCGGAGGCCGTCCGGCACGCGGTGCCCGGCGCGGTCTACCACGCGGAAGCACGTGTCATCGCGCTGGCGCAGGGCGAGATCCCACCCGGCAAGGGCACTATTCTCGTGGCCTGCGCCGGCACGTCCGACCTGCCGGTGGCCGAGGAGGCGGCGCTGACGGCCACGCTGATGGGCAATGACGTCGAACGGCTCTACGACGTCGGCGTGGCGGGGCTCCACCGGCTCCTGTCCGCACGGGAGCAGCTCGGCCGGGCGCGCGTCATCATCGTGGTCGCCGGAATGGAAGGCGCGCTGCCGAGCGTGCTCGCCGGGCTGGTCTCCGTGCCGGTCATCGCGGTGCCCACGAGCATCGGCTACGGCGCCAGCTTCGGCGGCGTCGCGGCGCTGCTCGGCATGCTGAACAGCTGCGCGAACGGGGTCACCGTGGTCAACATCGACAACGGCTTCGGCGCCGCCGCCACGGCGTCGCTGATCAATCATCTGTAGCTCCTCTCCCCATGCTCGCCGCGCTCCGTGTACTTGAATTCGATCGCGTGGTCGCCGTCCTCGCGGATCTGGCGATTACGCCTGCCGGACGCGACCGGCTGGAGGCGCTCGCTCCAGAAGCGGACCAGGGCGTCGTCCGGCGCCTGCTGGCCACGACCTCCGAAGGTGCCCGCTTTCACGCGGGGCATCGTGGTTTTCCGCTGCGTGCGCCGGAGGACCTGGCATCCACGCTCGACGCGCTCGACATCGTCGGGCGTCCGCTCGAGCCGCTGCGCCTGCTGGGCCTGGCGGATCACCTCGACTCGATTGAAGAAACGCGACGGGCCATCCTCGCCACGGGCGACGCTTTCCCCATCCTGAAGGGCATCGCGCTCGGCGCGAGCGCGTTCCGGGACGAGATCGGGCGCGTGCGGCGCGCCATCGATCCGGGCGGCGACGTGGCGGACAACGCCAGCCCGGCGCTCGCCGCCATCCGGGAGCGGCTGCGGCGGCAGCGCAGCAAGCTGCGGTCGACGCTCGACGGCTTCCTGCGCGGCAAGGACACCTCGCGGTATCTGCAGGACCAGGTCGTCACCGACCGCAACGGCCGCTTCGTGCTGCCGGTCCGGGCCGAGCATCGGCAGTCGATCCCGGGCATCGTCCACGGCGCATCGACCACCGGCGCGACGCTCTTCCTCGAGCCGCTGGCGACAGTCGAAATCAACAACGACATCGTGGCCGGACAGGAAGAAGAGACCGAGGAGGTCCGGCGGATTCTGCTGGAGCTGACCGACGCCTTCCGCTCGCGGCCGGACGACCTCGCCTCGACGCTGGAGGCCGCGACGGCACTCGACGTGGTGCAGGCCAAGGCGCGGCTGTCGGGCCGCATGCGCGGCATCGAGCCCGCGCTGTCGCCGGACGGCACCTGGAAGCTCGTCGCGGCGCGCCATCCGCTGCTCATCGAGCAGGGCATCACGCCGGTGCCGGTGGACATCGCACTCGAACCACCGGCGCGCGTGCTCGTGATCACCGGCCCGAACACCGGCGGCAAGACGGTGGCGCTCAAGACGTCGGGGCTGCTGGCCGTGATGGCGCAGTCAGGGTTGCACGTGCCGGCTGGTGAGGGCACGACACTGCCCGTCTTCCGGACGATCTTCGCGGACATCGGCGACTCGCAGTCCATCGCGGCGAGCCTCAGCACCTTCTCGGCGCACATCACGAACGTCGTCTCGATGGAGCGGCAGCTGGAATCGCCGGCGCTCGTGCTGCTGGACGAAGTGGGCGCCGGCACGGATCCGGCCGAAGGCGGCGCGCTCGGCACGGCCGTCATCGATCACTTCCGCCAGCGCGGCGCGTACGTGGTGGCGACGACCCACGACGACGTCCTCAAGACGTACGCGTCGACCACCGAAGGCGTCGTCAGCGCGGGCTTCAGCTTCAACCCGGAAACGTTCGCGCCGACCTATCGCCTGGTCTACGGGTCGCCCGGCCGCAGCATCGCGCTCGAAATCGCGGCGCGCCTGGGCATGCCGCCCGCCGTGATTGCGGCCGCGCGCGGACGCCTGAGCCGCCGAGAGCGCGACCTCGCGGATCACCTCGCGAAGATCGACCGCGACCTGCACCAGATCGAGCAGGACCGCGCGCGCCTGGACCACGAGCGCGGCGTGCTGGCCTCGCGGGAGCGCGCGCTTCGCACGAAGGAGGCCGCGCTGGCCGACCGCGAGGCCACGTTCCGCAATCGCGTCAACGACCGCGTGGACGAGCGCGTGCGCGAGGCGCGCAAGGAGATCGACGCCGTCGTCGACGCGCTCAAGGCGCACACGGCGGCACTGCGCACGCAGGCGGGCGGGCTCGTACCGGCCAGGCTCACGACGGGCGACGCGGGCCTCGTGCGCGCCGAGGCACGCGCCGCGATCGACGACATCGCGGCGACCGTCAAAGGCAGCGCGGGACGCACAGTCGCTGCGAAGCCTGAGGCCGGCGACGCCCCTGCCGGGCCGCTGGTCGTCGGCGCGCGCGTCTCGGTGGCGGGACTGGGCCTTGACGGCGTCGTGGTCAGCATCGCGAACAGCCAGGTCGAGGTCGACGTCCACGGCAAGCGGATGCGCGTTGCAAAGAAGGATCTGCGCGTCACCGGCGGGCCGGTGACCGCGACGGCGAAGGTCAAGGTCGACCTCGTGCCGCGCGAGGCCCAGCCGGCGGAGCTCAATGTGGTGGGCCTCACGGTCGACGAAGCCCTGACGAAGCTGGAGCGGTTCCTCGACGACGTCACGACGACCGAGCACCAGCAGGTGCGCGTCGTCCACGGGTTCGGCACCGGGCAGCTCCGTCGCGCGGTGGGATCGTTCCTCAAGGATCACCCGCTCGTGGCGCGCGTCGAACAGGCGCCGGCGAATCAGGGCGGTGGCGGTGCCACGGTGGCGGAGCTGCGGGACTGATGCCGCTCCTGCCCCAGAACTTCATCGAAGACCTGAAGCTCCAGGCTGACATCGTCACCGTCATCCAGGACTACGTCTCGCTGAAGAAGGTCGGCGCCACCTACAAGGGCCTGTGCCCGTTTCACGGGGAGAAGACGCCCTCCTTTCACGTCAATCGCGACAAGGGCTTCTTCCACTGCTTCGGCTGCAATGTCGGCGGCGACGTCATCAAGTTCGTCGAGCTGCACGAGAAGGTCGGCTTCTTCGAGGCGGTGAAGCTCATCGCCGGGCGGTTCGGCGTCACCGTACCCGAGCCGGAGCAGACCGACGAGCAGCGCGCGAGCAGCGCCGAGCGCGAAAACCTGCTGGCCGTGCAGGAAGCCGCCGCGAAGTGGTTCCGCGAGCAGCTCCTGACACCAGCCGGCGCGCGCATCCGAAAGCAGATCGCGGACCGCGGCGTGACGGAAGCCACCTCGGAGGTGCTGGGCCTGGGGTTCGCGCCCCCGGGCCGCGACGCCCTGACGAAGCACCTGCTGAAGACCGGCTTCGCGCAGAGCCTGCTCATCCGCGGCGGCCTGACCTTCGAGCGCGACGACCGGTCACTCGTCGACCGCTTCCGCAACCGGCTGATGGTGCCGATCGCGCGCGACTCGGGCGCCATCGTCGCGTTCGGCGGGCGCACGGTGGATCCGGACCAGCAGCCGAAGTACCTCAACTCGCCCGAAACGCCGATCTACACGAAGAGCCGCACGCTCTACGGGCTCCACCTGAGCAAGGCGGCCATCCGTGAGCGGAAGTTCGCCGTGCTGGTCGAGGGCTACTTCGACTTCGCGCAGGTGTACCAGAGCGGACAGCAGGCGGTCGTGGCGTCGTGCGGGACGGCGCTCACGGCGCAGCAGGCGGCGCTGCTCCACCGCTTCGCGGGCCGCGTGGTGCTGAGCTACGACCCCGACGCCGCCGGCCAGGGGGCCGCCGCGCGGTCGTCCGAGCTGCTGGTAGCGGAAGGCTTCGACGTGAACGTGGCCGTGCTGCCGGCGGGAGAGGACCCGGACGTCTTCATCCGGCGCCATGGCGGCGGCGAGTACGTGGAGCGCCTGAAGCAGTCGCGGCCCTATCTCGACTTCCTGCTGGACCGGGCCGCCGCCGGCCTGGACCTCACCACCGCCGAGGGCCGGGCGCGGCTCGTGGCCGAGATGGCGCCGGTCGGCAGCCGGATCCCGGACAGGGTGCGCCGACAGATCTTCGCGGACGCGATCGCACAGCGGGCCCGCGTCGACCGCGCGCTCGTCGAACGCGAGTTCGCGAACGGCCCCCCCGGTCCTGTTGGGGCATCCGGTAAGGTAGATGCGGCACCAGCGATCCGGGTCCGCCCCCTTGGGCAGCTCACCAAAGCCGAACGCGCAGTGCTCTGGATGCTCGTTCATCAACCGGAAATGGGCATTTCTGCGCTGAATGGCCTGGAAACAGCCGATATAGAAGGCCTGGGGTCGAGGCCGGTGCTGGATCTTGCGCGCAAACTGAACGAAAATAACGGTTTCTCCCCAGCGGCGTTGCTCGAACAGTTGGACACGGCCCACGCGACGCTCGTCACCGAGGCGGCGGCGGAGCCGGAAGCGCCCTCGCTGGATGCGGCGTCCTGTGTACAGGTGCTGCGGAAACTGCGCTATCAGCGCGAGCGAGAGGCCAACCAGGTGGCCATCGACCGGCTGCTGCAGGCCGGGGGGACCGACGATCCGGCGCTGACGCCGTTGCTGGCAAAGAGCCTGGAACTGCGGCGGCGGATTTTGGAAAGCACTGAGGAGTAGAACCTTGTCGATTGAAGAACGGTACGACGAAGTACGGCAGCTCATCAGCCAGGGTAAGGAACGGGGCTATCTCCTCTATGACGAGGTGAACGAGCAGCTGCCGTCGGAAATCGTGTCGGCCGACGATATCGACGAGCTCTTCGGGCTCTTCAGCAGCAACGGCATCGAAATCGTCGATTCCGACAAGGCGTACCGGGAAGACAAGAGCTTCGACCGCGACAGCGGCGACGAGCCGGAACTTGACCTCACGCCCGGCACCCTCGAAAAGACGAATGACCCCGTCCGCATGTACCTGCGCGAGATGGGCACGGTGCCGCTGCTCACGCGCGAGGGCGAAGTGGCCATTGCCAAGCGCATCGAGCGTGGCAAGCTCGCCGTCATCAAGTCCATCTCCCGCACGCCGACCGTCGCGATGCGCATCATCCAGATGGGCGAAGCCCTGCGAGCCGGCGAGCGCACCGTCCGCGAGCTCGTGATCTTCACCGACGAGGAGATCACCGAGGAGCGCATCGAAGAGCGCGCCGCCGAAGTGCTGGGCCAGATCGACTCCGTCAAGAAGGCCCGGCTCCAGTATCAGAAGCTCGGCGAGAAGCTCGACGAAACCGCGAAGGCCGACAAGAAGAAGTACCGGCGCGCGCTCCTCAAGACCATGCGCGCCCGGATCGAGGTCTCCAAGTACATCCGCGTGATCGAGTTCACCGAGACGGTGAAGCGCCGGCTGATTGAGGACATCAAGGACGCCGTGTCGTCCGTGTACGAGGTCCAGCGCGAGGTCAACAGCATCGAGAAGATCCTGAACCCGAAGGTGCCGGTCAAGAAGGCGCCGAAGCTGAAGGAAGAGGACAAGAAGAACCTCCTGAAGCAGCAGAAGGATCTCAAGCTGAAGGTCAAGGCGATGACCGCCGAGCTGGAAGAGACGACCGAACGTCTCGCCCGCACGATCGAGGTCATCCAGCGCGGCGAGGCGCAGGCCGAGCAGGCGAAGAAGGAACTCGTCGAGGCCAACCTCCGCCTCGTCGTCTCCATCGCGAAGAAATACACGAACCGCGGCCTGCAGTTCCTGGATCTGATCCAGGAAGGCAACATCGGCCTGATGAAGGCCGTCGACAAGTTCGAGTACCG
>CAYNUO010000087.1:0-11649 GCA_964400405.1 uncultured Bifidobacteriaceae bacterium | reverse complement strand
ACCCGAACGACCGGATCGCGCTGAACACGCTCGCGGAGCTGATGCCGGACCACCGTGTCGTCGGCATCCACGCCGTGGACCTGGTGTGGGGCCTCGGCACGCTGCACTGCCTGACCCAGCAGGAGCCCGCCGCGCTCGCGTGAGCTACAGCTTCAGCAGCGTGTCGCGCAGCAGGCGGGACTGGATCCGGCTGACGGCCAGTTCCTGACCGTTCGCGAGCACCACGGTGTAGGTGCTGCCGGGCATCGGCTGCACGCGCGTGATGTGGTCGATGTTCGCGAGCGTGCCGCGGCCGAGGCGCAGGAACCGTCGCCCGTCGAGGCGGCTCTCGAGCGCATGCAGCCGGTGCGTCACGGTGTAGGTCTCGTTGGTCGCCGTCCGGATGTGCAGCAACTCGCCCTCGGCCTCGACGGACGCGATCGTGCGCACCGGAACCAGCACGACGGCGTCCTTGTGCCGGAGCGGGAGGCGGTCGGCGTACTGACGCCGTGACGACGACGTGATGGCCTTCTGCGCGGCGGCCAGCGCGGCGTGCGTGGACGCCGGTTCGGCCTGCCGCTGCCGGGCCCGGGCGCGGTCCACCGTGCGCTGCAGCCGCTCCTGCTGAACGGGCTTGAGCAGGTAGTCGATCGCGTTCACCTCGAAGGCCTCGATGGCGTGGTCGTCGAACGCCGTGACGAAGGCGACCATTGGCGCGGTTTTGCCCGGCAGCCTCGCGGCGACCTCAAGACCCGTCATGCCGGGCATCTGCAGATCGAGCAGCGCGAGGTCCGGCGACTCGGCGGTGATCGCGGCCAGGGCTTCCTCGCCGTTTGCGGCTTCGCCTACGACGGCGACGCCGGGGCACGCCTCGAGCAGCCCGATGAGGAAGCGGCGCGCCGGCCGCTCGTCGTCCGCCACGACGACGCGCAACGGGGACGGCGTCACGACACACGCTCCATGGCGGTCGCGCCGGTCTGCGGCGGATGCAGCGGCAGCGTCAGCTCGGCGCGCGTGTCGCCGTCGGCTCCGGTCCGCAAGGCAAACACCGCCGCGTCACCGTAATAGCAGCGCAGCCGGCGTTCCACGTTCTGCAGGCCGATGCCGCCAGGTGACCCGATCGCCGAGAGCGGCGTGCCCGTGTTGCTGACGACGACCTGCAGGCGACGGCCGTCCGGCGTCAGCCGCGCGCTGACGTCCACGCGGCCGCCGTCCCGGGCGCCGGCGATGCCGTGCTTGATCGCGTTCTCCACCAGCGGCTGCACGATCAACGCCGGGATCGTCGTCCGGGCGAGCGCATCGGGGATGTCCAGCGCCGTGTCCAGCCGCTCCTCGAACCGTTCGCGCTCGATCTGCAGATAGCACTCGATCACGTGACACTCCTGGCCGAGCGTCGTGAACTCACCCTCGGACCTGAGGACGGCCCGGAGCAGCGTGGTCAGCCGGAGCAGCGTGGTCACCGCGCGCGCCGGCGCGTGCTCGATCAGGTAGCCGATGGTCGTCAGCGCGTTGAAGAGGAAGTGCGGGTTGATCTGGGCGCGCAGCGCCCGCAGCTCGGATTCGGTCGTCAGCGCGCGCACCTCGCCTTCCCGGAGCTGGCGGGCGTAGCGCTCGTCGGCGAGCCGGATGGCGTCGATGCGGCGGCCCGCCAGCTGTGCGACCGTCTCGAGCAGCCGCCGGTCATCGGAGAGCAGCCGCCGACCCTCGCGCAGCGGCCCGATCGTGATGACGTGGTGGGGGCCGCCGGCCGTCAGCACGGTGACGTCCTGTGCGCCGGCGGAGTCGTCCGGGGCCAGCGTCCGCCACGTGATGTCGGCCGGGTCGAGCGTCTCTGCGATCGCCGCCGATGCCGTGCGCAGGACGTCATCCTCGGATTCCGAGCGGCGCAGCGCGGCGGCGATGCGCTCGGTCGCCGTCGCATAGTCCACGCGCCCGAGCAGCACGCGGTCGACGAAGGACGACAGACGCTGCCGGATCCACGGGAACAGCAGCGCCGTTGCCACCCAGAGCACGAGGAGCAGTCCGGCCGCCGGCGTCGCGGTGGTCGGCGCCCCCGCGACCCGCGCGGAGACGGACCAGCCCGCGAAGGCGATCGCCACGACGGCGAGCAGCGCCAGCGCGCGCTTCAGGAAGAGGTCGACGAAGCCGACGCGATAGTCCTGATACAGCACGGCCAGGGCCAGCGGAATCGAGGCCTGGTGTCCGAGCAGCTCGGTCATCCAGCTCTCATCGGTGCCGTGGCGCTGGCCAAGATGGAGCGCCGACACCGCGACGAGCGCGAGCGTGGCGATCCACAGTGCCCGCCGGCTGTGGGCCTGGTGACGCGTGCTGACGAGCAATGCCACCGCCAGCACGCCGAGGCCGCCGGTCAGCACGAGCAGACCGGCGGACCACGGGAGCGGGCGCCCGGTGCCGGCGGCGACGAGCTGCATGACGGCCGCCGCGGCCGCGCAGACGTACGCCGCGTGCGTGATGCGGACGGCCCTGACCCCGGCCACGCGAGGCACCGGGTCGGGTCCCTGCCAGGCGGCGTGGACGGCCACGGCCGCCAACAGTCCCAGCGCGCCGTACGACAGCGCCGCCGTCCACGGGACCAGCGCGGCGAAGCCGGCGTCGTCGAGCCCGTGCGTGGCGAGTTCCCCGACGTTCCAGGCGAGTCCGAGCAGGGCCGCCCCGATGACCGGGCGTGGCGCGGGGCCCCGCGTGCGAAGCGCGGTCGCGAGCAGCATCGCGTACAGCGCGGTGCCCGTCAGATAGCCGACGATGTGGAGCAGCGCGGGGGCGCCGGAGCTGGTCATGGCGTCTAGAGGCGGGCGAACGCCCCGGCAAAGAGCTGGCAGAGCGCGGCGCCCACGAGGCTCATCGAGAGGCCCCAGACCAGCAACTGGCGGAAGAGCTGCCGGGCGGCCTGCGGTTCCACCACCGATGCGACGCAGAGCGCGCCGAGCGTCGACAGCGGCGAGACGTCCACCATCGACGCCCCGACGGCGATACTGACGGAGACGGCGAGCGGGTCTCCGCCGCCGACCTTGGCGACCAGATCCGAGGCCGTCGGGAGGAAGGCGGGCAGGACGACGCCGGTCGTGCTGCTCCAGCTCGAAATCAGCCCGGTGACGAAGGCCACGACGCCATTCAGCGTGAGGGGCGAGGCGAGTCGGGCCAACAGCGACGTGAAGAGCTCCATGCCGCCGGTCCTCTCGAGCAGCGACACCAGGACCGTGACCCCGCAGACCATCAGAATGACGCCCCACGGGATGCGGCGGATCCCCTCGGATTCGTCCGCCACGCCCGTGAGCACCAGCGCGGCCGACGCGGTGAATCCCGCCAGCCCGACGCTGACCTGGAAGCCGACGACGGCCACGATCCAGATGGCGAGCACGCCGAGGGTCAACCAGTGCCGCCCTGTCAACGCCGCCGCCGGGGGCGGCACCCCGGCCCCGCCGTCCACGGCCGCCTTCGGCCGGAGGCGGTAGCCTCCCAGCACGATGTACGCCACGCCGGCGACGAGAGCGTGCGCGATCAGATTGGCGAGCCAGATCTTGATCGGGTGCGCGCCGACGCCTGCCTCGACCATCTTGGCGCTCGCGACCACGCCGACGGCGCTGACGGGGGAGAGGTTGCCGCTGTTGGCGCCGTTGGCCACCATCAGTGCGATCAGGAAGCGCGGCACACCGGCCTCGGTGCCGACCGCCATCGCAAGCGGGATCAGCAACGCGACGGCGGAGATCGAGCCGGGTCCGATCGACGACAGCACGCACGCGACGAGAAAGAACAGGGCCGGCAGCAGGCGCACGCGGCCACCGGCGAGCCGGATGGCGCGGTGGGCCAGCTGCATGAGCGTGCCGTTGGCCTCCGCCAGGCCGAAGAGCAGCGTCACCCCCGTCAACGTCAGAAAGAGCGACGCCGGGAAGCCGGCCATGACCTGTTCCGGCTTCATGCCCGCCAGCGTCGTGCCGATCAGCCAGGCGAGCATGATCGCCACCACGCCGATGTTGACGCGGGACACGACCGAGAGCGTGATGCCTGCGACGAGCGCCGCGAGCGACGCGACAGCGGCGGTCATCCGGCCGTCCAGACGGGCAGTTGCTGTTTCTGGACCTTCCCGAGCGCGTTTCTCGGGAGCGCGTCGACGCGGACGTAGCCGCGCGGGACCTTGAACGACGCGAGCCCGCGGGCGCACGCCGCGCGCAGCGCGTCATGATCCACGTCGCCGTCCGTGACCACGTACGCGACAGGCACTTCTCCCCGGTGGCTGTCCGGCACGCCGACGACGGCGGCCTCACGCACGCCGGGCTGTTCGAGCAGGAGTTCCTCGACCTCCCGGGGATAGATGTTGAACCCGCCGGAAATGATCAGATCGGACGCCCGGCCCCGGAGCGTGTAGTAGCCGTCTTCCGAACGTTCGGCCAGGTCGCCGGTCCTGAACCAGCCGTCCACGAACGCCGCCGCCGTCGCGTCGTCATTGCGCCAGTAGCCCGCGAACACGTTCGGTCCGCGGACGAGGACCTCGGCAATCCCTCCCGGCTGCGGAGGCGCGCCATCCTGCGTGGCCAGCCTGACCGAGACGCCCGGGAGGGGAAACCCGACGCTGCCCGGACGGCGGACACCCTCGTACGGATTCGACAGCAGCATGAGCGTTTCGCTCATGCCGTAGCGCTCGAGGATCCGGTGCCCGAAGCGTGACGCGAACGCGTCGTGCACGGGTGCGGGCAGCGGGGCGGAACCGGAGACGAACAGCCGCGCCCGTTGTCCGATCCGGCGGGCCGCGTCGGCCGGGAGTTCCAGCAGGCGGTTGTAGATGGTGGGTACGCCGAAGAACAGCGTGGGCTCGAACGCCTCGAACCATTCCAGCGCGCGGTCGTGCTCGAAGCGCGGGACGAGCCGCATCCGGCAGCCGCTGACGAGCCAGGTGCACAACCCGTTGGCCAGGCCGTGCGCATGGAAGAGCGGCAGGACCGCCAGGTAGCGGTCGTCGCTCGAGATGCGCCAGCAGGCCACGAGCGTCGTGGCGTTGGTGGCCAGGTTGTTGTGGGTGAGCACCGCCCCCTTCGAGCGCCCCGTCGTTCCCGACGTGTAGATGATCAGCGCGGGGTCGTCGCCGTCGAGCGTCAGCCGTTCTCGCGGCGTGGCCGCGATGGCATCGGCTTCGGCGGCGAGCGTGGCCGCGTCGACGGCCGGCGCGTCACCGAAGAGCGCGAGGTGTTCCTGAGCGGTGGCGATCAGGCGCGGCGCCGAGTCGGTCACGATGTGGAGCAGCTCGCGCTCCCGGTACAGCGTGTTGACCGGAATGACAACCACGCCGAGACGGATGCAGGCGAGGAAGAGGTCGATGAACTCGATGCCGTTCCCGAGGTGAATCGCCAGCCGGTCGCCTCGGGAGAGGCCCCTGGCGGCGAGTGCCGCGGCCATGCGGTCCGCACGGGCCGAGAGTTCACCGAAGGTGACCGTTCGACGGGCACCCGCCGGTCCGTCGCACTCGAGCGCCACGGCGCCGGCGCGGCCGACCAGCGAGAGGTCGAAGAGGTCACCCAGATGCATGTCTACCGCTGTCCGTCGATCACTTCGGCGGCCGACCTGAAGGCCTCGACGCCCGCCGGGACGCCGCAGTACACCGCCGCGTGCAGCAGCACCTCCTGCACCTCGGCGACCGTCGCGCCGTTGGTCAGCGCGCCGCGCACGTGGCCCTTGAGCTCCTGCTGCTTGCCGAGTGCCGCCAGCATCGCGATGGTAATCAGGCTCCGCGTCTTCCGGTCGAGGCCGGGCCGCTGCCACACGTCACCCCACGCGGCGCGCGTCACGTGATGCTGCAGGGCCAGCGTGAAGTCCGTCGCGCCGGCGAAGGCGCGGTCCACGAAGTCCTGGCCCATGACCTCGGCGCGGGTGGCAAGGCCCGCCTGAAAGGCGGCGTCCTGTGGAAGGGGGGCGTCGGACATCGGGGTCTCCTCGAAGTGGGGTTGGCTGTGCTTCAGCATAGCCTCGGCGTCAGGCCGTGTGTCGCCCGCTGTCCACGAGCACGGCGTCCACCCGGCCCCGGACGGAGTTGATGAGCCACACGCGTGACGCCGCGCGCAGTTCGTCGACGGTGAGACGACGTTCGGCGATCGCGCCGGCCTCGAGCAGCTCGGCGCGCAGCGTGCCGCCGAGCAGACCGCACGCCACCGGCGGCGTGACGCACGCACCGTCGACCTCGGCGACGACGTTGAAGTTGATTGCCTCGGTGACCTCGCCCTGCCTGTTCCAGAGGATCACCGTATCCACACCCGGCGGCGCGCCGGCGCCGGCCCGGGCGTAGGCGTCGCGACGCGTGGTCTTGTGGAACAGAAACACGTCGGCGGCGTCCACGGGAGCCGCCGCCAGCGCGGCGCGTATCGGCACGGGCGTCGGCTCGAGCGGGCGCGCCTCGACCGCGAACCGGCCATCCCGGGACAGGAGCAGCCGCACTTTCGACGGCACGGTCAGGGCCTTCGCCGCATCGGCGAGGGCGGCCTCGAACGCCGTCGCGTCAAACGGCATGTCGAAGTAGTCCGCCGAGGCCGCCATCCGTGCGCGATGACGCGTCAGCCGCGCGTAGCCGTCCTGCGGCTCCCAGCGCAGCGACTCGATGAGGTCGAACGCCGGCTCCGGTGTCGTCAGGATCGCCGCCTTCACACGGCACTCCTCGAATTCCGCCGCGGCCTCGGAGTCCCAGACGATGCCGCTGCCCACGCCGAATTCGGCCGTCCCCGCGCGCCGGTCGACCGTGACCGTGCGGATGGCCACATTGAAGTGGGCGCGCTCGCCCGGGCTCACCAGCCCGATCGCCCCGCAGTAGAGGCCGCGCGGCGAATCCTCGACGCCAGCGAGAATCTCCATCGATCGGATCTTCGGTGCGCCGGTGACCGACCCGGCCGGAAACAGGGCGTCGAAGATCGCGGGGAGCCCCGCGCCCTCGACCAGGTCTGCCTCGACCGTGGAGGTCATCTGCCACTGCGCCGGATAGCGCTCGGCCTCGAACAGGGCAGTGACGGCCACGCTCCCGGGCCGGCTGATGCGGCCGAGGTCGTTGCGCATCAGGTCGACGATCATCACGTTCTCCGCGCGGTTCTTCGCCGACGCCGTGAGCTCGTGTGCCCGCGTCGCGTCCTCGGCCGGCCAGCGGCCCCGTGGCGCGGTGCCCTTCATCGGCCGCGTGACGAGCCGGCGGCCGTCGCGCTGGAAAAACAGCTCCGGGGATGCGGAGCAGATGGCCACTTCGCCGGTGTCGACGAACGCGGACCACGCCCCGCCCTGCGCTCCTGCGAGCGCCGCGAAGATGGTGCGCGGGTCGCCGCTGCAGGGCGTCCGCATGCGGAAGGTGTAGTTGAGCTGGTAGGCGTTGCCCTCGGCGATGTGCTCGCGCAGCCGGGCGACGGCCGCCTCGTAGTCCGCCTGGGTGATGGATGGGTGCCAGTCGAGTCCCGGCCGCGGCGCCGACCAGCTCGCGGGAATCCGGTCGTGCCGGATGGCGTCAGCCGGACGGAACAGGCCGAACCACGCGAGCGGGGCGCGGCCGGCGCCTGGTCTTACCGGCAGCTGAAACGCGGCGGCGGCCTCGTAGGCCACGTAGCCGGCCACCAGATATCCGGCCGAGGCCGCGTCCTCGACGCCGGTCAGCAGTGCGGGCAGGCCGTCGGCGCGGTCAGCCGTCAGCGTGGCGACCGGTGCCACGAGCTCGAGCCAGGGCCCACCGTGCGGCGTGCGGATGAGAACTGTGGGCACGTGGTTCTATTCTCACCCGGCGCGGTTCCGCGCCTCCGCTTCATCCGGCCGCGCCGCCTTGTTCGGCCGGGCCAGGACCGCCTCGCGCAATAAACGATCCATCGTTCGTGCCGGGCTCAGATCCTCCGCAACGCACGCCGTTCCGGCGTTTGATCGGGTGGCGCCTCATTGCGTATTCTTAGAAGTCTCTCTTTCAACACTTTCTGATAAGGATTGAACGTGACCACCAGCGCCACGACCCCGGCCCTCTCGCGCCTCAGCGAGGACGAGCAGCTCTTTGCGGACAGTGTCTACGAGTTCGCGGACAAGGAAATCCGCCCGCTCGTCCGGGAGATGGATGAGCACGCCAAGCTCGACAAGAACCTCATCCCCAAGCTGTTCGACCTCGGCATCATGGGCATCGAGATCCCGGAGGAGTACGGCGGCGCCGGCGCCTCGTTCTTCTACTCGGTCCTGGCCGTCGAGCAGCTCTCGCGGGTGGACCCGTCGGTGGGCGTGTTCGTGGACGTCCAGAACACGCTCTTCATCAATGCCCTGTTGAAGTGGAGCAACGAGGACCTCCGGAAGCGCTACTGCCCGAAAGTCGCCAAGGACACGATCGGCGCCTACGCCCTCTCCGAGGCCGGCTCGGGCTCGGATGCCTTCGCCATGGCGACGCGCGCGAAGGAGGACGGTGACAGCTACGTCCTGACCGGCCGCAAGCTCTGGATCACCAACGGCAACGAGGCCAACCTCTTCATCGTCTTCGCGAACGTGAACCCCGAGGCCGGCTACAAGGGCATCACGGCGTTCCTCGTCGAGCGCGGAACCCCCGGCTTCCAGGTCGGCAAGAAGGAAGACAAGCTCGGCATCCGCGCCAGCAGCACCTGCGAGCTCCTGTTCGACGGCTGCCGCGTGTCGAAGGCCAACGTGATGGGCGAGGTCGGCAAGGGCTACAAGGTGGCCATGGACACGCTGAACGAAGGCCGCATCGGCATCGGCGCGCAGATGATCGGCGCGGCGCGCGCGGGTCTCGACGCGATGATCGCCTACACGAAGGAGCGCAAGCAGTTCGGCAAGGCCATCGCGGACTTCCAGGCGGTGCGCCACCAGATCGCCCGCGCGGCCATCGACCTGCAGACGGCCAAGCTGCTCGTGTACGACGCCGCCCGGCTGCGCGACATGGGCCTGCCGTTCCTCAACGAGGCCGCCATGGCGAAGGTCTACTCGTCGGAAGTGGCCGAGCGCGTCACGTCGCTCGCCATCAACCTGTTCGGCGGCAACGGATACGTCAAGGAGTATCCGGTCGAGAAGTTCTGGCGCGACGCCAAGATCGGCCAGATCTACGAGGGCACGTCGAACATGCAGCTCGAGACCATCGCCAAGCAGATCATCGGTTAAGTCGCCCGGAACCGTGATGTCTCACACAACGCTCGGGGACTGATGCGTACCGACGTAGTCATGCCCCAGATGGGGGAGTCGATCGCGGAGGGCACCGTCTCACGGTGGCTGAAGCAGGTCGGCGAGACCGTGGGGCGCGACGAGCCGCTGCTCGAGATCTCCACGGACAAGGTCGACGCGGAGATTCCCTCGCCGATCGCGGGCACGCTCGTTGAGATCAGGGTCAAGGCCGGCGACATGGCCGAGGTCCACTCGGTTGTCGCCGTGATCGAGACGGACGCGTCCGCGGCGGCCACGCCCACGCCGGCCACGGGCGTGGTCCCGAGCGAGCCCCTCAAGGGCGAGTCGAGCGGCCTGCGCACGGACGTCTTCATGCCGCAGATGGGCGAGTCGATCGCCGAGGGCACCGTCGCCCGGTGGCTCAAGCAGGTCGGCGACACTGTCGGCCGTGACGAGCCTCTCCTCGAGATCTCCACCGACAAGGTCGACGCGGAGATTCCGTCTCCGGTCGCCGGAACGCTCGTCGAGATTCGTGTCCAGCAGGGCGAGATGGCCGAGGTGAACTCGGTCATCGCGGTCATCGAGTCGGCCGGCGTCGCGGGGGCAGCGCGTCCCGCCGCGGCGGCGGCTCCTGCCGCGGCGAAGGCTCCGGCCCCGTCACCTGCGCCGGCGGCGCATGCACCAGTGCCCAGTACCTTCCGCGGCAAGGCCTCGCCGACGGCGCGCGTCATGGCACGCCTGAACGGCCTCGACCTCGCGAAGGTCGCGGCCAGCGGTTCACGCGTCACGAAGGCTGACGTGCAGCGGGCGCTCGGCGGCGGATCGAAGCCCGCGGTCAGCACCAGCCTCGCGGTTGGCCCGGGCGACACCGTCGAGCCGATGAGCGTGATGCGCAAGAAGATCGCGCAGCACATGGTCGAGAGCCGGCAGACGTCGGCGCACGCGTACTCGGTCTTCCTCGTCGACTGCGGCACGGTCGAGGAGTGGCGCAAGTCGCGGAAGGCGCAGTACGACGCCCGCGGCGTGAAGGTCAGCATCCTGCCGTTCGTGGCGGCCGCGGCCGTCCGCGCGTTGAAGGACTTCCCGCTGCTGAACGCGTCGCTCATCGGCGACCAGGTCATCTACCGCGGCCACATCAACATGGGCGTCGCGGTGGCGCTGGATTCGGGCCTCATCGTCCCGGTGCTGAAGGACGCGGACAAGCTGACCGTCGTCGAGATCGCGCGGGCGATCGCTGATCTGGCCGGCCGGGCGCGGAACAAACAGCTCAAGCCGGAGGAAGTGACGGGCGGCACGTTCACCGTCACGAACCCGGGCAACTTCGGCGGCTCGTTCGCGACGCCGATCATCAACCAGCCGCAGGTCGCGATCCTCGAGCTGGGCACGGTGGAGAAGCGTCCCGCCGTCGTGAACGACGCCATTGCCGTCCGGCCGATGATGAACCTGACACTCGGGTTCGACCACCGGCTGATCGACGGTGCGCTGGCCGACCAGTACCTGGCGGCCGTCAAGACATCCCTGGAAACCTGGAACGAGGAGTAGGCGTGGCTATCAATACTGAAGGTGGGATCGGACTCGCGGAGCGGGAGCCCGTGGTGAAGGAGGTCGGCGTGACAATCAAGACCGTAGGCGTGATCGGGTGCGGGCTCATGGGCGGCGGTATCGCGCAGACTTGCGCAGCGGCCGGGTTCAAGACCGTCGTCAAGGAAGTGAACGACACGTTCCTTGACAAGGGCATGGGCCGCATCAAGGGCCTGCTCGACGGCGGCGTGGCCAAGGGCAAGCTGACGCAGGAAGCGCGCGACACCACGCTGACCAACCTGACGGGCACGACGTCGTTCGCGGACCTGAAGGATTGCGACATCGTCATCGAGGCCATCACCGAGAACCTCGACGACAAGCGGTGGGTCTACGCCGATGTGGAGAACGCCGTTGGCGCGCACACGATCATCGCGTCGAACACGTCGTCGCTCTGCATCACCGAGCTCGCGGCGGCGACGAAGCGGCCGGACCGCTTCATCGGGATGCACTTCTTCAACCCCGTCCCGATGATGAAGCTGGTCGAGGTGATCCGCGGCCTGACGACGACGGATGAGACGTACCAGACCGTGTTCGACCTTGCGAAGGCCCTCGGCAAGGACCCGGTGACCGTGGTCGACCGGCCCGGTTTCATCGTCAACCGTCTGCTGATTCCGTATCTGCTCGACGCGATCCGCGCCTACGAAGAGGGCCTCGGCTCGCTGGCGGATATCGACACCGCCATGAAGCTCGGCTGCGGCCATCCGATGGGCCCGTTCACGCTGCTCGACTTCATCGGTCTCGATACGACGTTCTACATCGCGCAGATCATGCACGCCGAGTTCGGCAAGCCGATGTACGCGCCGCCGCCGCTGCTGAAGCGGATGGTGCTGGCCGGCCACCTTGGCAAGAAGAGCGGCCAGGGCTTCTACAAGTACTGACATACCCACCCGCAGCCGGGGCACGCCATGACGCCGTTCACACTCGACGACGACCTGGCGCTGGCCCGGCGCCTCGCGGCGGCCGCCGCCGAGG
>CAYNUO010000086.1:0-11810 GCA_964400405.1 uncultured Bifidobacteriaceae bacterium | reverse complement strand
CAATGGGTTGGCGCTACTGGAAGGCGGCCGACCCACGCTATAATGGCCAGTCTGTCTGTCCCCCGTGGGCCGGGCAGGATGAATCACCAATGCTGCTGGACCTGACCCGCTTCCGGAGACCAACCGAGGAGCTCGATCGCACGCTGCAGCCGGCGGACCTGCCCCAGGAGGGGGAGGCCTACCGGGTTGTGGCTCCAGCGCATCTGAAGTGCGAGATCCACAAGGATCACACGCGATTCCGGCTGACCGGGTCGGTGACCAGCGAGCTGGAGCTCGACTGCAGCCGGTGCCTGGAGCCGTTCCGGGTGCCTGTGGACATGACGTTCGACCATCGCTACCTGCCGCACGCCGAGGCATCGGCGGAGGAGACGGAGCGGGAGGTCGAGGAAGACGATATGGAGACGAGCTACTACCAGGACGATCAGATCGACCTGGCCGAACTCGTCCGTGAGCAGTTCTATCTGGCGCTGCCGATGAAGCCGTTGTGCGCCGAGGACTGCAAAGGACTGTGCCCCCAGTGCGGCACGAACCTGAACCTGTCAAATTGCGGCTGCAAGCAGGTTTGGGAGGATCCACGACTGGCCGCGCTGAAGTCGATGAGTACCCACGATGCCTAATCCAAAACGACGCCATTCCAAGACCCGTACCTCCAAGCGGCGCACGCACGACGCGCTGACGCCTGCGGCGACCAACCTGTGCCCCCAGTGCAAGGAGCCGAAGGCCCCGCACCAGGTGTGCCCGCACTGCGGTTTCTACCGCGCGCGTCAGGTCCGCCCGGTCAACGAGGAGTAGTTCCGGCTCCGCATGATTGCCTGCGTGTTCCCCGGCCAGGGGTCACAGAAGGTCGGGATGGGGCAGGCGCTCGCTGAAGCGTTTCCCGAAGCCCGCGCCGTCTTCGACGAGGCCGACGCGGCCCTGCCGGGGCTGCGGCGCGTCATCTTCGAGGGACCGGCCGACGCGCTGACGCTGACTGAAAACACCCAGCCGGCCATCCTCACGGTGAGCACGGCCGTCTGGCGCGTGCTGGCCGCGCGCGGGCTCGCGCCCGCGTTCGTCGCCGGGCACAGCCTCGGTGAGTATTCGGCCAACGTGGCAGCCGGGTCGCTGGCGTTCGGCGACGCGGTGCGGCTGGTCCGCAACCGCGGCCGCTACATGCAGGAGGCCGTGCCTGTCGGTGTAGGCGCCATGGCCGCGGTGCTGGGGCTCGACGAAGCTGGTGTCGCGGCGGCGTGCGCGGAAGCCGCGCAGGGCGAGGTCGTCTCGCCGGCCAACATCAACGGTGGCGGCCAGATCGTCATCGCCGGTGCGGCGTCGGCCGTGGCGAGGGCCGGCGAGGCCGCGAAGGCGCGCGGGGCGCGCCGGGTGCTGCCGCTGCCGGTCAGTGCGCCGTTCCATTGCGCGCTGATGCAGCCGGCGTCCGATCGCCTCGAGCCGGAACTGCGGGCTGCCGCCTCCCACGCGCCGGCTGTGCCCGTCATCGCGAACGTCGACGCGGAACCGCGGCACGACGCGGCCGGCGTGATCGATGCGCTCGTCCGCCAGGTGGTCGCCCCCGTGCGGTGGGAGGCCGTGGTGCGCCGGCTCGGCGCGCTCGGCGCGACGACCTTCATCGAGGTCGGCCCAGGCACGGTGCTGGCCGGCCTGGTCCGGAAGATCCTGCCCGAGGCGACCGTGGCCAGCGTGGCCGAGCCCGGCGATCTCGCGGCCGTGGACGCGCTCATCGGGGCGAGGGCGTAGCGATGTTCGACCTGACCGGGAAGGTAGCGGTAGTCACCGGTGCGTCACGGGGCATCGGGCGCGGTATCGCGCTGGCGCTGGCCTCGAGAGGCGCCTTCGTCGTGGCGGCCGCGCGTGGCGACAACGCCGCGGCGACCGTGGCGGACATCGTGGCGGCGGGCGGGAAGGCGGAGGTCGCGTCCGTCGACGTGACGGACGCGGAGAGCGCCGTGGCGCTGATCGCCGGTGCCGTCGAACGGCACGGGCGGATCGACGTGCTCGTGAACAACGCCGGCGTCGCGCGCGACCAGCTGGTGCTCCGGATGAAGCGCGACGACTGGGACGCGGTCATTGCGGCCAACCTGACCGGCGCCTTCACGACGTCGCAGGCGGCCATCAAGCCGATGGTGAAGCAGCGCGGCGGCCGCATCATCAATATCAGCTCGGTCGTCGGACAGATGGGCAATGCCGGGCAGGTGAACTACGCGGCGTCGAAAGCGGGCCTCATCGGCATGTCGAAGGCGCTCGCGAAGGAAGTGGCCTCACGCGGTATCACAGTCAACGTGGTGACGCCGGGGTTGATCGAAACGGACATGACCAGGGCCATCACGGACAAGGCCCAGGATGACTGGTCGGGTCAGATTCCGCTCGGGCGGATTGGAACGGCGGCGGACGTGGCCGCGGCGGTGTGTTTCCTGGCGTCGGATGAGGCGTCGTATATTACTGGGCACGTACTCGCCGTCAACGGCGGCATGTACATGTAGGAGGTCCGATGGCGGTTGCAGAGAAGGTCAAGGGCATCATCGTGGAGCAGCTCGGCGTGGACGAGGAAGAAGTGACCGCGGACGCGTCCTTCGTGGACGATCTGGGCGCCGACTCGCTCGACACGGTGGAACTGGTCATGGCGTTCGAAGAGGAGTTCGGGATTGAGATCCCGGACGAGGACGCGGAGAAGATCACGCGCGTCAAGGAAGCCGTCGACTATATCGAGGCTCACGCCAAGGGCAAGAAGTAACCGTCGATATCCACGTGGTATCCGGCGGAGGAGGGGGCGTGCAGAGGAGAGTTGTCATCACAGGGATCGGGCTGGTGTCGGCGCTGGGTGTCGGCACGCGTCCGAACTGGGACGCACTGACGTCAGGTGTCAGCGGCGTCTCGCGTATTTCCCGGTTCGATGTCAGCGCCTATGCCGCGCAGATCGCCGCCGAGGTGAAGGGCTTCGACCCGCTCAACTGGGTCGAGAAGAAAGAGGTCAAGAAGATGGACCTCTTCATCCAGTACGCGATTGCGGCCGCGCAGTTCGCGATGGACGATTCGAAGCTCCCCATCACGGATGCCAACGCCCACGAGGTCGGGGCCTTCATCGGTTCCGGCATCGGCGGTTTCATCACCATCGAGCAGGAGCACATCTCCCTGCTCAATGGTGGCCCCCGCAAGATCTCGCCGTTCTTCATCCCGTCGTCCATCATCAACCTGGCCGCCGGCCACGTGTCGATCCGGTTCGGCGCCAAGGGACCGAATCTGGCCACCTGCACGGCGTGCTCGGCGTCCGCGCATGCGGTCGGCGAGTCGTTCGAGATCATCCGGCGCGGTGACGCGATCGCGATGATCGCGGGCGGGTCCGAGGCAGCCATCACGCCGATGAGCGTCGGCGGCTTCGCCGCGATGCGCGCGCTCTCGACGCGCAACGACGACCCGCAGAAGGCCTGCCGGCCGTTCGACAAGGGCCGGGACGGCTTCATCATCGGCGAGGGCGCGGGCGTCCTCGTGCTCGAGGAGCTCGAGCACGCAATCGGGCGCGGGGCGCCGATCTATGCGGAGGTCGTGGGCTACGGCCTGTCGGGCGACGCGTACCACATCACGGCGCCCTCGGAAGACGGCGACGGCGGCCGTCGCGTGATGGCCATGGCCATCCGCAAGGCCGGGATCCAGCCCGAGCAGATCGACTACATCAACGCGCACGGCACGTCGACGCCGCACAACGACCGCCTCGAGACCCTCGCGATCAAGCGCTGCTTCGGCGATCACGCCGCGAAGCTGGCCGTGTCGTCGACCAAGTCGATGACCGGGCATCTGCTCGGCGGCGCGGGCGGCCTGGAAGCCGGCATCACGGCGCTGGCCGTGCACCACCAGACGGCGCCGCCGACGATCAATCTGGAGACGCCGGACCCGGACTGCGACCTGGACTACGTGCCGGGGACGACGGCCCGGCCGATGCCGATTCGCTACGCCCTGTCGAATTCGTTCGGCTTCGGCGGCACGAACGCCGCCCTGCTGCTCAAACGCTACGAGGCCTGACGCGTGTCTGGCGCTACGTCAGCGTCGATCCGCGCGTCGCTCCTGTGCGAGAATTGCGTAAGACACGCCTGAAGGCTCAACTGACAATATGAAAATTGCCGTTTGTATCAAGCAGGTGCCCACGCGCGAGTGGCAGCCGCGGTTGACCGACGACCGCCGGTGGGTGCGCGAAGACGACGTCAGCTACGAGATGAACGAGCCCGACGCCTACGCGCTCGAAGAGGCGCTGCGTCTCCGCGAGAAGCACGGCGGAGAGGTAGTGGTCTGCACCGCCGGACCCTCCCGCGTCGACAAGGTGATCCGCGAGGCGCTGGCGCGCGGCGCCGATCGTGCGCTGCACGTGGAGTCGGATGCCCTTGGCGCCGCCGACGCGTTCCTGATTGCCGACGCGCTCGCGCCGGCGATGCACGCGGAAGCGTTCGACATGGTGCTGACCGGTCTGCAGTCCGATGACCAGGGCCATGCGCAGATGGGTGTCGTGCTCGCCGAGCGGCTCGGCATTCCGCACTCGACGATCATCATGGAAGTCCAGGCGGATCCCGCGGCGAAGACGCTCCGCATCAAGCGCGAGCTCGAGGGCGGCTGGTTCCAGTGGATCAGCATGCCGCTGCCCGCGCTCATCACGATTCAGAGCGGGATCAACCAGCTGCGCTACGCCACGCTCAAGGGCATCATGGCGGCGAAGAAGAAGGACGTGAAGAAGGTGGCGCTGCCCGACGGTCTGTCCGCGTCGCAGCAGGTCGTGGGCCTGGCGGTGCCGGCCAAGAGCAAACAGACGCAGATCATCACCGGTTCGCCCGCCGACGCGGCGAAGGAACTGGTGCGCCGCCTGCGCGAGGAAGCGAGGGTCCTGTGATTCTGGTTGTTGCCGAACAGCGCGCGGGCAAGCTGAACCGGGCTTCGTGGGAAGCCATTGCCGCCGCCCAGCAGCTGGCGGCCGGTGCGCCAATCAAGGTTGCCGTGCTCGGAGCCGGTGTTGCGGCCGTGGCGCAGGAACTTGCGGCTGCCGCCGTGGCCGAGGTCGTGACGGTCGACGCGCCCGCGCTCGACACGTACACGCCGGACGGCTACGTGCAGGCGCTCAAGGCGCTGGTCGATGCGCAGAACCCGAGCGCCGTCGTCTTCGCGCACACGTACCAGACGCGCGACTTCGCGCCGATGCTCGCGGCCCGTCTCCGCCGGTCCCTCGTGACCGACATCACGGGTGTGAAGGGCGCCGGCGACGCGGCGACCTTCACGCGCCCGATGTTCCAGGGCAAGCTGGCGGCCGAAGTGAAGCCGCAGGGTGCGACTCCGCATCTGCTGTCGTTCCAGATTGGCGCCTTCCGTGCGGATGCCGCCCAGAAGGGTGCGTCCCCCGCGCCGGTGGCCGCCTCGGGCATCGCGGTGGACGCCGGTGCGATCCGTCAGAAGCCCGCCGCGCCGTTCCAGGAGGCCAAGGCAGCGGTGGACCTGAGCCAGGCCGAGCGGATTGTCGCCGTCGGCCGCGGCATCAAGGCGCAGGAGAACATCGGCGTCGTCGAGGCGCTCGCCAAGGCGTTCGGCGCCGAGGTCGCGGCTTCGCGGCCGATCTGCGACAGCGGCTGGCTCCCGATGGAGCGCCAGATCGGCAGCTCCGGCCAGACCGTTGCGCCGAAGCTGTATGTGGCCGTGGGTATCTCCGGCGCCATTCAGCACGTGGTCGGCATGAAGGGCGCGCGCACGATCGTCGCCATCAACAAGGACGCCGAAGCCCCGATCTTCGAGGTGGCGGACTACGGCATCGTCGGCGACCTGTTCGAGATCGCGCCGGCGATCGCCGCCGAGCTGGCCAAGTAGCGGAGGCACATGGAGCGCGAGGTCCTCGAAGTCGACATCCTGATCGTCGGCGGCGGCCCTGCGGGGATGTCCGCGGCGCTCCGCCTCGCGCAGATGCAGAAGGCGAAGGGGGGCGAGCCGCTCTCCATCGCCGTGCTCGAGAAGGCCCGCGAGGCCGGCGCGCACATGATGTCCGGCGCGGTGCTCGACCCCGCGACGCTCAAGGACCTGATCCCGAACTTCAAGGAGAAGGGCGCGCCGCTCGCCGCCGAGGTCAGCGACGAGCACATGTACTTCCTGACGGCCGCGGCCAAGCTCCCGCTGCCGTTCATCCCGCCGCCGTTCCAGAACCACGGCAACTACGTCATCTCGCTGAACAAGTTCGTCGCGTGGCTCGGTGAGCAGGTCGAAGCCGAGGGCATCGACTTCTTCTCGGGCTTTCCGGGCACCGACGTGCTGTACGACGGCGACCGTGTCATCGGCGTGCGTACGGGTGACCGCGGCATCGGCAAGCACGGCGAGCAGAAGGCCAACTTCGAGCCCGGCGTCGACATCCACGCGAAGGTCACCATCTTCTGCGACGGTGTCCGCGGCAACCTGACGAAGACGCTCGTCGAGCGCCTGAAGCTGGACGACGCGTCCGAACCACAGCAGTACGCCGTCGGCATCAAGGAGCTCTGGGAGGTTCCCGAGGGCCGGATCAAGGCGGGCGAGGTCATCCACACGCTCGGCTATCCGCTCAAGCCGGAGGAGTTCGGCGGATCCTTCATCTACGGCCTGCCGAACAACCAGGTCGTCGTGGGACTTGTCGTCGGCCTCGACTACAAGGACCCCCTCTTCGAGCCGCACGCGGCGTTCAACCGCCTCAAGCAGCATGCGCTGCTCAGGAACATGCTCGAGGGCGGCAAGATGGTCCGCTACGGCGCGAAGGCGCTGCCCGAAGGCGGCTGGCACACGAGCCCGCGCGTCTACATGGACGGCGCGCTGATCGCCGGAGACGCCGGCGCATTCGTGAACTCGATGCGCCTCAAGGGCATCCACCTCGCCATGCGCACGGGCATGCTCGCGGCCGAGACGGCGTTCCGCGCCGTGCACGAGGGGAACACGTCCGCGGCACGGCTCTCCGGGTACAAGCAGCAGATCGACGCCGGTCCGGTCAAGAAGGAGCTCTATCCGATCCGGAGCGTGCACCAGGCGTTCGAGAAGGGGTTCATTCCCTTCATGCTGAACGCGGGCCTCACGATGTACACGAAGGGCATCCTCTCGCCGTCGAAGATCAAGGCGCACGCGGGTCACGAGCGGATGCAGCAGGTGAAGCGCTACCACGGCCGCGAGGGCGACCCCACGACCGTTCCGGCGGCGAGCAACGCGACGACGACCGACAAGGCCCTGGCTTTCGAGAAGCTTACCGACGTGCACTACTCGGCGACCGCGCACGAGGAGGACCAGCCGTCGCACCTGCTCGTGCAGACCGACGTCTGCCACACGAAGTGCGGGTCCGAGTTCGGCTATCCGTGCGTGCGTTTCTGCCCGGCCTCTGTCTACGAGATGGTCGACAACGGCAGCGGCGGCAAGAAGCTGCAGATCAACGCGGCCAACTGCGTCCACTGCAAGACGTGCGACATCATGGACCCCTATCAGGCGATCACCTGGGTGCCGCCTGAAGGTGGTGGGGGCCCGCAGTACAACGGGATGTAGTGCCGGCGCGGCGGTGATCACCGCTGCGCATCGGCCGGCCAGCCGCGTCGTGTCAGAATCCCGGTGACCGATGGCAGAGGAGTGGCAGGCATCTCCGTGGAAGCGGCTGCAGGTGGCGGCCATCGCCGCTATCGGCTATCCCGTCATCGCGCTCCTCGGCTCCACCCTCCGCTGGCGCGTTGAGGGACTCGAGCACTACGACGCCATCCTCCGCTCCGGCCGCCAGCCCGTCATGGGCTTCTGGCACGGCCGCATCCTGACCGCGACGTACTACTTCCGGCGCCGCGGCATCGTCGTCATCACCAGCGAGAACTTCGACGGCGAATGGATCGCGCGCATCATCGAGCGCTTCGGCTACGGCACGGCACGCGGGTCCACGACGCGTGGAGCGCGTAAGGCGACGATGCAGCTGATGCGGGCGCTGCGGTCGGGGCATCCGGCCGGATTCACGCTCGACGGCCCGAAGGGCCCGGCTCGGGTGGCGCAGCCGGGCGCGGTGTGGCTGGCGGGTGCGACCGGCAACCCCGTGCTGCCGTTTCATCTCGAGGCCTCGGCTCACTGGACGGTCGGCAGCTGGGACCGCACGCAGATTCCGAAGCCGTTCAGCACCGTCGCGCTCGTCGTGGGGGAGCCGATGGATGTTCCCGCGGGACTGACCGGGGACGGCCTCGAGCAGGCCCGGCAGGCGCTGGAGGCGCGTCTGACGGGGCTCGAGGCGCGCTGCCAGCGGCTCCTGGCGGGCGACCCGGGCTAGTAGCCGTACCCGTAGTCGGACGGCGCCGGGTACGCGGAGTCGGCGGGTGCGGCCGGGCCCGTGCTCGCGGGTGAGGCCGAGCCGGGCATCGATGCCGCAAGCGAACTGATGGTGCCCGTCATCGACGGGTGGTACTCGCAGTGGAAGTTCGCGGTCGGGGTCGTCAGCGAGAACGGCGCGCTCGTGGCGCCCGGCGGCAGGTCTCCGACCACCAGACCGGTCAGCGTGCCGTCGTCGACGATGATCTTGTGCGGGCGCAGGTCGTTGTTGGCCCAGATGATCTGATCGCCGACCTGCGCGGACAGAGGATTCGGCTCGAACGCCGCGGTTCCGATCGATCCGGCGATCGTGATCTGCACCGTCGCGCACGGCAACGCGGCCGCTGCCTCGAGCGCGCGAATGCCACCCTGCCGCAGTGAGTAGTAGGCGTCGTACGGCACCGGAGCCGGCGTCTCCCCGCCGGGTGCGGCCCCGGCCGGTGCGCTCCCCGCCGGCGTGGCGCCGCTGTCTCCGGGCGTGGCGGGCAACGGCGTGCACGGCGACGAGGCAGCAGGGAACTCGGCCAGCGTGCGGACGGGGGTCTGCCGGAGTTGTGAGAAGCGTCCAGCCTGCGCTGGGGCTCCTGCCGTGGCGCCGGGGGTTGCCGTTGGCGAGAGCGCCGTCGGACTGCCGGAACAACCGGCCACGAGGACCAGAGCCGCGAAGCCACAACCTGCTGCGGCCGGAATCCTGTCGAACGTCATGCGTACCTCCGGGGGCATGCGGAGCAAGACCGGTGCCCGCCGGAATTCCTCGGGAATTCGCAAGTTGTCGCGAAAGGCTTTCGTCGCGTGAAACCGGGCTTACCGGCCGTGTCGGCGGGAACCGGCGGAACGGCGGACGGGTATAGTGGGTCGTCCGCCGGCACTGACGCGGACGGGAGGGACTCGATGCGCCGATTGATTGTCATGTTGCCGTTGTTGGCCGTTCTTGGCCTGGTGGCCACCCCGGCTCCGGTGCGGGCCCAGGCCGCGCCGCTCCTGCAGGGGGCGCCGCTGACGCACCTGGTCGTCATCACGCCGGACATTGCCAGGGCCGCAAAGGGCTACGGCGACATCTTCGGGATTCCGACGCCGACGGTGCAGAAGGCGGAATACGAACTGCCGAATGGGAAGAAGGAGAAGGCCAAGGTCGCATACGTGCCGATGCCGAACTTCTACATCGCCATCGTGCAGCCGACGGGCAAGGGTCCGATGCGCGACCACCTGAAGAAGTACGGCCTCGGGATCTGGGCACTGGGCGTCGGCAAGGACAGCGACATCGACGCCGTGCGCGCGGAGCTGGAGTCAAAGGGCGGCAAGTGGACGGGCGGTACGAAGGGCGGAACCTTCGCGTGGGTCGACTTCCGCGACACGCCCCTCGGTGCGACGATCATCGTCGGACCCACCACGCGGCCGGCGATGCCGGCGGCGCCCACGCAGCAGACGGGCCTGTTCGGCGGCCTCAACATCAACCACGTCGGCTTCGCCAATACGGACGTCGCGGCGTCGATGAAGAAGGTCGTCGAGATCTTCGGCATGAAGCCGGTCGAACCACGGCGCTTCCCGCCGAAGGGCGCGTTCCCGTATCCCCCGAACATGTGGACCAACGATCCCGACCGGCACGTGCTGACCGCCATGGCGTTCCAGAACAAGGTCGGTCTCGAGGTCATCCAGGGCGTGGGCGAGCCGAACCCGTGGTCGCATCAGATCAAGATGCAGAAGGGCGTCAGCCTGATGCACATCGCGGTCGGCCGCGGCAAGATGGAGCGCGAGGCGTGGCTGAAGCTCGGGCAGTCGAAGGGCGGCAAGTGGACCAACGGCGGCCCGCCCCCCGAGGGCAGCTTCGCGTATCTCGACTGGACGGACACGCTCGGGATCGTCATCGAGTAGGGCGCCGGTTTCCGGCATGATTGGCGGGCGGGATGCCAGGGCGGCGTCCCGCCCGTTTTCTTTTCGGGCGACGCCGTGTTCACGCTCATCACATCCAGCCGTTTCGCAAACCACCTGACACCGCCCGGGCATCCCGAGCGCGTGGAGCGGGCGGACGTCATGCGGGCCGTGGCGGCAGAGGCCCAGGCCGCGGGCGTGCCCGTCCTTGAGCCGCAGCCGGCTTCCGACGCGCAGTTGCTTCGTGTCCACGAGGCGGCGTATCTCAGGGCCGCGCTCGGGACGTCCGGCCGTCCGACGGCTTTCGACGCCGACACCATCACGTCGCCGGAGTCCGTCGATCTGGCCCGGCGCGCCGCCGGCGCGGCGTGCCAGGCCGTGGACCTCGTGCTCGACGGTTCGGCGCGGCGGGCGGCGGCGTTCGTGCGGCCTCCGGGGCATCACGCCGAGGCGGACCGTGCGATGGGCTTCTGCCTGTTCAACAACATCGCCGTCGCGGCCGCGCACGCACGATCCAGAGGCGTGGCACGCGTGGCGATCGTGGACTTCGACGTCCATCACGGTAACGGCACGCAGTGGAGCTTCTACGACGACCCGTCCGTCCTCTTCGTGTCGACGCACCAGTTTCCGTTCTATCCGGGCACCGGCGCTGCCGCGGAGGTCGGGGCCGGAGCAGGGACGGGTTTCACGGTGAATGTGGCGATGGAGGCCGGATGCGGCGACGCCGACTACGTCGAGGTCTTCGAACGCGTCGTGCTGCCCGTCGTGCGGCAGTTCGGCCCGGAGTTGCTGCTGCTCTCCGCTGGCTTTGATGCGCACCGGGACGACCCGCTCGCCGGCATGCAGGTCACAACCGAGGGGTTCGGCAGGTTGTGCCGGATGCTGGCGGCACTGGCGGATGGCGTGTGCGGCGGGCGGGTGGTCGCGGTGACCGAAGGGGGATACAACCTGCCGGCTCTGGCGGGGTCGCTCCGTGCGCTCATCGCGGCCTTCGTCGGGCCAGTGACGGAGCCGGACGCGAGCCGTGGCGCGGGTGCATCCGCGCGCGCCGACCGCGCGATCAGTGCCGTGCGCACGGCACATGAAGGGCGGTGGCGGCTGTAGTCGACCGGCCTCGTCCGGGCGCTGCACCACGGGATGCCGACATCGCAACCGTGAAGATCGGCGTCAACCGTCCGTGGCGGATATAATTTTTGATTCCCGATGGATTACACACCGCAGGATCTGGACCGCAAGTGGCAGCAGCGCTGGAACGATGCCGGCGCGTTCGAAGTCTCGGAGGACCGCTCCAGGCCGAAGTTCTACTGCCTCGAGATGTTCGCGTACCCCTCGGGGCACGCGCACATGGGGCACGTGCGCAACTACAGCATCGGCGACGCGCTCGCGCGGATGAAGCGGATGCAGGGCTTCAACGTGCTGCACCCATTCGGGTGGGACGCGTTTGGCCTGCCCGCCGAGAACGCGGCCATCAAGCACGGTATCCATCCCGAGGATTCGACGCGCGGCAACATCAGCCACATGAAGGGCCAGCTCCAGCGCATGGGCATCAGCTATGCCTGGCAACGGGAGCTTGCCACCTGCGACGCCGAGTACTACAAGTGGAACCAGTGGCTCTTCATCCGGATGTACGAGAAGGGCCT
>CAYNUO010000085.1:4529-11966 GCA_964400405.1 uncultured Bifidobacteriaceae bacterium | reverse complement strand
CGGCTGATGCACGTCTTGTCGACGCGCTCGGCGAAGAACGCGAGGTCGTCGCCGCGCTCGTTCAGCACGGCGGTGAGGATGGATTTCAGGAAGGATTCGGCCAGGTCCGCGTCGTCATGCAGATCCGCGAACGCGATCTCGGGCTCGATCATCCAGAACTCGGCGAGGTGCCGGCTGGTGTTGCTGTTCTCGGCGCGGAAGGTCGGCCCGAACGTATAGACCTTCGACAGCGCGCAGGCGTACGTCTCGACGTTCAGCTGACCGCTGACCGTGAGGAACGCTTCCTTCCCGAAGAAGTCGCGAGAAAAATCTACCTCGCCGCCGAGGTTCGCGAGGTCCAGCGTGCTGACGCGGAACATCTCGCCGGCCCCTTCGGCGTCGCTCGCCGTGATGATCGGCGTGTGAATCCACAGGAAGCCGTGCTCGTGGAAGTAGCGGTGGACGGCCTGGCTGAGGCAGTGCCGCACGCGCGCGACGGCGCCGAGCGTGTTCGTCCTCGGCCGCAGATGCGCCACCTCCCGCAGGTACTCGAGCGACGTCTGCTTCGGCTGAATCGGGTAGGCCTCGGGGTCGTCCACCCAGCCCACGACCTGGATCACGTCGGCCACCAGCTCGACGGACTGGCCCTGACCCTGACTGGCCGTCACGACGCCCGTGGCGACGACCGAGCAGCCGGTCGTCAGCTTCTTCACCTCGCTGTCGTAGTTTGCGAGGGCGGCGGGGGCCACCACCTGAATGGGCGCGAAGCAGGAACCGTCGTGCACGTGGACGAATGACAGGCCCGCTTTGGAGTCGCGCCTGGTGCGAACCCAGCCGCGGACGGTGGCGCGCGTGCCCACGAGGGAGGCGTCGCGCAGGAGCTGTGAGATGGCGGTCGAAGCGTCGGCCATGACGTTGCCTGTATCCTAACCCTGCATGAAGGTTGGTTTGATCTCGCTCGGCTGCCCCAAGAACCTCGTGGATTCGGAGGTCATGCTGGGCCTGGCCCAGGGTGCGGGCCACGAGCTGACGCGCGACGCCGCCGAGGCGGACGTCCTCGTCGTGAACACCTGCGCCTTCATCGACAAGGCCAAGCAGGAGTCGATCGACACCATCCTCGAGATGGCGGAGCTGAAGAAGACCGGCAACTGCAAGACGCTGGTCGTCACCGGCTGCATGGCGGAGCGCTACCGGGACGAGCTCAAGGCGCAGATTCCCGAGATCGACGCCGTGCTCGGCACCGGCGAGGTGCCGGCGATTGTCGGGGCCATCGGCGGCCAGGCGCCGTCGCCGATCCGCCTGCTGCGGGCCAACGGCGAGCCGGTCCAGCTGCACGGCCGGGACGCGGTGCCGGCGGCCGCCGCGGTCGCCGAGCGGCCGACCTACATCTACGACGCCGACACGCCGCGCCTGCTCGCCACGCCGCGGCACTACGCCTATCTGAAGATCGCCGAGGGCTGCGACTACAAGTGCGCCTTCTGCATCATCCCGACCCTGCGCGGCGCGTATCGCAGCCGGACGGCGGACTCGATCGTCGCCGAAGCCGAGCGGCTGGCCGCCGGCGGCGTCAAGGAACTGCTGCTGATCTCGCAGGACACGACGTTCTACGGCATCGACCGCGGCGAGCGCGGCGCGCTGGCCGCCCTGCTCCGCCGGCTGGACAAGGTGAGCGGGCTCGAGTGGATCCGCCTGCTCTACCTCTATCCGACGACCATCACCGACGACGTGCTCGACGCCATCGGCGAGAGCCGGGCGGTGTGCCGCTACATCGACCTGCCGCTGCAGCACGCCGCGGACCCCGTGCTGAAGCGCATGAAGCGGCCGGGCACGCGCGCCAGCTACGAGCGCCTGCTGGACCGGATTCGCCGCCGTCTGCCCGAGGCGACGCTCCGCACGACGTTCATCGTGGGTTTCCCGGGTGAAACGGCGGCCGACTTCGCGGAACTGGCCAGCTTCACGGACGCGATGGCCTTCGACCACGTCGGCGTCTTCACGTACTCGCACGAGGAGGGCACGACGGCCCACGACCTCGTGGACGATGTCGCGTCGGCCACCAAGCGCAGCCGCCAGCGGAAGCTGATGGATGCGCAGCGGACCCGCGTCACGGCCCGGCAGCAGGCCCGGGTCGGCGAACGGGTGCGGCTCGTCGTGGACGGCCCGAGCGCCGAACACGAGCTGGTCCTGCGGGCCAGAACGGCCGGCCAGGCCCCCGACATCGACCCGGTCGTCTACCTTACGGACTGCGACCCGTCGGCCTTCCAGACCGGATCGTTCATTGACGCGGAGATCACCGGCAGCCAGGAGTACGACCTCGTGGCCCGCCCCCTCCTGTGATAGGCTTCGAGGTCTCCTGGGTTGGTAAATTCCTAGTGGGCCGGTGCCCACTTTTTTTGTTTTTGGCCGTTTTTTAAGGGTTTTCGGCACAGGGGCTGAGGCGAGCGTCGTGGAACCGGTGGAACGCATTCGGGCCGTGGCAGAACGGGTCGCGCGCGACTACGGGCTGGAGATCTGGGACATCCAGAGCCGGCGCGAGGCGGGCGGCCAGGTGGTCCGGGTGCTGATCGACCGGCCGGGACCAGCGGCCACGCCTGAGGAAAGCGTCGGGATCGAGGACTGTCAGCGGGTCAGCCAGGAGATGAGCACCATCCTGGATGTGGAGGATCCGCTGCCCTTCGCCTACACGCTCGAAGTCTCGTCGCCCGGTCTGGACCGGCCCCTGCGGGGGCTCGAGGACTACCGGCGGTTCGAGGGACGGCGGGCGAAAGTGGTGATGGCAGAGCCGGTTGATAACCAGACGGCCTTCGACGGCCGGCTGCAGGGTGTGGACGGTGAGGTGGTGCTGCTCGAAGGCGCGAAGGGCCGGGTGCACCGGCTCCCCTTCGGACGGATTACCCGGGGACGGCTAGAAGTCGAGTTTTGAGGCAGAGGATGAGCAACCCGCTCCAGCAGACGATTGAAGCCCTCGCGAAAGAAAAGGGCATCGAGGCCGACACGATCATCACGGCGATCGAGGATGCCGTCCTGACCGCGTCCCGGAAGTATTACAAGACGAACGAGAACCTGCGCACCCGCTTCAACACGGAGACGGGCCAGGTGGATCTGTTCGCCGTCAAGCACATCGTGACGGAGGTCACCGACGCGGCCACCGAGATCTCGCTGGCCGAGGCCCAGGAGCTCTACGGCGAGGACGCCGAGGTCGACATGGAGATCGAGTTCCCGAAGCGCACGGACGTGCTCGGGCGCATCGCCGCGCAGACGGCGAAGCAGGTCATCTTCCAGAAGGTGCGCGAGGCCGAGCGGGAGAACATCTTCGCGGAGTTCAACCAGCGCGTCGGTGAAGTCGTCACCGGCATGGTGAAGCGCTTCGAGGCCGGCGACCTGATCGTCGAGATCGGCCGCATCGAGGCCGTGCTCTCCCGCCGGGAACAGTCACGCGCCGAGAGCTACTCGCCGGGTGAGCGCGTCCGCGCGGTCATCAAGAGCGTGAACCACAGCGCCAAGGGCCCGCAGATCGTCCTCTCGCGCACGGACGCGGCGCTGCTGATCAAGCTGTTCGAGCAGGAAGTCCCGGAAATCTACGACGGCACGGTCATGGTCAGAGGTGCAGTCCGTGAAGCGGGTGATCGCGCGAAAGTCGCGGTCTACTCGCGCGAGCGCGACGTCGACCCCGTCGGCGCCTGCGTCGGCATGAAGGGCACCCGTGTCCAGGCCATCATCCGCGAGCTGCGCGGCGAGAAGATCGACATCGTCGAGTGGTCCGAAGATCCGGTCCAGCTCGTCACCAACGCGCTCAGCCCCGCCAAGGTGCAGCGCGTGACCATCGTCGATGACGCCGAGCGCGTCATGGAAGTGGTGGTCGAGGACAAGCAGCTGTCGCTCGCAATCGGCAAGAAGGGCCAGAACGTCCGGCTCGCCGCGAAGCTGACCGGCTGGCGCATCGACATCAAGAGCGAGGAAGAGAAGCGCAAGGAAGTCGAGGCGGAGTTCGGCGCGATGGAAGCGGGCGTGCTCGGTGAGGGCGCCGACGCGACTGCGCCCGAGGCCGACGCCGCCGGGCCAGACGAAGCCCAGGACAGCGATTCGCAGGACGCACAGGCTGTCGACACGGCCGCCGGTGACGAACCGGCCGCGGATCAGGACAACTCGTAAGCGCGCGGAGCGACAACTAATTTGGCCACTGTCCGGATCTACAAAGTCGCCGAGCTGCTCGGCTCCACGAGCCAGGACGTCCTGGCGCTGCTGAAGCGCGAGCACGGCATAGAACTGAAGAGCGCCTCCAGCACGCTCGAAGAGGTCGTGGCGCGCTCCTTCGTGGAACGCACGGCACGGGCGCGTAATATCGCCCTGCCCTCGGGCGACATCTTTGCCGAAGGCGCGCACGCGCCGGCCCCCGCGGCGAAGGGCGCCACCGGCGGCAAGAAGGCGCCGGCGCTCAAGAAGCCCGAGCCGCCGAAGGCTGCCCCCGCACCGACGCTGGGCCCGCCGCGTCTCGTCAAGACCATCAAGCCGGCCCACCCGGTCGCCGAAGGCGAGGCCGCCGCGGATCACGCCGCCGCCCCGGCTGCGGTCGCCCCGGTGCACGAGCCGGAGCCGGAAGCCGTCCCCGACGCCGCCGTCGCGGTCGAGATGGAGCCGGCCGCCGCGCCCGAGCCGGTCGAGGCACCTCCGGACGTCCCTGTCGCCCGCGTGGCCGCGGCACCTCCGGCCCCCGTCGCCCCCGCCGCACCCGCCACCCCGGCGCGTGTCGTGCCGTCGACGATCCGTCTCCGCGTCGAAGAACCGGGCCGCACGCCGGCGCCCGCGCGTCCGATGATGCCGGCCAAGCGTCCACCGGCCCAGACCGCGCCGCGCATGGTCCAGGCGCCCGTGCCCGGCGCCCCGCCGCCGAAGGCGACGCCACGTCCGGGAGCGCCCGGGCAGCGTCCGCCGTACGGCGGCCCGCCCCGGCCGACGACGCCGGGCATGCTCGGCGGCCCGCGTCCGCTGCCCGCGCAGCCCGTACGCCCGGCAGGCGCGCGTCCCGGCATGCCCGGACAGCGTCCGCCCTACCCGCAGCGTCCGCAGTTCGGCGGTCACCGCCCGGGCGGCGGCCGTCCCGCGGGGGCCAAGCGTGAGCGTCCGTCGGCGCCGTCGCAGCCGATGGTGGCGCCGCCACCGCCCGTCACGCGTTCCGTCACGCTCGCCGAGGGCATGACGGTCAAGGACCTCGCGGACAAGCTCGAAGTCCGCGTGAAGGACGTGCTGGCCAAGCTGCTGATGAAGCGCATGATGATGACCATCAACAGCCCGCTCGACACGGAGACCGCGCGCGACATCGCGCGGGAGTTCGGCGCCGACGTCGAGATGCGCAGCTTCGAAGAAGAGATGAGCGCCGCGGAGGTCGACGACTCGACGCCGGAAGACATGGTCGAGCGCGCGCCCGTCGTGACCGTCATGGGACACGTCGACCACGGCAAGACGTCGCTCCTCGACGCCATCCGCGAGGCCCGCGTGGCCGAGCGCGAAGCCGGTGGCATCACGCAGCACATCGGCGCGTATCACGTCGAAGTGAACAACCGGAACGTCGTGTTCCTCGACACGCCGGGTCACGCGGCGTTCACCATGATGCGCGCCCGCGGCGCCAAGGTGACTGACGTCGTCGTGCTCGTCGTCGCGGCCGACGACGGCGTGATGCCGCAGACGCGGGAAGCGATCGACCACGCGAAGGCGGCGAACGTGCCGCTGGTCGTCGCCATCAACAAGATCGACAAGAACAACGCGAACCCGGACAACGTCAAGCGCGAGCTGGCGGAACTGGGCCTCGTCCCCGAGGACTGGGGCGGCAACACCGTCATGGTCCCGGTCTCGGCCAAGAAGAGGGAGAACCTCGATCAGCTGCTCGAGATGATCCTGCTCTCGAGCGACATCCTCGAGCTCAAGGCCAATCCGAAGCGTCCGGCGTCGGGCGCGGTGCTCGAATCCAAGCTGGACCGCGGGCGCGGTCCGGTGGCGACGGTCCTCGTGCAGGACGGCACGCTGCGCGTGGGCGACAACTTCATCGCCGGTCCCGTGGTCGGCCGCGTGCGCGCGCTCATCGACGACCGTGGCCGCCAGGTCAAATCAGCCGGTCCCGCGACGCCGGTCGAGGTGCTCGGTCTGACGACACTTCCGAGCCCGGGCGACACGTTCCAGACCGTGGCGGACGCCGCGAAGGCACGGCAGATCGCCACGTTCCGTCAGGAACAGGCGAAGGCAAAGGCGCTCGGCGCGAAGGGCAGCCGCATGACGCTCGAGTCGCTCCAGGAGCAGCTCGCCGAGGGCGGCATGAAGGAACTGCCGCTCATCGTGAAAGCGGACGTACAGGGCTCGTCCGAAGTACTGGCCGACACGCTCGCGAAGCTCTCGGACGACAAGGTCAAGATCCGCATCATCCACTCGGGCGTCGGCGCCATCAACGAGTCGGACGTGCTGCTGGCCACGGCGTCGAAGGCCGTCATCATCGGCTTCAACGTGAAGCCGGACAAGAACGCCGCCGAGGTCGCCGACCGCGAGGAAGTGGACATCCGCCACCACACGGTCATCTACAACGTCACCGACGAGATCAAGCTCGCGATGGCGGGCCTGCTCGACCCGACGTTCAAGGAAGTCCGGCTCGGCCTGGCGCAGGTCCGCGACATCTTCAAGGTGCCGAAGGCCGGCACGATCGCGGGCTGCATGGTCACCGAGGGCGTCATCCGCCGCGGCGGCGACGCACAGGTCCGGCTGCTCCGCGGGGGCCAGCTCGTCCACGAAGGCAAGATCGGCGGCCTGCGCCGCTTCAAGGACGACGTCAGCGAGGTGAAGTCCGGCTTCGAGTGCGGCATCAGCCTCGAGAAGTTCAACGACATCCAGATCGGCGACGTCATCGAAGTCGTCGGTCGCGAGAAGGTCACCGTTCCGGCCGCGGCCCGTTAGTCGGGCCCGCGGCACGGATCCGGCGCAGTACGTCAGATGTCCAGCTTTCGGCCAGACCGCGTCGGCGATCTCATCCGCCAGGAGCTCAGCGAGCTGCTGGTGCGCGGCGAGGTGCACGATCCGGGCATCGGCTTCATCACGCTGACCCGCGTCTCGGTCACCGCCGATCTGCAGATCGCGCGGATCTACTACACCCAGATCGGTGACGAGGCCGCCCGCAAGGCCACGAAGCGCGCCCTTGAACGCGCCACACCGTATCTGCGCCGCCGGATCGGCGGCGGCCTGCGGCTCCGGCGCGTGCCGGAGTTCGAGTTCCGGTGGGACGAGTCCGTCGAGCATCAGGACCGCATCGAGCGGCTGATCATGGACCTCCACGCGCACCCGCCCGAACCGCTCCACCCCGAACAGGCCGCGGCACCCGAGCCCGCCGACCCGGCCACGACCGGACCGGCCACGCCAGCGCCGGCGAAGCCGGACTCCGACGAGTAGATGGCGAAGCCGGCATCGCGCGCCGCCACACGCGCC
>CAYNUO010000085.1:0-4429 GCA_964400405.1 uncultured Bifidobacteriaceae bacterium | reverse complement strand
AGCACAGACCGCTGGGTCTGGATCGACTGCGAGATGACCGGGCTCGACCCCGAGCGGCACGTGCTGCTCGAGATCGCCACCATCATCACCGACGCGCGCATGAAGGTCGTCGCCACCGGACCGACACTGACCATCCGGCCGACGGCAGCGGAAATGAAGCGGATGGATCCGTGGCCGCGGCGCACGCACAGGAAGAGCGGCCTGCTCGCCCGTGTCGAATCTGACGGCATCACGCTCGCCGAGGCGGAGCGCCGGACGCTGGCCTTCATCCGCCGCCACTGTTACGCGCGCACCGCGCCGCTCTGCGGCAACTCGGTCTGGCAGGACCGGCGCTTCCTCGCCCGCTACATGCCGACGCTCGAGCGGTTCCTCCACTACCGCATCGTGGACGTCAGCTCCATCAAGGTGGCGCTGAAAGCGTGGTATCCGGGCAAGGTCAACCCGCCGGCGAAGGCCGGCACGCACCGCGCCCTCGACGACATCCTGGAATCGATCGAGGAGCTCCGCTACTACAAGCAGCACTTCCTGGCTCCCCGGAAACGGACCACGCGCGCGTGACGCGCTCGGACGGGCAGGCCGACGCCGCACGCCGGCGTGACGACGCGCCGCCGCCCGGCCCCGTGGACGGGGTGCTGGTCATCGACAAGCCGGAGGGCCTGACCTCCCACGACGTCGTCGCGGTGGTCCGGCGGCTCCTTCATGAGAAACGCATCGGTCACACCGGCACGCTCGACCCCATGGCGACCGGCGTCCTCGCGCTCGCGTGCGGGCGGGCGACGCGCCTCGTCTCGCTGCTGGCCGGATCGGAGAAGTCGTACCGGGCGGAGATCCGCTTCGGCGTGACGACGGACTCGTACGACGTCACGGGTCTGGAAACCTCGCGGTCAGACGTGCACCCGACGCGGGAGGCCGTGGCGGCGGCGCTCGACCAGCTCCGTGGCAGCTACCTGCAGCCGCCGCCGCCCGTCTCGGCCAAGAAGATTCAGGGCCAGCGCGCCTACGCACTCGCCCGCGCCGGCACGCCGGTCCAGCCGGAACCTGTGCCCGTCACGGTCTCGGCGCTGACCCTCGTGGAGTACGACCGCGGCGTCGCCACCGTCGACGTCACCGGGTCGTCCGGGTTCTACGTCCGTGCGCTGGCACACAGCGCGGGCGAGCTGACGGGGGCCGGCGCGTGCCTGCAGAGCCTGCGCCGGACGCGGACCGGATCCTTCGGCATTGCCGAGGCCGTCACGCTGGACGCGCTTTCGGCGGAACCGGAGTCAGCCTGGGCGTGGGTCGTGCCGCTGCAGGCGCTGCTGCCCGAATTGCCGGCCTTTACGGTCAATGACGAGGGGCTGACCCGCCTGGGACACGGCCGCGACCTTGGCCCGGCGCACGCATCCGGCCCCTGGGCGCTGATGCCTGCGGCCCCCCTTCCGGGCGATCAGCCGGGAAAAGTGAGGATTCTGGGCCCCGGCGGGGATCTGCTGGCGCTGGCGGCGCCTTCCACGACCCCCGGTTTTTTGCATCCGTCCGTGGTCCTCATGTAGGATCTAAGTCGTTCAATCTGACGTAGTTAACAGCCATTCGACGGCGGGCTGGTTCCGGTTCCTGGAGAGACAGGGGCGCCGGGGGACTGGGCCGCACGTGGAGGAGACATCGTGGCACTGTCGAAGGACCGCAAGACCACCCTCATCGGGGACTACCGCACGCACAACACGGACACCGGCTCACCGGAAGTCCAGATTGCCATCCTCAGCGAGCGCATCACGTATCTCACCGACCACTTCAAGACGCACGCGAAGGATCACCACTCGCGCCGCGGTCTGCTGAAGCTCGTCGGTCAGCGTCGGCGTCTGCTGGACTACCTCAAGAGCAAGGACACGGCACGGTACGCCGCGGTCATTCAGCGCCTCGGCATCCGGAAGTAAGCGGCCCCATCATGCACAACGTCAATCTGCAGCGCAGCGAGATCCAGGTCGGGTCCCGCACAATCTCCATCGAAACCGGCAAGCTGGCCAAGCAGGCCGACGGCTCCGTCGTCGTCCGCTCCGGCGACACGATGGTCCTGGTGGCCGCGAGCCATGCCGCCAACCCGCGCGAAGGCATCGACTTCCTTCCGCTGACCGTCGACTATCGCGAGAACGCGTTCGCCTCGGGCCGGATCCCGGGCGGGTTCTTCAAGCGCGAAGGCAAGCCGCCGGAAAAGGAAGTCCTCACCAGCCGCCTGATCGACCGCCCCATCCGTCCCCTGTTCCCGGACGGCTGGCGCTACGAGACGCAGATCATCGCGCAGGTGATCTCGGCTGACACCGACAACGACGCCGACGTCCTCGCCATCACCGGCGCCTCCGCGGCGCTGGCCCTCGGCGAGATCCCGCTGGTCAAGACGATCGCGGGCGTGCGCGTGGGTCTCATCGGCGGCGCCTACGTGATCAACCCGACGTTCGCCGAGCGCAAGGAAAGCACGCTCGACCTGATCGTCGCGGGCAGCATGGACGGCATCGTGATGGTGGAGGCCGGCGCGAAGGAAGTCACCGAGCCGCAGGTCGTCGGCGCGCTCGAAGCCGCGCACGCCGCCATCAAGCAGATCGTCGCCGGCATCGAGAAGCTGAAGGCCGCGGCCGGCAAGAAGAAGCTGGTCGTCAACGCGCACCACGCCGAGGCGGCGTTTGAAGCCGCCGCCGAGAAGGCCATGCTCGGCCCGCTCGTGGCCGCCATGCGCATCAAGGACAAGCTGGAGAGCTACACGGCCGTGGACAAGGTCCTCGCCGACTTCGTGGCCACGCTGCCCGCCGACGACGCGCAGAAGAAGTCCGACGCGAAGCACATCTTCCACGGGCTGAAGGAGAAGGCGCTCCGCGAGGAAGTGCTGAACAACGGCAAGCGCCTCGACGGCCGCGCCTTCGATCAGATCCGCCCGATCTGGACGGAGACCTCCGTACTCCCCCGCGTGCACGGCTCCACCGTCTTCACCCGCGGCGAGACGCAGGCGCTCGTGACCTGCACGCTCGGCACGGCGGACGACGAGCAGAAGGTCGAGCACGTCACCGGCGAGTTCTACAAGCGCTTCATGCTCCACTACAACTTCCCGCCCTACTCGGTGGGCGAGACGGGCCGCTTCACGGGCCCGGGCCGTCGCGAGATCGGTCACGGCGCGCTGGCCGAACGGGCGCTGACGCCCGTGATTCCGACCTCCGAGAAGTTCGCGTACACCATCCGCATCGTGTCGGACATCCTCGAGTCCAACGGGTCGTCGTCGATGGCGTCGGTCTGCGGCGGCTCGATGGCGATGATGGACGCCGGCGTGCCGATCAAGGCGCCGGTGGCCGGCATCGCGATGGGCCTGATCATGGACGAGAAGAGCGGCAAGTGGGCCGTCCTCTCGGACATCGCGGGCGCCGAGGACCACTACGGCGACATGGACTTCAAGGTCGCCGGCACGGCCGACGGCATCACCGCGCTGCAGATGGACATCAAGGTCTCGGGCATCAACTCCGAGGTGATGGCCAAGGCGCTCGACCAGGCGAAGGCCGGCCGGATGCACATCCTCGGCGAGATGGCCAAGACGCTGGGCGCGACGCGCGGCGCCATGAGCACGTTCGCGCCGCGGATCATCACCATCAAGATCCCGGTCGACAAGATCCGCGACGTCATCGGACCGGGCGGCAAGATGATCCGCAGCATCATCGAGCGGACCGGCGTGAAGATCGACGTCGAGGACAACGGCACGGTCAACGTGGCGTCCGCGGACGGCGAGTCGGCGGCCAAGGCGATCAGCATCATCCAGGAGCTGACGGCCACGCCCGAGCTGAACAAGACCTACAAGGGCAAGGTGCAGCGCATCACGGATTTCGGCGCGTTCGTCGAGATCATGGCGGGCACCGACGGCCTGCTGCACGTCTCCGAGATCGCGAACCACCGCGTGAAGGACGTGCGCGACGAGCTGAAGGAAGGCCAGGAGGTCATGGTGAAGGTCATCAACATCGACCCCACCGGCAAGATCCGCCTGAGCCGCAAGGCGCTCCTCACCGAGGACGCCCCCGCAGCCAAGGAGTAGTCACATGCAGACGGGACGCCCGGCCATCTCACGACGCCGGGCTCTCGCGCTCATTGGAGCCGGAGCAGGTGCAGCAGCCGTTGTTGCACCGCTCCGTGCCGCCAATCCCTTCCGCCAGGACCAGGCGCCGGCACGGCGCGACTTCACCATCACCGCCAGGAACTACGCGTTCAGCCCCGACCGCATCGAAGTCGGCAGGGACGAGCGCGTGCGTCTGACCATCGAGGGCGCGGACCAGATCCACAGCTTCGCCCTCGACGAGTTCCGCATCGCGCGGCGCATCCCGCCGGGCACCTCCGCGGTCGTCGAGTTCCGGGCCGACCGGTCAGGCAGCTTCACCTACTACTGCAACATCGGCGCGGACCCCGGCTGCAAGGCCATGAAGGG
>CAYNUO010000084.1:0-12177 GCA_964400405.1 uncultured Bifidobacteriaceae bacterium | reverse complement strand
ACCGCGCTCCGGACGAAGAAGCTCGATACCACGCTGACCTCCGCCCGTGCCTCGATGGGACAGGACACCGTCGAGCGCGTGCCCTCCGCGCTGCCGTCACTGGACCGTGTGCTGCAGGGCGGGATGCCCAAAGGGCAGCTCTCGGAGATCGCCGGCCCGGTGTCCTCAGGCCGGACGACGCTGCTGCTGAGCACGTTCGCGGCGGCCACACAGCGGGGCGAGATCGTGGCGCTGGTGGATCCCTTCGACCGGCTCGATGTGGCCTCCGCTGTGGCGGCCGGCGTGGATCTCACACGTCTGCTCTGGGTGCGTGGCGACGCGTGCGGTCTGCACGGGCCGGCGGGCCGGGTGCTCATCGAGCGCGCCATCGAGCGCGGGCTGAAGTCGCTCAACCTGATTCTCCAGGCCGGCGGCTTCGGCGTCGTGGCGATGGATCTGGCGGATGTGCCGGCCATCGCGCTGACCGCTGTTCCGCGCACGACCTGGCTGCGGGTGCAGCGGGCCATTGAAGGACGCGACACCGCCTGCGTGCTGCTGGCCGACCGTGCGCTGGCACGGAGCCCCGGCGGACTCACGGTGCTGCTGGATGGGGCGACCACGCGGGCGCGCTGGACGGGTGATGCCCCCCGGAGTCAGCGGCTCACCGGCCTTGATGTGACCGGGCGGGTGCTGTCACCCCGGCGGACGGCGGAAGGCGCGTTTGCCTGCATGGACACGGTGGCGGATTGGCGGGCCAGCGCGCGGGCGGTGCATGCCTCCTAGGCCGCCCGTCGAGCATGGAGCCCCGCCCGTGGCGGCGGGGCTCCATGCTGCGCTGGTGGCTGCCGGGGGCAGCGACCCGGCCGTGCTGCTGGATGTCGCGCGGATGGGGTCGCCGCGGGTAGCGGTGGACGGCCCCCTGGCGGTGACGCTGGATGTCAGCGGCCTCACGGCGCTCTTCGGTGACGCCCGTGCGATCGCCCACGAACTGCGCCGGCTTGCGGCGGAACGCGGCCTGCGCGTGCGGGTGGCAGTGGCCTCCACACGCACGGCGGCCCGGCTGCTGGCGCATGGCCGTCCCGGTATTTCCGTGGCGGAAGGCACGGAGGTTCACGGCGCCGTGGGGGCGCTGTCGATCGATCTGCTGCCGGTGGCGCTGGCCACCGGTACGCCGGACGGCGGTGGCGTCGCCGCTGACGCCGAGCCGGACGTGGTGACCCTCAAACGCTGGGGCGTGCGGACGCTGGGCGACTTCGCGAGCCTGCCGCCGGCCGGTGTGGCCGAGCGGCTGGGGCAGGCGGGCGTCACCTGGCAACGGCTGGCGCGCGGCGAGGACCTGGCGCCGCTGGTGCCGTCCGTCCCTGAGGAGCGCTTCGAGCAGGCGATGGATCTGGAGTGGCCGATCGAAGGGCTGGAGCCGCTCTCGTTCGTGCTGGCGCGGCTCATCGATCCGCTCTCGGCCCATCTGGAGCGGCGCGGCCGGGGCGCGGCCGTGCTGCACGTGCGGTTGCATCTGGTGACCCGTGAGATTTACGAACGGTCGCTGCAGTTGCCGACGCCCATCCGCGATGCGCGGACGCTGCGCACGCTGGTGCAGCTCGATCTGGAATCGCACCCGCCGTCGGCGGGCATCGACCGTGTCGTCGTCGCCGTGGACCCGACGCCCGGCCGCGTGCTGCAGCACTCGCTGCTGACACGGCCGATTCCGGCGCCCGAGCAGCTCTCCACGCTCATCGCCCGGTTGAACGCCGTGATGGGCGACGGGAAGGTGGGCTCGCCGGTGCTGCTGGATTCCTGGCAGCCGGATGCCTGCGCGCTGCAGCCGTTCGCGCCGCGCGACCTGGCAGACGTGGCGGTGGCAAAGGCTCATGAGAAGAGCAGCCTGCTGATGACCGTCCGCGCAGATCCGCCGGACGACTGGCGGGCGGGCGCGCAACCGCGCGCGGCGATGGCCGTGCGGCGGTTCCGGTCGCCGGTGCCTGCGCGCGTCACCGTGGAGCAGGGCGAACCCCGGCTCGTGCTCGTGGATCGACGTGGCGTGACGGGTGGCCAGGTGACGCGGTGCGCGGGGCCCTGGCGGACGTCGGGCGGCTGGTGGCACGAACCCTTCGGGGCGGCCCGGCGGCCTGCTCAGGGCTCCGTCGTCTGGGATCGCGACGAATGGGACGTCACGCTCGCGGATGGCACGACGTGCCTGCTCGTACAGGACCGCGCGGCGCGGACGTGGTTCATCGACGCCGTTCTTGACTAGCACCGCTTTCACGAAGCGCCTGCCACCCCCGCCCTGACGCATTCAGTGCCCTGCCCAGCGTTCTGTTTCCGGTGTCACCGTGTACATCGAGCTTCATGCCGCGTCCGCGTTCAGTTTTCTCCAGGGCGCGTCCCTGCCCGAAGCGCTCGTGGCCCGCGCGGCCGCGTTGGGCTACCCGGCCCTGGCGCTGCTGGATGCCGACGGCGTCTACGGCGCACCGCGGTTTCATAAGGCCGCGACGAGCGCCGGCCTGCGGGCCATCGTCGGCGCCGAGCTGACGATCGATCCGTATCCGCGAGAAAAAGAAGGGTTGCGCGCGGCACGCACGGCTTCGGATGTGCGTGCGCGCTGGCGCCTGCCGGTACTGGTGGAGAGCCAGGAGGGGTACCGGAATCTCTGCCGCCTGATCACGCGCATGAAGCTGCGGTCGTCCAAGGGCGAGGGCGCGCTGCGTCTGGAGGAACTCGACGGCTGGACGCGCGGCCTGGTGGCCCTCGGGGGACGTCCGCTGCTCGAGACGCGGTACTACGGCGCCGGGGAACTGCTCGACCGGCTCGTCGGCGTGTTCGGCCGGGGGAATGTGTACGTCGAGCTGCAGCGCCACTGCCTGCGCGACGGGGAAGCCGACAACGCCGCGCTCGCCGCGATGGCGCGGGCGTACGACGTGCGCGTGATGGCGACCAACGACGTCCGCTTCGCCGCGCCCACGGATCGGCCGCTCTTCGACGTGCTCACCTGCGTCCGGCATCACACCACGGTGGACGCCGCCGGCCGGTTGCTGGCGAGAAATGCCGAGCGCTATCTGAAGTCGCCGCAGGCCATGGCCGCGCTCTTCGCGGACCGGCGGGATGCGCTGTCCGGATCGGAGGCCCTCGCGGAACGGCTGCAGTACACGATGGCGGACCTCGGCTACCGCTTTCCGCCGTACCCCGTGCCGGAGGGGGAGACGGAAGCGTCCTTCCTGCGCCAGATGGTCCAGGCCGGTGCGATCGAGCGGTATCGCGGCGGGCCCAACGACGCGAAGGCGCGCGCGCAGCTCGAGCGCGAGCTGACGCTCATCGAGAAGCTCGGGCTCGCCGGCTACTTCCTGATCGTCTGGGACATCGTGAACTTCTGCCGGCGGGAGCGGATTCTCGTGCAGGGGAGAGGGTCGGCCGCCAACAGCGCCGTCTGCTACACGCTGGGCATCACGGCTGTCGATCCCATTGCGATGGAGCTGCTCTTCGAGCGCTTCCTGTCGGAGGAGCGCGGCGAGTGGCCGGACATCGACCTGGACCTGCCGAGCGGCGACCGCCGTGAGCGCGTGATTCAGTACGTCTACGAGAAGTACGGCCGGCTGGGCGCGGCCATGACCGCCAACGTGATCACCTACCGCGGCCGGAGCGCGGCGCGCGACGTGGGGAAGGCCCTGTCCCTCGATGCGGCACAGATCGACCGGCTGGCAAAGGTGATGCACCGGTTCGAGTTCAAGGACCCCTCCGAGACGCTCGATCGCGACATGGCGGCCGTGGGGCTCGCGCCGGACACGCCACGTCTCCGGACCTTCGCCGGGCTGTGGCAGTCCATCCAGGATCTGCCGAGGCATATCGGCCAGCACTCGGGCGGGATGGTCATCTGCCAGGGAGCACTCGATGCCGTCGTCCCGCTCGAGCCGGCCAGCATGCCCGGCCGCGTCGTCGTGCAGTGGGACAAGGACGACTGCGCCGACATGGGCATCGTGAAGGTGGACCTGCTCGGCCTCGGCATGATGGCCGTGCTCGAGGACGCCATCACGCTCATCAACAGCAGCCCGCGCCCCTCCGGAGAGCCGCCCTTCGAGCTGGCGCGCATCCCGCCGGACGACCCCGCGGTCTACGACCTGCTGCAGAAGGCTGACACGGTCGGTGTGTTCCAGGTGGAGTCGCGCGCGCAGATGGCCACGTTGCCGCGCATGAAGCCGACGCACTTCTACGACCTCGTGGTGGAGGTGGCGCTCATCCGCCCGGGGCCGATCGTCGGCGAGATGGTGCATCCGTATCTCAACCGCCGTGCAGGCCGGGAGCCCGTCGTGCCGCTGCACCCGCTGCTGGAGCCCGTGCTGAAACGTACGCTCGGTGTGCCGCTGTTCCAGGAACAGCTGCTCCGGATGGCGATGGTGGTGGCCGGCTTCACCGGCGGGCAGGCCGAGGAACTGCGGCGGGCCATGGGCTTCAAGCGATCCGAGCGGCGCATGCAGCAGATCGAGGTGCAGCTCCGCGCGGGCATGGCCGCGCGGGGCATCACGGGCGAGGTGGCGGACCGCATCGTGCTGTCGATCACGTCGTTCGCGCTCTACGGTTTTCCCGAGTCGCACGCCGCGAGCTTCGCGCTGCTCGCGTATGCCAGCGCGTATCTGAAGGTCCACCACACGGCCGTGTTCTACACGGCGCTCCTCAACAACCAGCCGATGGGGTTCTATCACCCGGCCACGCTGGTGAAGGATGCGCAGCGGCGCGGTGTGCACTTTCATCCGGTCGACGTGCAGCAGTCCGACTGGGAGTGCCGGGTCGAGGCCGATGGTGGCATCCGGCTGGGGTTCTGCTACGTGACCGGGCTCCGGAAGGAGGTGGCGGTGGCGATGGCGGCCTTCGATCGCACCCGCGTGGAGGCGCCCATGGTGCTGTGCGCGAAGTGCGGGTCCGACGACGAGTCGATGATCGACGTGACAGGGGAGTCCCGCACGGCCGCGGGTGGCCACCGGTCGTACTTCTGCAACACGTGTGCACACACCTGGCGCGTGGCGCTGACGCCGGTGGGGCGGTTCGCCTCCATCGAACAGCTCGTGCAGCGCACGGGGCTGCACCGGGACGAGGTGACGACGCTGGCCGAGATCGGCGCGCTGGGCGCGTTCAGGGACGATCGACGCAGCGCGCTCTGGCAGGTGGAGCGCGCGGTGCGGCCGTCAGGCGCGCTGTTCATGCAGGACGACCTGCGTGGCGATGCGGGGGCGGCGCTCACGGAGCGTGAGCCGGACTGGCGCCGCGCGGATCGCGTGGCCGAGGGGAGTCCGCTCAGGCCCATGACACCGGATGAGCGCCTGCACGCCGACTACGGCGGCATGGGCCTGACCGTCGGCCCGCATCCGATGGAGCTGCGCCGGTCCGCGCTCGCGAGCCGGGGCGTGCTGCCGGCGACGGCGCTCGTGCCAGGGCTCGATGGCCGTCAGGTGCGCGTGGCCGGCATGGTGATCGCGCGCCAGCGTCCGGGGACGGCCAAGGGCTTCGTGTTCCTGATGCTCGAGGACGAAACCGGCATTGCGAACGTGATCGTCCGGCCGGAGCTGTTCGAGCGCCAGAAGGAATACGTGATCGGCTATCCGTTTCTGGTGGTGGACGGCGTGCTGCAGCACAAAGATGGTGTCGCGTCGGTCCGTGCGGAGCGCGTGCGGCCCATGGCGGGTGGCGCGGCGGTCCATTCCCACGACTTTCACTGACACGCGCGAGCCGTCCCCGCGGCGTCCTGTGCGCGGTCCGGCACGCCTGTTTGCTACGCTGTCGGCATGCGGGTTCCGCTCGGGGTGACCGTTGCCCTGGCATGCGTCGTGTCCGCCGGCCGTGCGCAGTCCCCCCGGCCGCTGCCCGACCAGGCCACGTTTCAGCGCGAGGTCCGCGCACGACTGCAGATTGATGATTTCCGGCAGCGCGACTACGTCTACACGGCGACCCAGCGCTCGCTGAGCGTGGATGGCAAGGGGAAGGTTGGAGAGGAGCGCAGTAAGGTCGTCGAGAGCTACCCGGGCCTGCCCGGCGAAGGCCGGTGGGAACGGCTGCTTGTGGAGAACGGGAAGCGGGTGTCCGAGGCCGACCTGGCGAAACAGGATCGCGACCGCCAGCGCGAGGTCGAAGCGTACCAGCGCACACGGGCCCGGCTGACGACGGCGGAGCGGGCGGCGGAACGCCGCGAACGTGAGGAGGAGAAGCGCGAGCAGGCGGAGATGCTCGACGATGCCTTCCGCGTGTTCGCCTTCACGATGACCGGCCGCGAGACCCTCGACGGACACGACACGATCAGCGTCACGATGACGCCGCAGCCGCACGTGAAGACCCGCACGCGACAGGGCGGCTGGGCGAAGCACTTCAAGGGCCGCGCCTGGATCAGCGAGTCGGACTACGAACTGGTGAAGCTCGAGGTGGAGGCCATCGACACGCTGTCCCTGGGGTTGGGCCTGCTCGCGCGCGTCCACGAGGGCTCGAAGCTGGCGTTCGAGCGGCGCCGCATGGCCGACGGCGTCTGGTTGCCGGCCCGCGCCAGCATCGCCGCCAGCGCCCGGTTCCTGCTGCTCCGCCGTTACCGGATGAACGCGGTCACGGAGTACTCGAATTACCGCCGCTTCGGCGTCGATACATCGGCCACCTACGGCCTGCCCCCGGAGCCCTAGCGGCCTCGTCGCTCCAGTTCCTTCGGGGCCGGCCGATTACTTTCGGCGTAGTCGAGACCCGAGGGGGATCCATGGCCGGCATCGTCACGAAGCGCGCACTGCCTCGACGGATGTTCCTGCGCGGCGCGGGTGCGGCGATCGCGTTGCCGTGGCTGGACGCCATGGCTCCGGCCCTGTCCGCGGCCCCTGTCGCTGAGCCGGCACGGCTCGGCTTCTTCTACGTCCCGAACGGCATGGCCATGGACGCCTGGCGGGCCGGGACGGCCGGGTCATGTCCGGAACTCAGCGGGATCCTGACGCCGCTGGCGCCGCTGCGGAGCCATGTCACGGTCGTCTCCGGGCTCGGCCAGCCGTCCGCGCAGCGCGCGGATGACGTCGGACCGCATGCGCGGGCCGCGGCGGCGTGGCTGTCGGGCATGCCACTCATCACGACGGAGGCCGGTCACCTGCGAGGCGCCGTGACCGTGGATCAACTGGTGGCGCGAGACGCCGGCCGCCACACCGCCCTTGCGTCGCTGGAACTGCTGGCCGACGTCCCCGATGCGCCGCTCCCACAGGTCCCCACGCCGGCGGCCGTGCAGGAGACGATCTCCTGGCGCGGGCCGGACGCGCCCAACCCGATGGCGTGGGAGCCACGCGCCGTGTTCGCGCGCCTCTTCGGAACAGGGGAGGACGGCGGTGGAGCGGAGGGTGATCGGAGCATCCTGGACGGTGTCGGGAGCCAGTTACGCGTTCTCGCGTCGAGGCTCGGTACCCGGGATCGCGCCGTCGTGGACGATTACCTCGCGGCGATCCGGCAGGTCGAGGCGGCGCCGGCGCTGCCGAAGGGCCGGCCCGTCGGGGTGCCGGACGACGCGCCGGGGCTGGATTCGGAGCCGCGAGCCGATGAGGGGGCTCACGCGAGGCAGATGCTGGACCTGCTGTATCTCGCCTACCGCGCGGATCTGACGCGCGTGGCGACGTTCATGTTCGCGCCCGAGGCCAGTGCCAGCACCTTCGCGCTGGATACGGGAACGGTCATGCACCACGAGGTGTCACATCACGGAGGCGACCCATCGACCCTGGCGGCCCTGGCCGCCATCAACCGGACCCACCTGAAGCTCTTCGCGCAGTTCTGCGAGCGGCTGCGCGCGACCCCCGATGGTGACGCGACGCTGCTCGATCGGGCGGTCTTTCTCTATGGCGCGGGCCTCAGCGACTCGAGCCGGCATTCCGCGCTCGACCTGCCGCTGGTCGTGGTCGGCGGCGCGAACGGCGCCCTCGAGGGCAACCGCCACGTGCGCGCGGATGCCGCCGGGTCCGAGCCGATGGCGAATCTCCTGCTGGGATTGCTCGTGAAGGCCGGCGTCCCGGCCGGCCGTCTGGGCGACAGCACGGGCGTGCTGTCCGGGATCTAGACCGTCCTGCCTGGAGGGCCGGGCGGTCAGCGCTTCTCGGTGAACTCCCAGGTCGAGAGCGTTTCGTCCTCGGCCACGAGTTCCTTCGCTCCCGCGGGCACGCCGTTGGACCGGAAGAAGAACGTGATGATGTCCACGTACTCCTGGCGCTTCAGCGTGTTCGGGTTCTCGGCCGGCATCAGCTCGGAAATCTGATTGACCATGTCGTCGAGCGCCGTGCCGTCCCAGCGGACGAAGAACTCCTTGCCGCGCAGCGGCGGGCCGCCGTCGATGGCGCCGCCGAGTGCCGGGCCGTGGCACATCGTGCACTTGGTCTTGTAGAGCGCGAAGCCGCGGTCGGCCTGGGCGTCCGTATAGGCGCCCTCCCAGATGCTGCGGCGGTGCTGCCCGGCGACCGGCGCGGTCCACGCCGCCGCGATCAGAAACAGTCCGAGGCCGAGTGCCATCAGGGAACGCTGCATACGGCGAGAATAACAGAAGGCGCGGCGCGGGCCGGCCCTAGGCCGCCGTGGAAGACGGTCGAGGCCCGGCGGGCGTTGCGGCTGCGCCGCGCTTGCGCAGCCGCGCCACGGCCTGGCCGATGGCGATGGACCCGCGGAAGACCTGGCTCACGGGAATCACGCCCTTGATGCGGTGGCGGCCGATGGCCTCGAGCCCGGCCGATGCGATGCAGCCGCAGTTCAGGCAGTCCGGATTGCCGCCGAACTGGCACGGCGTCACGGTCGTCGTGAAGTCCGACGAGACGCAGTGCGTGGTCTGCGCGAAGATGCAGGCCTCCGGCGACGCGGGCGGCGTGGAGTAGACGTTCAACATGCCGTCGAGGACCTGCAGCTTCGGATACCGCGTGCGGAGCGTCCGCAATTCGGCGATTACGCGCGCCCGGTCGTCCTTCGTCAGCCGCTCCATCGAGATCTCGCCCTTCTGGGGCGTGTAGAGGCTGAACCAGATCAGGCGCGTGTTGCCGTTGGCGTTCCAGAAGCGGAGGAACTCGTCGAGATAGCCGTCGCGGCGTGCCTGCTGCCGCGTCACGGTGCAGTGCACCGTGATCTGGTGCCCCTCGATGTGCTTGAGGATGCGCTCGTAGGTGGCCGGCTTCCGGCGTTCGTCGTGCTCGGGCGGCAGGCCGTCGATCGAGACCACGATCTGCAGCCGGTGCAATCCCGCCCAGTGCGTCGGAATCGGCCGCACGGCGCTCGTCACCAGCTGCGTGTGGACGCCCCGCTCGGCGAGCCACGGGAGGATCCGGTCGAGCTCCCGGAAGCGGACCAGCGGCTCGCCGCCGATGATCGAGAGGTGGAGCGGGTTGTGCGCCTCCACGAGCGCCTTGAACCGGTTGACGAGTTCGTCGCCCTTGAAGTCTGAGAGGCCGCGCAGCGTGACGTCGCCGCCCAGATGCTCGTCGCCGTAGGCGTAGCACCCCGGGCAGGTGAGCGGGCACTCCTTCGTGATCTCGACCGAGAGGTTGGGTTGGTGGCCTTTCAGGATCCGGCCCCATGCCCGCACGACATGTCCAACACTGATGCCGCGCTGTGCCATGTCTCATTATGATCAGTCGCGCGTCGAACGCAACCCGCGGCTTTGCTATCCTTGCTGCCAATGAGCCGTCCCGTCGTGTTGCCGAAGATCGCCCGCCGCAAGTCGAAACTGCATGGTTTCGGTGTGTTCGCGAAGGAAGACATCAACAAGAACCGCCGCATCATTGATTACGCTGGAGAGCTGATCGATCACAAGGAGAGCTACAAGCGCGAGACGAAGTATCTCAAGGAAGGCTGCATCTGGTGCTTCACGGTGAACCGGCGATGGGTCCGCGACGGCAACGTCGACGGCAACATCGGACGGTTCGTCAACCATGCCTGCAAACCGAACTGCTACAGCCAGGTGATCGGTCGCACGGTGTGGATTCGCGCGGCGCGCCACATCAAGGCCGGTGAAGAGCTGACCTACGACTACTACACGGACGGCGACCGTATCATCCAGTGCCGGTGCCGTCCGGGCTGCACGCGCAAACTGTGATGCCTGGCCCTTCGCCGTCGCGCGTTCTGCTCGGCGGCGTGGTGGCCGCGCTCGCCCTGCTGGCCATCCCCGTCGCCGGGCGGCAGTCGGCGGAGCCGACCGACGCCGAGCTCGAGTCGGCGAGCGGCGGGCGGACCGTGCGCGTGGGGACGGGCGCCGACCGGCGCGTCGTGACGGTGCCGCTGGAGCTGTACGTGGCGCGCGTGCTCGCCGGTGAGGGGGAGCCGAAGGCGGCCGAAGCCGCGCATCAGGCCCTCGCGATCGCGATCCGCACCTATGCCTTCGCAAACCAGAATCGTCACCAGCGCGATGGCTATGACCTCTGCGACACGACGCACTGCCAGGTGATGCGGACGGCGACCGCCGCGTCGCGCCGCGCGGCGATGGCCACGGCGGGCCAGACGCTGATGTATCAGGGCCGGCCGGCCGAGTTGTTCTACTCCGCGTCGTGCGGCGGCCGCACCGAGGCGGCGCCGACGGTGTGGCGCGGGATGCCGGCATATCCGTACCTCCGCTCGGTCGAGGACCATGTCCACGCGGATGACACCCCGTGGACGCTCGCATTGTCGACGACGGCGCTGCGCGAGGCGCTGACGAAGGTGGGCCTCGGCGGCGAGAGCCTCCGGTCGATCAGCGTCGAGGACCGGACCCCGTCGGGCCGCGTCACCCGCCTGCGCGTCAACGGCCTTCGTCCGCCGGAGATGTCCGGTGAGGAGTTCCGGGCCGCCATCGGCCCGGCCGTGCTCAGAAGCACCGCCTTCTCCGTGCGGAAGACGGACACGGGCTACGAATTCACGGGACGGGGATACGGACACGGCGTCGGCATGTGCGTCATCGGCGCGGGCCGGCTGGCTGCGCGCGGGCAGTCCGCGGCGCAGATCCTCGACCTCTACTACCCGGGTCTGCAGCTGCTGACGGCCTCCGGCGTGGTGGCATCGACGCCGGGACGCGGCGCGGCCGCTCCGGTTGCGCCATCGCCGGTTGCGACGCCGCTGGCGGCGGAGACGGGTGCCACACCGGTCACGTTGCGCGTGACCGGGGAGGGTTCGGTCGACCGTCCGGCGCTCGAGCAGCTGGCGGCGTCGGCATACGGCGCGCTGTCGGCGATGCTGGGCGTGTCGGTTGCACCGCTCAGCGTGACCGTGCACGGCACCGTCGAGGGGTTCCGTGCGGCGACCGGCAGGCCGTGGTGGGCGGACTCCCGCGTGTCCGGCTCGAACGTCGACCTCCAGCCTCCGGTCCTGCTGGCGCAGCGGGCCGGCCTGGACTTCGCGCTGCGCGAGGCGATCGCAGGTGTCCTGGTGTCGCCGTCGCTCGCCGGCCGCCCCGAGTGGGTCCGTGTCGGCGCGGCCCGCTACTATGCGCGCCTGACGGCTGGCGGCGGTGCCGTGTCGCCGCGGAACGAGAAGCTGGTGTGTCCCGCTGATGACGAACTGCTGCTGCCGCCCTCGGCCGCGGCGCAGCGCGAGGCCGAACGCCGCGCGGAGGCGTGTTTCGCACGTGCTCGCGCGCGCGTGAATGACTGGCGGGCCGTGCGGTGACCGAACGGACCCCGCGGGTGCGCCATGGTGCGATGGTCGTTGCCGCCGTGTGGCTGGCCGCGGCGCTCGCGCAGGCGCAGAGCCCGGCGGTACCGCGTCCCTCCGCGTCCGTCGTGCCGCCTGCGCGCCAGCCCGCGCCTGGGTGGGCTGCGGCCGTGTCGGCGCTCTCCGAACCCGGCGGCTATTTCGACACCGACAACCTCATCTCGAACGAGCGGTCCTACGCCGAGCCGCTGCCCGCGCTGGACGCCGCGGGTCTCGCCGGTGGTGTCTACATCGGCGTCGGGCCGGATCAGAACTTTTCGTACATCGCGCGCCTGAAGCCCGCGACGGCCTATCTGATCGACATCCGCCGCGACAACCTGCTGCTGCACCTCCTCTTCAAGGCGTTCTTCGAACTCGCGGATTCACGCGCGGAGTATCTGTGCCTGCTGGTCGGATGCACGGTGGCGCCCGAGGAACGTGGCGGGACGGAGCAGATGTCAGCGGCCGCGCTGGCGGCCTGGATCGAGCAGGCCCGTCGTCACCGGCCGATCGGGTCCGTGCCGGACCCGCGGATCGACAGCGTCCTCGCCGGCCTCGGCGTGCCGCTCTCGGACG
>CAYNUO010000083.1:0-12294 GCA_964400405.1 uncultured Bifidobacteriaceae bacterium | reverse complement strand
GGCCGTGGCGTCGGGCCTGTGGCGCACGGCCCCTGCAATCACCAGCAGCAGGCCGAACGTGGCCGTGGCTTCACTGATGAGCTGCGCGGTGCCGGCCCTGGCGTGCGTGGAGGCGCCGAGCAGCGGCAGGTCGAACATGGCATGGGCAAGCAGCACGCCGGCGACGGCGCCGACGAACTGCGCCGCCACGTAGACGGGCGTATCCCGCCACGCCAGCCGGCCCGTCAGCGCGGCCCAGAGCGTGACGGCCGGATTGAACTGCGCGCCGGAGATCGGACCGAGGACGGTGATCAGCGCCGCGAGCGTCGCGACTGTCGCGATGGTGTTGGCGAGCAGCGCCACGGCCACGTTCCCGCCGGCGAGCTGCTCCGCCATGATGCCCGAGCCGACGACGGCGGCGAGGAGGAGGGCCGTACCCACCCCCTCGGCCGCCAGCCGGCGTGTCAGCGAGGTTGTCATCGATTGCGTCACACCCGCGAGCTTACGCGCAGCACGACGGGCCGCAGCAGGTCTTTGCCGCCGGCTTGCTGGCCCGGATGAAGGCGCTCGCGAACTTGCCGTCCGCCTCGGTCCCCATCGCGTCGACGTCGATGCCCGCGCTCGAGAGGAACGTCCGTGCGTCCTCCACGCGGTATTCGCGCCAGGCTTCCACGGAGGCATCCGCGAAGCCGGCGTTGGCCAGCCGCTTCACGTAATCCGCTTCATCCAGCGCGCCGGCCACACAGCCGACCCACAGCTCCATGTTCCGGCGGATCGTCGCATCGACCTCACCGCGGACGACCACGTCGGACACCGCCAGCCGCCCGCCCGGCTTCAGCACGCGGAACGCCTCACGGAACACCGCGTCCTTGTCGGTCGACAGGTTGATGACGCAGTTCGAGATGATGACGTCCACCGAGTTGTCCGGCAGCGGAATGGATTCGATCGTCCCCTTGAGGAACTCCACGTTGGTCACGCCGGCCTTCTGCTGATTCGCGCGGGCCACGGCGAGCATCTCGTCCGTCATGTCGAGGCCGTAGACCTTGCCCGTGGGGCCGACGCGCTTCGCCGAGAGCAGCACGTCGATGCCGCCGCCGGAGCCGAGGTCGAGCACCGTCTGGCCCGGTTCGAGCGAGGCGAGCGCGGTGGGGTTGCCGCACCCGAGCGAGATCGCGACGGCCTCGCCGGGCACCGCGCCGGTCTCCTCGGCGGAGTAGAGGTTCGTGGTGATCGGGTCGCAGCACGAAGCGGTCGCGCCGCCGGGGCTGCAGCACGAGGTGCTGCCGGAGCGCGCGATGGCGCCGTAGTGGTCGCGGATGGCGTCGCGGGTGGCTGTCGTGGAACTGGTGGTTGTCGTCATGGTCGGGTCCTTCAACGGTGGCCCGCCGGGTGCGCTGGCCGGCGGCCGGTTTGTATATGCGTCTACGCGAATACAACGACGATACGGGGACCGTGCTATATTTGTCAAGGCAGATATATGAAACAGGACGTCACCGCGATCGAATCCGTCCTCAAGGCCCTGGCCGATGCCACGCGCCTCAGGCTGCTCGGGCTGCTTATCGGCGGGGAGGTCTGCGTGTGCGACCTCCACGACAGCCTGCGGCTGCCGCAGTCGAAGGTCTCGCGGCACCTGGCGTATCTGCGGAAGGCTGGGCTGGTCGGGACGCGCCGGAAGGGACAGTGGGTCTACTACCGCATGGCGGACGCGCCGGACCCGGTCGTGCGGACGATCCGGGATGCCGTCGTGCACGCGCTCGGGCATCTCGACGCGCCGAAGCGGGATCGGAAGCGTCTGGAGAAGCGGACGGGGTGCTGCCTGCCCGAGGCGTGCGGTCCCGGGGACGCCGCGTGCTGCGTGCCTGCGGAACCGACCCGCCCGGTATGATGGTTCGCCGATCTGATGCCGGAACGCCTGCGCCTCGCCTGTCTGGGCTGTGGCTTCATCACCCGCATCCACAGCCGCACGCTGGCCAGACGGGGGGACGTGTCCCTCGCGTTTGCCAGCCGCGATCGCGCCAGGGCTGAGGCCTTTCAGCGGGAATACTCGGGCGTCGCCGCCTATGGCGACTACGCCGCCGCCATCGCCGACCCGGCGATCGACGCCGTCCTCATCGCCGTCCCGACGGCGTTTCATACGGACCTGACCCTCGCCGCGCTGGAGGCCGGCAAGCACGTCATCGTCGAGAAACCGGCGTTCCCGTCCACGGCGGACTTTGCCCGGGTGATCGACGCGCGCAACCGCTCGGGGCGCGTGGTGCTCATCGGCGAGAACGATCACTACAAGCCGCAGGCGGTGCTGCTCCGGAAACTGGTCGCCGATGACGCAATCGGCCCGATGGTGTTCGCGCACTTCACGACCATCGCGCGGCGCCTCAAGACCGCGGACGACTGGCGCAACGACGAAACCATGGCCGGAGGGGATGCGTTCTTCGAGGAGGGCATCCACTGGCTTCACCTTGCCGGCAGCCTTGGACCGCGCATCGTGGAGGCGCAGGGCTTCAGGCCGGAGCCGTCGCGGGAAGGGCCGGACCGCCGCGCCAAGAGCATGCTGACGGCGTTCCGCTACGACAACGGCGCGACCGGCGCGCTGTACTACTCGCGCGAGGTACCGTCGGCGCTGCGCGGCCTGCGTCTCTCGTCGATCTTCGGCCGCGACGGCGTCATCACGTTCGAGTCGAACGGCGCGTTCGTGCTGGTGCGCGGCAAGGGGATGCCGCGGCTGCTGTTCCCGGGCGTCCGTGACATCCGTGGCTACGCGGCGATGCATGCGGACTTCCGCGCGGCCATCGCGGGCGGGCGGCAGCCGGAGATGAGTGTGGAGCGGGCGCTCGAGGATCAGCGCCTCATGGATCAGATCTACGGGCGCTAGCCTAGTAGCGCGTATTGCGGATGCAGACGGATTCCTGGGACATCATCATCATCGGCAGCGGCGCCGGCGGCGGCACCCTCGCCCATGCGCTGGCGGGGACGTCCGCGCGCGTGCTCGTCCTCGAGCGCGGCGATTACATTCCACAGGAGCCCGAGAACTGGGATCCGGATGCCGTGTGGCGCGACCTGCGCTACCGCACGGACGAACGCTGGCTCGACGGCAACGACAAGGTGTTCCGCCCCTACACGCACTACTGCGTGGGCGGGAATACGAAGTTCTGGGGCGCCGTGCTCTACCGCTTCCGCGAGGAGGACTTCGGCGCGCTGACGCACGTGGACGGCGTGTCGCCGGCCTGGCCGATCACGTATCGGGAGCTTGCGCCCTACTACGACCGCGCCGAACGGCTCTATCAGGTGCGCGGCGATTCCGAAGACGACCCGACCGAGCCGCCGCGCGCACCGTTCCCGCACCCCGCCGTGCCGCACGAAGGGAAGACCGCGGCGCTCGTTGACGGACTGCGCCAGCAGGGGCTGCACCCCACGCCGTTGCCGCTCGGTGTGCTGCGGCCCGGCGAGCCGGGCGGCTGCCAACTCTGCCGCACGTGCAACTCGTTTCCGTGCCGCGTGCTGTCGAAGAGTGACGCCGACGTCTGCTGCGTGCGGCCGGTGGCCGGCACCGGCAACGTCGAGCTGTGGACGAACGCGTACGTGACGCGGCTCGAAACGGACGGCAGCGGACGGACGGTCGTCGCCGCCGAAGTGCAGAAGGACGGCGAGACGCGCCGGCTGACGGCTTCGACCTTCGTCGTCTCGTGCGGGGCGGTGAACTCGGCGGCGTTGCTGCTGCGGTCCGGCAGCGAGCGCCATCCGGAAGGTCTCGCGAACTCGTCTGGCCTCGTGGGGCGGCGCTACATGGCGCACATCGCCACGATGATCAGCGCGGTGAAGCTGGGCGACTTCAACAACGTGTCGTTCCAGAAGACGATCGCGATCAACGACTTCTACCTGAAGGGGCGCGACGTCGACTACCCGCTGGGGCAGATTCAGTCCCAGGGCCACATCCACCCGATCATGATCCAGATGGCCGCGCCGGCCGACTACCAGCCGCTCGCCATCAGCATCCCGCAGTGGTTCTACTCGGCTGCGTGGACGTCGTGGAGCACCGAGTGGCTGGCGATGACCGAGGATCTTCCGCACGACGAGAACCGCGTGACGGTGACCGAGACCGGGCATATCCGCCTGACCTATCACCTCAGCAATCAGGTGGCGCATCAGAAACTCGTCGACGAAGTGGACCGGATGCTCAAGGGGCTCGGATATCACTTCATCAAGCCGGTCTCGTTCGGCGTGGGCAACACGACCCACCAGTGCGGAACGGTGGTGTTCGGTGAGGACCCGAGATCGTCGGTGCTCGACCCGTTCTGCAAGGCGCACGATGTCGACAATCTCTACGTCGTCGACGCGTCGTTCTTTCCGTCGTCGGCGGCCGTCAACCCGGGACTCACGATCGCCGCGCAGGCCCTCCGCGTGGCGGATCACCTGAAGTCCCGCCATCATCTCTAGTTCGCCAGGGAGCCACACCGTGCGCGCCAGATCCTTCAGCCACGTCGGCCTGACCGTCCGCGACTTCAACCAGACGGTGAAGTTCTACTGGGAGGTGTTCGGATGCCCGCTCGTCGGCGTGTCGGACACGCCGCCCGACCGCATCCGGAGCTTCTTCGGCGTCGACGCGCCCGCGCCCTCGCTCAAGATCGGCTGGATCCGCGTGCCCGGTGGCGGCGTGCTCGAGATCTTCCACTTCGAGCCGCAACAGGGGGCCGTCGACATTCCGTGGAACCGCGTCGGGCTGACGCATTTCTCGCTGAACGTCCGGAATCTGCAGAAGTGGTACGACTACCTCGTCGGCAAGGGCGTGGAGGTGGTGAGCCGGCCTGAGCGGTCACCGCGGGGCCACAGCTTCTTCTTTGCGAAGGACTGCGACGGCAACCTGATCGAATTGATGGACCTCGGCTACATGTACTACGTGCTGGGCTGGCTCGGGCCGCTCGGCGGTTGGCTGTTCAGACGGGGAATGTACAAGCAGTACTACCGCTGAGCCGGCGAGTGGGCCCGGCGTTCATGCCGGGGGCGTGGGTGCTACAAGCGCGCCCGGCCACCGGCAAACAGCAGCAGCGCGCCACCGGCCACGGCCGCAAAGCCGAGCAGCGGGGGAATGAACACCGTCCGTTGACGATCGGCGGTCGCTTTCAGCGGGCCGATGTCGAGGACGGTTTCCCGGCTCGTGTAGGTGAACCCCTGGTACAGAAGCCCTGCCGCGCCGAGCACGATCAGGATGATGCCGGCGATGCTGCGAGCGTTCATGAAGTCCTCACCGCGTGAGCATTGCACGTGGATCCGGCTGTGCGGTGTGCACAATCGAACATGGACGGAGTTTTCCGGCCGAATCGCACAGAGCCTGTCATGATGGCAGGGTGACGCTCGGCTCTGTCCGTTCCGCAGCCTGTCTGCTCGCCGGTGTGCTCGTCCTGAGCGGTGGCACGGTCACGCACGCGGCTCAGGCGGCGGATGCGCCAGCGGTCTCGCTCGCGGCTGCCGAACGGCTCTACTACAACGGGGACTATGTCGCCTCCGCGGAGATGGCGCTGGCGCTGCGGATGGCGCAACCGGACAATCTCGCGGCGTACGAACTGCGCACGTCGGCGCTGCACTTCCAGATCAAGCGGCTGCTGGGCGATGCGAAGGACCGGGACAAGGCCCTGAAGGCCTGCGCCGCGTGCCCGGCATTGCTCGCGTCGTTCAAGGAAGAGACCACCCGGGGTGTAGCTGCCGCCCGTGCGCGCGTGGCGCAGGCCCCCGACGATCTGGAGGCCACGTTTCTGCTCGGCAAGCTGGACCTGAATCACGTGTGGCTGCACCTCGGCACGCTGGGCCACCGGACGGCCTGGAGCGAGTACCGGGAGGCCAGACGGCTCATGGAAGCCGTGCTGAAGCAGAGCCCCGGACACGTGCGTGCGCGGGTGGCGCATGCCTGGATCGAATACATCGTCGATACCAGGGTGCCGTTCCTCTTTCAGTGGGCGCTCGGAGGCGGCGACAAGAAGAAGGCGCTTGCGGAGATGCGGAAGGCCGCGGAGGTCGAGGCGCCGTTCATCGTGCAGACCGAAGCGCGGTTTGCGCTCTGGGAGATGCTGAACCGGGACAAGCGCCCGGCCGAGGCCCTTGTGCCCGCCCAGGCGCTGCTCGTGGACTTTCCCGGCAATCGCGAACTGGCTGCCTTCGTGGAGAAGCAGACCCGTCGTTAACGTCCGTTCGAGACGCTCCACGTGTAGCCGACGATGTTGTTCTGGCACGTGTAACTGCCCGAACCGGACTTGGGTGTCGTCGCCTCAAGGGTTCCCGTGAACGTGGCGGTGCCGCCAGACTGCGTCCAGCATGGTCCGGTGAACCTGACGGCACCGGTGCTCTCGGCGGCAACCCCCCCGAACCGGCAGGGCAACGCGGGCGCGGCCTGCAGGCGTCAGGGCGTGCGCCGACCCTGCCGCCGGCGAACCCCGGGCTGGGAACCTCTACCGGGGGAGCAGTCTGTCGCGAACAGTCCGCTCAAGCTCACTCGAACAGCGCGTGCATATAATCGATCCGGGTCTCGCGGAGCGTTCGGATCCCGTGGGCGCCTGGGCGGATCGGGAGCGGCAAGGAGACGAGCATGGACTGGAAGGGCACGAGGACGTTGATCACGGGAGGGGCCTCGTTCATCGGCTCCCATCTGACGGACGCGCTGGTCGCGCGCGGTGCGCGCGTGCGCGTGGTCGACAACCTCAGCAGCGGCCGGCTCGACAACATCCGCCCGCATCTGGAGGCCGGTCGCGTCGAGTTCATCGAAGGGAACCTCAACGACCCCGCCGTGGCCGAAGAGGCCGTGCGGGGCATGACCGTCGTGTTCCATCTGGCGGCTGACCATGGCGGCCGTGGCTACGTCGACCTGCACCAGGTGGCCTGCGCGACGAACCTCGGCCTCGACGCGATTGTCTTCGCTGCGGCGCACAAGGCTGGTGTCGAGAAGGTCGTCTACGCGTCGTCCGGTTGCGTGTACCCGAACCATCTGCAGACCGATCCGGGCCAGATCCTCTATCTGACCGAGGACATGGTCGGGCCGCCCTACGACGCCGACAACATGTACGGCTGGGCCAAGCTCATGGCCGAGATGACCCTGCGGTCGTACGCCGCGGAGACGAAGATGAAGTCGGCCAACTGCCGCTACTTCACGGTGTACGGCGACCGCGGGCACGAGAACCACGCCGTCATCGCGATGATTGCCCGGGCCTTCGTGAAACAGGACCCGTACATCGTCTGGGGCAACGGCGAGCAGATCCGCAACTGGACGCACGTCAGCGACATCGTCGCCGGCACGATCCTGACCGCGGAACACATCGACGACGGTTCGGCCGTCAACCTCGGGACGATGGAGCGCACGCGCGTGATCGACGCCGCGCGTGAGGTGCTGCGCTACACCGGCCACGACGCGCGGATCGAACTGCATCCCGAGATGCCGACCGGTCCGATGAACCGTGTGGCGGACAACGCGCTGTCGAAGAAGCTGCTCGGCGGCTGGGAGCCGCAGGTCAAGTTCATGGACGGCCTGCGCAGGACCATCGACTGGTATTTCGCGACGAAGAACCGCGAGGCCGTCGCGTCGGAACTGGCCGTCAAGCTGACCGAGCGTTAGCGGCGAGGCGGCCGTCTGCACATCGCTTTCTTCAACCGGTCGTTCTACCCGGACGCCACGGCGACCGGCCAGTTCCTCACGGAGCTGAGCGCCGATCTGGTGCGTGAGCACGGCTGCCGGGTCACTGTCGTGGTCGGGCCGCCGCTGCTGCCGACGGCCAGCGTCCCTGCACGCGGGTGGGGTCTCTTCGTCCGCGACGAACACCAGGGTGTGACGGTCTTCCGCGCGCGCGGCACCACGTTCCCGAAGCACCGGTTCGCCGGCCGTGCGGCCAACTACGTGAGCTATTTCCTGACCGCGTGCTACGCGGGCCTGCGGCTCGATCGCCCCGACGTGCTGGTGGCGCAGACCGATCCCCCGATCATCGGGCTGGCCGCGTGGCTGGCCGGCAAGCGGTTCGGCGTCCCGTTCGTGATGGCGTTCAAGGATCTGTTTCCGGAAGTGACGGTGCTCGTGAAGGACTTCCAGAGCGATGCCGTCAATCGGTGGCTGCAGCGGGTCAACCGGTTCCTGACGGCGCGCGCCGCCCGGAGTCTCGCGCTCGGGGAGATGATGCGGCGGCGCCTGATCGAGGACAAGGGTGCACCGGCCGCCCGCACCGAGATCATCCCGGACTGGGTGGACACCAGCGCGATCTCGCCCGGACCCAGGCGTAATCCGTTTTCGGAGGCGCACGGGCTGGACCGGGCGTTCGTCGTCATGTATTCGGGAAACCTGGGCCTTTCGCAGGGACTCGAATCCGTCGTGGATGCCGCGCGGATCCTCCGCGACACGCCGGATATCCGCTTCGTGCTGGTGGGCGAGGGCGCGAACAAGGCGGCGCTGGAGGCGCGCGTGGCGGCGTTGAGCCTGTCGAATGTGACGTTCCTGCCGTTCGTGCCGCAGGAGGGGCTGCGTGACGCGTTCGCATCGGCGGACGTCTTTCTCGTGCCGCTGCAGCGCGGCATGGCGGGGTACATCGTGCCGAGCAAGCTCTACGGCATCCTCGCGGCCGGGCGTCCCTATGTGGCCGCCGTCGAGGAAGACTGCGAAGTGGCGGCGATCACGCGAGCGCACCAGTGCGGCCTGGTGGCAGAGCCCGGCAACGCCGAGGACCTGGCCAGGCAGATCCGCGTGTTTCACGGCGACCGGGACCTGGCGGCTCGCTGCGGCGCCAACGCGCGGGCGGCCGGACTGGCGTACGATCGTCGCGTGGCGGTGGCGAAATACATGGCCGTGTTCACGGCGGTGCACCAGGAGCGGGACGTCCGATGACGCCGGAACAGGTCTGGCGCGGCCGCCGCGACGCCGAACTGCTCGACGCCGCCAGCCGGCTCGACGACTACTTCGAGGAAGGGCAGTGGGAGATCCTCTCGGAGATGGCGCGTCGCGGCCTGCGGATGCCGGACGGCGAGCTGCCCCGCGTTCCCGCGCGGCCGGAGCCCGCTCCGCCGGCGTCGCCGGCAGCGGTCGACGACGCGTCTGCGCCGGCCGGGCCTCCGGCGCCGGTTGTCTCCCCGCCGTTCTGGCCGCCCGGGCAGGCGATCTCCGCACTGTGGCGAGGTGAGTTCTCGCTTGCGATGACCTACTGGGGGTTTGCGCAGCTCGGCGGCCTCGTGCTGGCCATTCCGCAACTCGGATTGCGCGTGCTGAAGCTGAACGACGCGGCGGACGTGCTCGATGGCATCGCGCTCGTCTACTCCGTCGTCGTCATCGTCGGGATCTGGCGCAGCGCGGCCCGCTACACGGGTCACCGTATCTGGGCGGATCTTGCCCGGGCCGCGACCGTCCTTCCGCCCGTCATCGCCGCCCTGCTGCTGCTCGCCCAGCGGTAGCTCACTGTTCCGGAAGGTACAGAGGTTCCGCGGCGGATGCGGTAGCCTCGTCCTACCCGGAACGCATGGTTCCGGCGCCTCTTCTCACTTTCCGTGACCGTCGATCGCCTGCCCGTATCCCCGGGCGATCCCTGACTCCACCGCACAGGTATACGGACGGCGCATCTCGCGCACCACTTCGTCACCGCTGCGGGCATCTCCGCGACGGTGGCCGCTCGTCGACTCGCGCCAGCCGGGGCCACATGTTCCGTGCGGCGGGTCAGGAAAGCCGCCTACATGACACGCTCCAACACCCACTCGCGCACGCCGTTCGTCACTTCGGGGCCGCGCCACGCACACGCCGTCAGGACCTGCATCCTCGCCGGAGTGCTGGCGGGATCGGCGCTGGTCGGCGCGTGTGGCACCGCCGCGTCAGACCGGCCCGACGACGCCCTCGCCGGGGCTGAACCGTCGACCGTCGTCACGACGACGACCACGACGACACGGAGGGAGACGTCCGCACCCGCGACGACTGTGACGGCGCCGAGGCAGCGGACGACGAGCGAGCGGACGACGACCGAGGCCGTGTCCAGCCCGGCTGCGTCTTCGGCGCGCCGCGGACGTGAGGTGACGCTTCCGGCGGGTACCGCGCTCGAGTTGAGCCTCAGGACGGCCGTGGCCTCGGACACCAGCCGTGTCGAGGACGTCGTGACCGCCGAACTCACCAGCGCGGTTGTCGCCGACGGCAGGACCGTGTTGCCGGCCGGTTCGACCGTGCGGGGCATCGTCAGCGGCGCCGAGGATTCGGGTCGCGTCAAGGGACGCGCGAGCCTGGTGCTGGACTTCACGTCGCTCTCCACCGGCGGAACGAGCTACGCCCTGTCGGCGGCGCCCGTCTCCAGACTCGCGCCCGCAACCAAGGGTGAGGACGCCGCCAAGGTCGGCATCGGCGCCGGTGCGGGAGCCGTGATCGGGGGACTCCTGGGTGGGAAGAAGGGCGCCGCGCAGGGCGCAGCCGTGGGCGGCGGCGCCGGCACGGGCGTTGTCCTCGCGACCAAGGGGAAGGAAATCCGGCTGGCGGCGGGCAGTGACGTGTCGACGGAGCTCTCGCAGCCGCTGACCGTCCGCATCAATTAACGACAGTCAAGAAAGCAGACACAGCCAATGACCACCATCAATCGGATGCTCGTCTTCCTCGTCCTGGCCACGGCCGGCGCCGCGCTTGCGCCGCCCGCCCGCGCGCAGGACGCCACCGTCCCGGTCTTCCGGGTCACGGTCGTGGCGCACACGACATCGGCCGTCAACTACCGGCCGCGTCGGGGCGACACGAAAGTCGACTTCGCCGGGACGATCCTCGCGCCGAACGCGAAGGGGTCCGCGAAGGTGTCGGGTGAGCAGGGCTACATGAAGATCGAGGCCCGCTTCGACGAGATGGCGCCGGCCAGCCGGTTCGGCAGCGAGTATCTGACGTACGTGCTCTGGGCGATCACGCCCGAAGGGCGCGCGTCGAACCTGGGCGAGGTCCAGGTGGATGGCGATGACGCCAAGGTCGCGGTGACCACCGAACTGCAGGCGTTCGGCCTGATCGTCACCGCCGAACCCTACTTCGCGGTGACCCAGCCCAGCGACGTGGTCGTCATGGAGAACGTCATCCGCGACACGACCAACGGCACGGTCGAACTGATCGAGGCGAAGCACGAACTGTTGACGCGCGGCGCCTACCTGATGCGCCAGGACGCCACGCGGCTGCGTGTCACCCCGCTCGAGTCCGGCTCGCCGCAGGACCTCGCGCAGGCGAGGAATGCGGTCGCGCTCGCCCGGCTTGCAGGAGCCGATCGCTTCGCGGCCGAGTCGTTCGCGAAGGCGGAAACGCTCCTCGCGGCGGCCGAGGACGCGCGGACCGCGAAGCGCGGCGGCAACGCGATCATGATGCCGGCACGGCAGGCGGCGCAGACGGCCGAGGACGCCCGGCTCGTGGGGCTGAAGCGGCAGGAAGAGGCGTATCAGGCCGAGCAGAAAAGCGCGTCGGCGGCACGTGAGGGCAACGCGCTCGCACAGGCCTCGGCCGAGCGGGACCGGGCGCAGGCGGAGGTGACCCGTCGTCAGGCGGCGGAGGCCACGACGCGGACGGCGGCGACGGCGCAGGGCCAGGCGGAACGTGGGCAGGCGACGGCTGAGCGCGGGCTCGCGACGGCCGACGCGGCGCTGGCCGCATCAGACGCCGCCCGGGTCACGTCGGAACGCGGGCAGGCCACGGCCGAGCGCGGACTCGCGACGGCTGATGCGGAACTCGCCGTCTCCAGGGCGGCGCTGGCGGCCGCCGACGCCGCGCGCGTCGCGTCGGATGCCGGCCGCGCGAAGGTGGATGCAGCGCTGGTCGCGTCAGACGCGGCCCGTCGCGAGGCGGACGCCGGCCGGACAGCGGCAGAAGCCCGGGTCAGTGAGGCGGACGCCGCGGCGGCCAGATCCGAGAAGGAGAAGGCCGACCTTCGGGCGAAGCTGCGCGACGAGCTGAACCGTGTGCTCGAAACGCGTGAAACGGCCAGGGGCCTGGTGATCAACCTGTCCGACGTGCTGTTCGACTCCGGCAGCGCCGCGATCAAGCCCGGCGCCCGCGAGAAGCTGTCGCGCCTGTCAGGCATCCTCAGTTCGCACCCGGAACTGCAGCTCGCGGTGGAGGGTCATACCGACAGCCAGGGCGAACTGGCGTCCAACCAGCGGCTCTCCGAGCGACGTGCGGAATCGGTCCGCGGGTATCTCGTGGACCAGAAGATCGCGGCGGCAAGCCTGGGCGCGTCGGGGTTCGGCGAGGAACAGCCGGTCGCGACCAACGACACCGCGGCGGGCCGTCAGCAGAACCGGCGTGTCGAGGTCGTGGTGTCCGGGGACGCCATCGGCCGGCGCTGACAGACATGGGCGTGGGCGGCGACA
>CAYNUO010000082.1:0-12950 GCA_964400405.1 uncultured Bifidobacteriaceae bacterium | reverse complement strand
TCGTCGGTGCCCGCGGCCGTGCGCTCACGGTCTGCCCGGCGCACGAGGCCGCGCGTGACGCGGAGCGTCTCGCCCGCGGACACGTCGACGCGGTAGAGCCCCGGTGCGCCCGCCGGCACCTCCGCGGTGAACAGCTGGCGACTGACGGGCCGGAGCGGCAGGCCGACGACGCGGCCGTCCGGCATCTGCAGCCGCGCAATCGGCGCCTGATCCGCGCCGCCGGCCGAAACGCCGCCTTCGAACCAGGCGCGGAGCGTGGCGCCGGCCAGCGTGTCCTCGATCGCGACGTCGATGCCGCTGCCGTGGTCGCGGCGGCTCGCCCAGCGGAGCGTCTGCGCGATCAGCGCGGGGTAACCGGCCCAGCGGCGCAGGCCGTCGGCCCAGGGGCCGCCGAGGTCGGTCGTCACGAGCACGACGCGGCCAAGGCCCGCGCGGCCCGCGATGAACACCGGATCGCTGAGCGTCGAATCGAGGATCGCCTCCGCGCCCGGGCGCGGCGCCGCCACCACGTAGCCGCCGACCTGCGGCAACGGGTTGAGCGGCAGGCCGGCGAGCACCGGATGCGCGCCAGCGGCCCTGAGGGCCACGGGCGTGGTGACGGTCGCGCCGCCCCGGGAGGCCACGACATCCGCGGCGGCGAGACTGGGGAGCTCTGCGAGCGCGGCCGGGAAGTGCACACGCCCGCCGGTGCGCGCCGCGAGGGCGGTCAGTCCGGCGCGGTCCGCATCGGCGCCGATGGCGATGACCGACAGCGTGAAGCCGGCGTTCGCGGCGCGCGTGCCGGCGAGGGTCAGATCGTCCGCGGTCGTGCGGCCGTCGGAGACGACCAGCAGGTGGCGGCGCGTGGCGCCGGTGGCGGTGAACCAGGTCGCGGCCAGCTCCACGGCAGGCGCCATCCGCGTGGCGCCGCCAGGTGTCAGCGCGGCGAGCGCGGCCTCGAGCGATGCGCCGCGGGCAGAAGGTCCCGGTTCAGCGACTGCGCGGGCACGGATGTCGAAGGCGAGGACGCCGAACGTGTCGTCTCGTGCGAGCGCGCGGCTGACGCGCCGCACCGCGTCGCGCGCGGCTTCGAGTTTCTGCAGGCCGCCGACGGTGTCGGCCATGCTGCCCGACGTGTCGATCGCGACGATCGTCGCCGTCGCCGGCGTGCGTGACGATGGCGCCACACGCAGGTCGGCGGGCAGCAGCGCATCGACGGCCGGCTGCGCGTAGCCGCCGGAGGGCAGGCTGGCCGGGCTGCCGAACACGGCGAGTCCGCCGCCGCCGGACGTCCACTCCGCCAGCGCGGCGGCCGCGGGTCCGGAGAGGGCATCGCCGGGCACACCGTCCAGCACGACGAGTTGATACGGCGCCAGCGCCGCGTCACTGGCTGGAGCCTGACCTGCCGGCACCCGGTCGACGCGGTAGCCCGGCAGCGACAGGGCGGCCCGTCCCCCTGGTTGATCCGCGGGCGTGATGTGCAGCAGGCGGGGAGGGCCGAGGACGGTGATGGCGGCGCCCGGTGCCGTGGGGTCCGGCTCGTCACCGATGCGTGCGCGAAGCACCGCGAGCCCGGGCGTCGTGCGGCGGGCCGTCAACCGCGCGGCCCCGAGGCCATCGGGGCCGAGCCGGACCTCGCCGGTCACGACGTCGTCGCCGCCGTCGAGCGTGATCGAGGCCGTACCGCCCGCGGGCCCTCCGACCAGCACGCCCACCGTGAACGGCTCTCCGGCACGGACGTCTTCGGGCGCCTGCACGGATCGGACGAAGGGCAGCGACGAGCGGGCGGTCAGCGGCAGCACGTCGATGGCGACGCGCGCGCCGGCAGCCGCGGTGGCGGCGTCGACGGCGCGGCCCGTGGTCTCCCATCCGTCAGTGGCCAGCACGATCCGGCCGCTGCCGTCGTCCCGATCGCCACGCTGTGACAGCAGCGACAGCGCCGCCCGGATCGCATCCGCGATGGCCGAGTCGTCGCCGCCGGTTTCGACGCTGAGCTCCGTGTCGATGGCCGTGGCGGCGGGCGCGCGCTGCACCACCGGACGGCTGCCGAAGGTGACGAGGCCGGCAGTGTCGCCGTCCCGGGTCTGGCGGCTGGCCCGTGCTGCGGCGGACGTGGCGGCAAGCTGATCCCGCGGGGCGATGCTGTCCGAGCGGTCGATGGTGAAGATCACGTGCAACGGGTGCCGGCCGATCGGCAGGGCCAGCCCCGCCGTCGCGGCCGCGAGCGCCACAGCGCACACGATACGCGCCGGCGCGGCGCCGTCGAGGGTGGGCCACGCACGCCATTCGACGAGCGCGAGCAGCAGCGCCATCCCGAGCAGGAACGGCGCGAGAGGCCGAACGGGGACGGACGCCGGCGATCCGGAGGTTGCGGCCGGAAGCGCTTCCGCGGGCTCGTCGAGTGCCGACTCGGTAGCCGGGATCGTCACGGCCAGCCGCGCCAGGCCTCGCGGCGTGGTGACGGTGTAGATCCCCGGGTGCCGGGTGTCGGTGGACGTCAGCCAGCCCAGCTCCAGCCGCGCGGCGCGCGCCTGGCCGTCCGGACCGGTGAGCGTGGCGGTGGCCGCATCGGCGGCCCACCAGCGCAGCGGCGCACCCGCATCCAGCGTCTCCGGGTTGTCGCGTCCGGCGATCCAGTCGATGGCGTTCGCGACGAGCACGGCGAAGAACGCGCTCCGCACGAAGGCCGGATCCGTGTCGTCTGCGTGCAGCGTCACGACGCGCCCGCGCGGGCTCTCGTCGACGGAGACCACCGGGGCCCGGCCGACCCGCACGAGTACCGTGCCCGGCCGGTCCGCCGGATTCGCGCGGGTGACGGCGTCGTTGGCCGCGGCCGTCGCCTCGAGCCCCGCGAGTCCCGAGGTGACCGGGTGCGCGGGACCCGCGATCGAGACGCCTGCCGGCGCAGAGGCACCGGCTCCGGGCACCGTGAGCCGGAGCGTACCGGGCGCCGCGGTACCTGCGGCACAGCGCCGGCAGACGACGACGTCCGCATCCGGCCCCGTCGTGACCGCGAAGGCCTGATTGGCCGCGATCGCCTGCGTGAGGGCCGCGCCCGCGCCGTCCTCGAGCCGGACGCGCACCTGGACGGCGGGTGTGACGACCGCGGTCCGGACGTTGTCGGCGGCGAGCGCGTCTGACGTGGCGGGCGTCAGCCGCGCCTCGACGGCTCCGGCACTGGTTCCGAGCACGCGCGTCCAGGTCATGGCAGCTCGGGCCCCGAGCACGATGTCTTCCGACGCGATCGTTCGTCCGGCGTCGAGCACGGCCAGCGTGGCGCGGGCGGGTGCCGCATCCGTGTTCTCGATCTGCGCGGTCACCGTGACGGTGCCGCCCGCCGCGGCGCCGGCGACCAGGGCCGTCAGCGCCACGTTGCCGGCCGGAGCCGTCGCCACCAGGCTGCGCGCCACGCCGGTCACCGCGTGGTCGGAGAGGACCCAGACGGGCGAGCCCGGCTCGAGCGCCGCGGCCAGCGCCAGCGCCTCACGCAGATGCGAGGCCGTGGCCTCCGGCGCGATCGCCGCGAGGGCCTGGCGCAGGCGGTCGCTCGACGCCGGGAAGCGTCCGTGATCGACGGCCGGCTGACCCGCGCTGACGAGGCGCACGTCGCCGCTTCCCAGGTTGCGAAGCGCGGTCACCGTCTCCTCGCGTCCGCGATCGAGGCGCGTGCCCTGACCGAACCGCGCCGACATGCTCGCGGATGTGTCGACGATCAAGACGATCTCGGCCGGACGGCCGCGCCAGACCGGCGACGCGAGCGCAAGAAGGATCAGCGCGACCAGCGCGCCGAGCAGCAGACTCCGGCGGTCGACGACGAATGGATTCGGGCGCGGTGCGCGCTGGACCGGTGGTGGTGAAGCCGGCCACAGATGCAGCGCGGACACGACGCGGCGCGTGGCGTCCTCGGTCCGGCGGTGGAGCAGGAACGGCAGCAGCGCGAGCGGCAGCAGCCACAGCACCGCCGGGTGGAGCAGATGCACCGTGGTGGTCATCATCCGTGCACGGTCAGCAGGCCGGCCGCCGTCGACGCCGCGAGCCAGGCCGGAAACGGCGTGTCCGTCGCGAGGCGGAGATACGGCCAGCCGTGGCGGCGGCACGCGTCCTCCATCGCAGCGGCGTGCGCGCGGACGGCGGTCTGATAGCGGCGCGCGCCGTCGGGGTCCGTCAACCGCGCGTGGGCCGGCTCTTCGGCGTCGGCGATCTCGGTGGGCCCGGTGATGGCGGGTTCGAGATCCTCAGTGGCGAGCACCTGCATCACGACAGGCGCGAGACCGCGATGGGCCAGGTGCCTGAGGCCGTCGATCGGCAGCTCGGGCCCCAGGAAGTCCGAGAGCACGACGGCCTGCCCGGGCCCGCGCATCGCGGCGGCGTATGCCGTGAGCGCCGCGTTCGCATCCGTCCGCCCGACCGTCCGGGCGGCGTCGGCCGCCGCGAGCACGCGCATCAGGTGCGCCTTGCCGTGATCGGGCGCGATGTGAGTGCGGATGCGGTCGTCGAACGTGGCGAGCCCGGCGGCGTCGCGGCGCGCGCCGGCCACATACGCCAGTGCGGCGGCGGCGCGGGCCGCCGTTCGCAGCTTTGCCGGTGAGCCGACGCCCATCGATCGGCTGATGTCCAGCAGCAGGTGGAGGCGCAGATGCCCTTCCGCGCGGAAGACGCGCACGACGAGCTGCGGCAGGCGCGCGGCGACGGTCCAGTCGATCGTCCGGGGGTCATCGCCCGCGTGATACGGCCGGTAGTCCTCGAATTCGAGTCCGGCGCCACGGGCGCGCGACTGGCGTGCGCCGGCCGCCGCGACGGTGTGTGGCGAGGCCAGCGCCAGCCGGTCGAGCCGGCGGGTGTCGTCGGCGCTCAGGAGCATCAGACCGCCGTGGCGTCGAGGACCTGGCGGACGAGGTCCGCGGTCTCGATGCGGTCCATCTCACCCTGGAAGTTGAGGATGAGGCGGTGTGCGAGCGCCGGCACCGCGACGCGCCGGATGTCCTCCGGTGCCACATGATGGCGGCCGGCCATCAGGGCGAGCGCCTTCGCGCCGAGGATGATCGCCTGTCCGCCGCGGGGGCTCGCGCCGTAGCGGACGTACTGCGTGACGGTAGCCGGCGCGCCCGCGGCGGAGGGATGCGTGGCCGTCACGATGCGCAGCACGAGACGCGTCACGTCGTCGGCGATCTTGACCTGCCGGATGAGCCCGGCCATCGAGCGCAGGACCTCCGCCCCGAAGCGGGCCGTGGCCATGGGCTGATCGACGCCGGTCGTGCGCGCCATGATCTCGCCCAGTTCGTCGATCGTCGGTGTGCGCACGGCGAGCTTGAAGAAGAACCGGTCGAGCTGGGCTTCGGGCAGCGGGTACGTGCCCTCCATGTCGATCGGGTTCTGCGTGGCGAACACGGAGAACGGCGTGTCGAGGCGATGCGTCGTGCCGAGCACGGTGACGTGCCCCTCCTGCATCGCTTCGAGGAAGGCCGCCTGCGTGCGCGGCGTGGCGCGGTTGATCTCGTCCGCGAGCACGATGTGCGCGAAGAGCGGGCCGGGCTGGAACGTGAACTCGCGACGGCCGGCGCTCTCGGTAAGGATGGCAGCGCCGGTCACGTCGGCGGGCATCAGGTCCGGCGTGCACTGGATGCGCGCGTAGCGCAGCGTGACGGCGTCGGCCAGCGTGCGGATCAGCAGCGTTTTGCCGAGGCCGGGCGCACCCTCGAGCAGGGCGTGGCCCTGACACAGAAAGCAGGCGATGACGAACTCGAGCAGTTCGGGCTGACCGACGAAGACGCGGCCGAGTTCCGTCCGCAGGTGCGCGTGGCACTCACGGAACGTGGCGACCTGCGTGTCGAGATCCTGGGAGGTCTGAGTCATCGCGGCTCCGCGCGGGAAAGCAGATAACGCCGCACATAGGCGCGGCGATTCATTGGAACACGCTCCAGCCCCGGCGCGTTCGCGGCGGCGGCCGGCGGCGTCGATGCCGGCGGCGGCGCGCTGCCGCCGGTGGGACCGTTGCCCGTGGACGCGCCACGGCCACCTGACCGGCCCCCGCCGGGAGCCGACATGCCGCCGCGGCTCTGACCCTTAGCGGCTGCGAGCGCACCGGTGGCGTCGGGGTTCGTCTGTTCGCCTGCCCCGCGGGACCCCGGGCGTGGCGCATCGCCGTTGTCCCCCGGACGAGGGGCTGCTTCAGGAACGGCGCCGCGTGGGGGCGTCTGCTGTGGCGGCGGCAGTGCCGTTGCGGCGGATCGGTCGGCCGTCGTTCCCGGCGTGCCTGGTGGCGCCGGGAACGCCAGCCGTCCGGCTGCGCCAGTCGTTGCCTCCGCGCGACCGGGCCGGGGCGCACCGGCGCCTGGACCCACCGTTCCGCCGAGGACGGCCGCGGCGCCGACGGCCAGGCACACGAGGCCCGCCCGCGAGATCCGCCATGGATACACGACGCCCGGTCGCGCGGCGCGCAGTCCGTCCAGTGCCCGTGTCGTCGTGCGAGCGGCGAACGCATCCGTGGCGTCGCGAAACTGCCACGCGGTGACGACCGAAGCCTGGAGGTCGAGCCGCCGGTCGGCGTCGCGTGCAACGTCGGTGAGCGCGGGCCGCCGGCTCCAGGCGATCGCCACCGTGGCCACGACGGCAAGGCCGGCCGCCGGCACGGTCAGCGCGGTGCGAGCGAGCGTGCCGTCCGGTGCGTAGCTACGCAGCAGTTCGACCAGACCCCAGGCGAGACCGGCCGCCGGTACCCCGGTCGCCACGATGCCCGTGAGACCGGCGCGCGTCCGCAGCCGTGACAGCACGGGCAGCAGGCCAGCCGTCATTGCGCCTCCTCCGGATCAGGCGGGAGATCCCGGTCGGCAACGCGCAACAACACGAGGAGCGCGGCAGCCGCGATGGTCACGGCGGCGAGCGCCAGAGCCGCCGGTGCGTGGAACGCGCCGCGCAGGGACCCGGCCACTGCCGCAAGACTCACGACGCCGACGACCCACGCGACGGCTGGAGAGGCGATCCAGCGATCGATCCACAGCGCCGCCATGGCCGAGAGCACGGCCAGTGCGCCGAACGCCGTCTCGTCCAGCGCCATCCGCACGAGCGAGCCGCCTGACATCCGCTGCGCCAGGACGGCCATGGGTGCCGAATACAGCACGGTGGTGGCCGTGGCGAGCAGCACCGCGACTGCACGCCCGAGCAGCAGCCGGGACGGCGAAGCGCCGGTCAGCGCCGAGAGCCGGATCGTGTCCGCGCGGGACTGCATCGGCAGCGCGCGACGGGCGATCCACGGAACCGCCCACAGCAGTACGCCCGCTTCCACGAACCTGACCTGCTCGTAGAAGTTCCACGCCGGCCAGGCCGTGGCCCCTGTGCCGTCTCCCCACGTCACGACGAAGAGCGCGAGAATGCCCGCGGGCACGGCCGGCGCCCAGAGCAGCGCCCGCGGCGAGAAGGCGGTGTCGAGCGCGAGGGTCAGGAGCGCGCGCATCAGCGCCCGGCCTCGAGCACGGCGTCGGCGAGCGCGTCGCGGCGCGACACGCCCGTCAGGATGACGGTGCGGCCTTCGTGCCGCGCCTCGGACAGCAGCGCCCGCCGTCGCGCATGATCCTCCGCGGTTCCGCCCGTGAACGGGGCATGCACCAGGAGGATCGGCGCGCCGGACGCGAGCGCCGCTGCGAGGTCGAGCGTGTGTCGCGTGACGGCGTCGAGTCCGTCCACGGCGGCGTCGGCGGGCAGGCCGGATGCACGAAGCGCCGCGGCCGGAGAGCCCCCGAAGCCCGCGCGCCCCGCCGCGGCCAGCGCGAGGTAGTCAACGACGTGAACCGGCAGCACCGGGAGGTCGTAGGCGAGGAAGGTGAGGCGTCTGCGCGACGCCGGGTCGGCGGTCACGTCGCGGCCGTCGAGCACGATGCGGCCTGCCATCGGCGCGCGTCGTCCGCCGATCACGCCGAGCGCCGCCAGCGCGGCTGGTTCGGCGGCATCCAGCACGGCGCACGCGCCGCGCGCGACGTCCGCCGTCAGGTATGCGCCCGCGTCGCCCGCGCGACCCCATTGGAGCTCACGCAGCTCGATCACGGCAGCACCGTATCCAGGTGCACGAGCAGCGTGGACGCTCCGTCGACCCTTACGCCCCCGGTGACGTCGAGCGGCGGACCGGAGCTCTCCCACACGCAGCCCATCACGTCACCGGGACCGACGGCGCCGGTGAGCGTGACGGTGGCGGACGGATCGATCGTCGTGATGCCGCGGGCGTCGACACTGGACGGAAACGCGCAGTTGCGCAACGGAGCGCTGCCGCGGTTCTCGACGGACACGCGGTCGGCGGAACGCATCACGCGGACCGGTGACGGCGGCCCCGGATACTCCGCGTCGAACCGGTGGGATGCGCCGAGCCGCGCGTCGAGGTCCACGAAGGGGTGCCCGTCGCCGTCGATGTCCTGCGGCATGCGGCCTGGACCCGGGGATTCGAGCCACGCACCCGCGGACCGCAGCGTGGCGCGCAGGCGGCCGTCACGCGCGATGTCGAGGGAGCCACGTGTCTCCGCGAGCGTTGCCGCCGTTCCGGCGAACGCATGCACGACGGTGACATGGCGGAACGTCGCAGCCGTGCCGGTCCGTCCCGCACCCAGCGCACCCAGCACGGACAGGCCGATCGCACCGAGCTGCAGCGGTGCGCGCCAGCGTGGCCGGTGAGGTGCTACGAGAGACACCGCCAGCGGCAGTCCCAGCGCGAGCAGCAGCCACGGTGCGACGTGGCGCGCGGGAATCTGCGGCGTCAGTGCGTTCGGGTCGACCGGCGACCCGAAGTACGACTCGCTCTGCCGCCGGCCCGCCCATCGGGCGATGGCTTCACGCTGCTCGACGTCCAGGGCCTCCGGGGCCGGCATCTGAATTTCGTCGGCGGCATCCCACGCGCGCCAGTCGCGTGGCGCCTGGCCGGACGGGGCAGACGCCGTGCACGTACTGCCCATGCCGCCGTCGACACAGGCAACGAGCGTCGCGTCGTCGGCGTCAACCGTGACAGGGATCTCCGCGCTCGTGCGGTTGCCGGCGGGATCGGCGAATGTCACGTCGACGCGACCGCGCGGATCGCCCGTGCGGAGCATGAACGTGACCGTGCGCCGGCCGCCGCCGGGCAGACCGATCTCGCGCCGCGCGAGCGCGCCGCCCCAGTCCACCGTGAGCTGTCCGCTGGTCGATGTCGTACTGTCGAGGACCACCGTCACCGGCATCCAGCGTCCGGCGCGAGCGCGACCGCCCAATCCGGCTTCGCCGGTCAGTTCAGGTGCGGCCAGCGCGGGCACCGCCGCACACAGCAGCGATACTCCGATGGCCGCGCACCGGCCGCTGCGGACCTGGCTCCCGGGCCTGCGCACCCGGTTCGCCACGGGCTACTCGAGCAGCGCCTCGATGGCCTGCAGCGTGAACGACGTGACGAGCACCTTGTTCGTCTGGAGCTCGGCCGGGTGGGTGTTCACCCAGAAGCCTTCGGCATTCTGCAGCGAGAGGAGCTTCTTGCCCAGCTCTTCACGCCAGTTGTGCCGCTGGCCCTTCGCGTCGACGACGACGTCCTCGTTGTACGCGTTCAGCCCGCGCGCGAGCATCAGGTAGTAGTAGTAGAGCGTCTTCTGGCCGAGGCCGGGATTCTCGTCCAGCGTGTAGTTGTTCTTCACCCACTTGAACACGTTCTGCACGCGCGGGTCTGACTTCTTCAAGCTGGCCCATGAGTAGCTCATCATCCCGGCATACGAACCGGCGCCGTAGGAGAGCGTCTGGCCGGCCTGGCTGAAGCCGGGATAGTAGATGAAGCCGCCGTCGTTGCCCGACCACGACTGATCGTTCGTCTCGCTCGCATTCTGGGTGCGCTGCAGGAACTTGAGGGCCTTCTCCCACGCCGGGTCGTTCGCGGCGAGGCCGGAGTCCTTCAGCGCCTGCAGGCTGTACTCGAGGCTGATGATGTCGGCCATGCCGCCGTCGCTCAGGCCGCCGTAGCCCACGCCGCCGTAGAACTTGTCTTCCGGCTTCAGACCTTCACCTTCGTCGAGCACGTGTTCCACGAGGTACTGGCGGCCCTTGTTGATGAGCGCCTTGTCCTTCGCCCGCCCGCCCGCGACGAATGCGGAGACCGAAACGGCCGTCATGTAGTGGGGGATGGCCTTCTCGTAAACGCCACCGTCGGGCTTCGCCTGCGTGCCGAGGTAGTCCAGCGTCTTGAATGCCGACGCTTCGACCTTGGCGCGGTTCGCCTTCGGGAGCTTCAACAGTGCGTTTGCCGCCACCGCCGAAATGCCGAGGTGGTTCTCGAACGCACCCGACGGCTGTTGCTGCGCGACCACGTAGGCCGCCGCGCGCTCCGCCGCGGCGAGCAGCTTCTTGCGGGTATCGGGCGTGAGCCCGGGCTTGGACTGCGCGGCGAGCGTCGTCGGACCCAGGGCGAGTGCGGACAGCAGGAGCGTGGCGAAAAAGCGTGTCATGTGCGTTTATCCTCGGGGCGCAGTATACGCCGCGACGCGGGTGGCCCCGTCCGCCCGGCGCGGCTGAAGACGCCCATCGCGGCGGCCGCGCTCCCGAACAGCGCGACGCTCGCCGCGGTGCCCGGGTACACGAACTGCCAGTGCGCGACGGGCGCGAGGCGATAGAAGACGTCGGTGTGCAGCAGATCGACGCCGGCCGCGGATGTGACCGCCACGACGGGGTTCACGCGGAGCAGCAGGTCGATCAGCCAGACGGGAACCGGCGGAAGCGCCGGGCCGAGGGCGAGCACAGCGGTGAGCGTCGCGGCGACCGTCGTCAGCGACAGGCCGGCGGCATCGAGCGGGTGGGGAAGCAGGCGTCCCGCGGCCGCGCGCGAGGCGACGACCGCAGCGGCCGCCACGGCCATCACGCCGTGTGCCGGCAGCCACACGGCTGGCGTGGCGCGGCCCGCCATGGCCGCCAGCACGAGGTACGAGGAGACGATGGACACGGCCGCCCAGCAGCATGCCCGCCGCGAGGGCTCGGCGGCTGCACACAGGCACATCAGCCCTGCCGTATTTGCCGCCAGCGTGAGGCCAGCTGCGGCGTCGCGCGCCAGCGCCGGCAGGCGCCACCAGCGTGGGTCGGCGTACAGGCCGACGCAGACGGCGAGACCCAGGCCGAGCGGCGCTGCGAGACAGGCCGCGAATGCGGCGGCCTGACGACGGGTTGGAGAGAACGTCACGACAAGCGACCCCTGGTGCGGTACGATATCGCGGCGCGGGAACGTTCCGCACGAGATCCCTATGACACGACTTGCGCGCGCGTTGTTCGGTGTGGCGATGGGCTTCATGGCTGCGGTTCCGGCCAGCGCCCAGTCCACGGCACAGCTCAAGCTGGAGCTGGAGGCGCTGAAGACCCGTGTCGACGCGCAGCAGAAGGAGATCGACGCCCTCAAGGCCCAGCGGCCTGGCACGGCGCTGCCCAGCCTGGACCGTATCGAACTGAAGCTGGACAAGGCCCCGATGCGCGGGAACACTGCCGCGCGCGTGGTACTGGTCGAGGTCTCGGACTTCGAGTGCCCGTTCTGCGCGCGGCATGTCCGTCAGACCGCCTCACAGATCGAGAAGGAATACGTCGACTCCGGCAAGGCGCGGCACGCGTTCGTGAACTTCCCGCTGGCGTCGCACCGCAACGCGTTCAAGGCCGCCGAGGCCGGGCTCTGCGCCGGCGATCAGGGCAAGTTCTGGGAGATGCATGCACGGATGTTCGCGAGTCAGACGCAGCTGGCGCCGCCGCTGCTGCCCGCGGTCGCCGGTGCGGCGGGCGTGAACGTGGAACAGCTCCGCGCGTGCCTGGACAGCGGCCGGAAGCGCGATCAGGTCTCGAGCGACCAGGTGATGTCGCAGCGCGCCGGCGTCACGGCGACGCCCACCTTCTTTGTCGGCCTGCTGGACCCGAAGACGGGCGCGTTCACCGTGACCGAGCGAATCATCGGGGCCAAGCAGTTCGGCGTGTTCCAGCAGGCACTCGATGCCGCACTTGCCCGCAAGTAAGCCGCGGCGCCTGTCGCGCATCGTCCGGCAGGCGGTGAGCTTCCTGGCAGCCGCCGGCTGTGTTTTCGTGGCGTCGTCTGCGGGGGCCCAGACACCGCCGCGCGTGCGCCCCCGCGTCTACGGGGCCACGCCTCCGCCGCTTGCACCGTCCCGGGTCGAGAAGCTCGAAGGCTCGCGCGTCCGCATCGGCACCGTCATCGTTGACCTTGCGGCGAAGGAGGTCTCGGTTCCTGGCGTCATCAACGACGTGCCGGTGCTCGAGTTCCTGGTCAACACGAAGGGCGGCTATAAGTCCTACGAGAGCGCGATTGAGATCGACAGCAACGCAATCGACTTCAATCTGGGGCTCATCCTGATCGGGCTGGATCGCGAGCACGCGACGAACCGGCCGCGGTTTCACTTCGACCCGATCCCGCCGTCCGGAGACCCGGTCGAGCTGTGGGTCTCGTGGATGGTCGATGGCGCCGAGCGCCGTGTCAGGGCCGAGGAACTGATCTGGGACGACAGCGCCAAGGCGACGATGCCCGTGGGCCGGTGGGTCTATACGGGGTCGCGATTCGTCCAGGGCAGCACCGCGTTCCTGGCGGACGTCGACGGCGTCGTCGTAGGTTTCGTCCACACCCCGGCGCCACTGATTGAGCGGGCGGACCCGGTGCCCGGCCCCTATGGCGCCATCCGGATCAACCCGAATCTGCAGCTGAAGCCCGGCACCGCCGTGAATCTGATAGCCCGCGCCGTTCGCCCACCCGCCCGCTAGAACCGCCCGCCCACCCGGCCGATCCGGGACCTCAGACAGCAAGGACAGAGAGAGATTACAACTCTGTAATACCAATACGAATTGGTATTGACTGTCGCTAGAGTCCCATAGTCCAATGGTCCGCCTGGAGAGACTTGGAATGACTCGTCTGCCTTTGAAGGCCTGCGCAGCGGTACTCGCCGCATTGATGACCCTTGGCGTTGTCGCGCGTACACCTGCGTCTGAAGCGCAGTCAGTCAGCA
>CAYNUO010000081.1:11780-13194 GCA_964400405.1 uncultured Bifidobacteriaceae bacterium | reverse complement strand
CGTGGTCGCGACGACGGCGGCCGTGAGCAGCCGGCCCTGCGCCAGGCGCCTCATGTGCCCTGCGGCCGGAATTTGTAGCCGAGGCCCTGCACGGTCACGAAGTAGCGGGGCTGCCGGGATTCCGGTTCGAGCTTCTGCCGGAGGCCGGCCACGTGGACGTCGACCGTCCGCGTGAACATCTTGCTGCTGTAGCCCCACACATCGGTCAGCAACTGTTCGCGCGAGAGTGTCGCCCCCGGGTGCTCGAGGAAGTACCTGAGGAGCTGGAACTCGCGTGCGGACAGCGTGACCGGGCGGCCGTCGCGGAGGACCTCGGTGCCGCGCAGGTCCACGCGATTGGGTCCGAACTCGACCACTTCCGCGGACGCCGCCGCACGGGCCGGGGCGCGGCGGAGCAGGGCCTCGACGCGTGCCACCAGCTCCTGCATCTCGAAGGGCTTGGTCACGTAGTCGTCGGCGCCGATCTTCAGGCCGGCCACCTTGTCCGCCGTCTGGCCCTTGGCGGTCAGCATCAGCACGGGCGTGATGAGCCCCGCCGCCCGAATCTCCTCGCAGACGCTGAGACCGTTCCTGCCGGGGAGCATCAGGTCCAGGATGACGAGGTCGAAGGGCAGCCGTGTGGCCTTGTCGAGGCCCTCGTCCCCGGTGGCCGCGTAGTCGACGTCGTACCCCTCGCTCCTGAGGCGGTCACCGAGGGTCAGGCGCAGGGCGGCTTCGTCTTCCACCAGCAGGATGTTGTCGGGCATCGATGGGGTATCCGGCGGATTATAGCGACCGGCCCTGCCACGGCTTGACGGCCGGGATCCCCGCCGGTAGACTGGCCGTGTTCATGTCCGGTCAGGCCTTCGCGCACACGCTCTCGTCCCTCGGCATCGCCGCGTGGGGAGTCGTGTCCATGGCCGCCGCCATCATCTACATCAGCATTATTGGCATTCCGGGCATTAGCAGCCCGGAAAAACGATGGATGATGCGGGCGTAACAGACGCCAGGCAAGGCAGATTCGAGGCCATCATCCATCAGGGTGATGGCCTTTTTCATTAGTACGGCCGATACAGGCAGCGTCAGGGAACACGGAAGCGAGAGAGCGAGTCATGAAGCGAACTGGAGCACAGGCCATCTGGGCGTCACTGGAGAAGGCAGGCGTGACGACCGTGTTCGGTTACCCCGGCGGAGCGATCCTGCCGACGTACGACGCGCTTCCCGAGTACCCCTCGATCCGGCACATCCTCGTCCGCCACGAGCAGGGCGCGACGCACATGGCCGACGGCTATGCGCGCGCCGGCGGCGGCGTCGGCGTGGCGATTGCCACCTCGGGTCCCGGCGCCACCAACATGGTGACGGGCATGGCGACGGCGATGATGGACTCGTCGCCGATCGTCTGCATCACGGGGCAGGTCGGGGCGGCGCTCATCGG
>CAYNUO010000081.1:0-11680 GCA_964400405.1 uncultured Bifidobacteriaceae bacterium | reverse complement strand
CGCAAGGCGCTGGAGCTCCTCGCCGCGGCGGAGCGGCCCCTCATTCTCGCGGGCCACGGCATCCTGCTGTCGAACGCGATGGACGTGATGCGCGCCTTCGCCGAGAAGGGCGACATCCCCGCGGCCATGACGCTGCTCGGGATCGGCGGCATCCCGGCGCAGCACCCGCTGAACCTCGGCATGATGGGCATGCACGGCGAGGCGTGGGTCAACCAGGCGATTCAGGATGCGGACCTGCTCATCGCGTGCGGCATGCGGTTCGACGACCGCGTCACGGGCAACCTGAAGAACTACGCGCCCAACGCGAAGAAGATCCACATCGACATCGACCCGACCGAGTTCAACAAGAACGTCCGCGTGGACGTGGCGCTGGCCGGCGACCTGCGGGACATCCTGGAGCAGCTGCTCCCGCACATGGAGAAGCGCCAGCATCCGGAGTGGCACGCGGCGATTGCCGTCAACCGAGGGGAAGCGGCCGTCCGCGACATCACGAACCTCCCGGACGACGGTCACCTGTACGCCGCGCACGTGATCCACGACCTCTGGCGGGCGACCGACGGCAACGCGATCGTCGCGACCGACGTCGGCCAGCATCAGATGTGGGAGGCGCAGTACTACAAGCACAACGAGCCGCGGACCCTGCTGACCTCGGGTGGCCTCGGTACGATGGGCTTTGCGCTGCCGGCTGCGATCGGCGCCAAGCTGGCGCGCCCCGACGCGGACGTCTGGGCGGTGGCCGGTGACGGCGGGTTCCAGATGACCATGCCCGAGCTGGGCACGATGGCGCAGGAGCTCATCAAGGTGAACGTGGCCATCATCAACAACGGCTACCTCGGCATGGTCCGGCAGTGGCAGCAGTTCTTCTACGAGAAGCGCTACACGGCCACGCCGATCCTGAGCCCCGACTTCGCGAAGGTCGCGGAGGCTTACGGACTCAAGGGCCAGACGGTCCGTCAGCGGAGCGAGGTGATCCCCGCTGCCCAGGCCGCGCGGAAGCACCCCAAGGCCGTGATCATCGACTTCCAGGTGGAGCAGGAGGACTCGGTGTACCCGATGGTCCCGACCGGCGCCGCCCTGCACGAGATGATTCAGCGGGGGCAGAAGGTCACGACGAATCCGATCGTCGAGACCAGCGCGAGCGTCTAGCTACTTGATGACGCCGCGCCGCAGCGCGTAGAGCGCGATCTCCGTGGCGTTGTGCAGGCTCAGCTTGCTGAGCACCCGCGCGCGGTGTGTTTCGACGGTGGTCAGGCTGATCCCCAGCAGCGACGCGATGTCGCGGTTCGAGCGGGCTTCGGCCACGAGCTGAAAGACCTCGCGCTCCCGGTTCGTCAGCGTGTCGTACGGGTCGGCCGCGGCTCCCACGGTCCAGGGCACGCGCTCGCTCATCTGCCGCGCGATGGCCGGACTGAGGAACGTGCCTCCCGACGCGATGGTCCGGACCGCCTCGAACAGGTCCGCGTCGGCGGAGTCCTTGAGCATGTAGCCACGTGCTCCGGCCTGGAGCGTCTGCGTGACGTAGGACTCGTCGGCGTACATGCTGAGCACCAGCACGTGCATGCGCGGCTGCTTCTGCAGAATCCGCCGGATGGCTTCGATGCCGTTCAGGTGCGGCATCGCGACGTCCACGATGGCGAGGTCCGGCTTCAGCTCTTCGGCCATCCGGAGCACTTCGTGGCCGTCACCGGCCTCGCCGACCACCGTCCAGTCTGGCTCTTCCTCCAGCATGCGCCGGATACCCTGACGCACCAGCGTGTGATCGTCCGCCAGCAGGATCCTCATGCCGCGTGTCCCGCTGCCGCGACGGGCACCACGGCGCTGAGGCGCGTGCCGCCGTTGGCACCCGCGCCGACCGTCACGGTCCCGCCAAGCGACTGCGCGCGCTCGCGCATCGCGATGAGTCCGAGCCCGTTCACGCGCCTGGTGCCCGGCGCCGGCCACCGGCCCTGCCCGTTGTCTTCGATGTCCATCGTGATGTGTCCTTCCGTGACGGCCAGGGACACCGTGCACGCGGAGGCGTGACTGTGCCTGGCGACGTTGTTCAAGGCTTCCTGCGCAATGCGATAGAGCCCCGCCTCGACCGGCGACGGCAGGCGCGACGGCAGCTGGCAGCGGACCGTCGCCGCGATGGACGTGCGCTCGGAGAACCGGTTCAGATACGCGCGCAGCGTGGCCTCGAGGCCGAAATCGTCAAGCACGCTCGGGTGGAGGAGCTGGGAGAGGTTGCGTACGCCCTGCAGCGTCTGCTCCGCGACGTCGCGGGCCTCTTCGAGCACGCCGCGGGCGCGGTCGTCGAGCGTGCCGCGGAGCGCCACGCCGATGTCCAGCTTCACGGCGGTCAGTGCCTGCCCGACGGTGTCGTGCAGCTCGCGGGCGATGCTCCGCCGCTCCTGTTCCTGCACGTCGACCAGTCGCGCCGAGAGCCGCTCGAGGTCCTGGCGCGTCGCTTCTTCACGCGTGCGCTGCGCTTCCACCTCGCGCTGGAGGCGGTTGATGCGCCGGCCCGATGCCATGGCCGCGCCGAAGGCGAGCAGCAGCGGCACGGAGCCGGCGAGCACGAGCCGCAGCGTGGCCTGACGCTGCAGTGCGTCGACCTGCTCCTGCTCGTGCGCGTAGGTGACGGCCTGCTGCGCGGCGAGCTGGTCGAGGATGTCGAGCACGTTCTGCCGTGACGGCGCTCTCTGGAGGTCGAGGGCTTTGGCCGCCTCATCCACGCTCTGGAACTCCCGCGGAAACGACTCGTCCCGACTCGTCCAGAAACGGTTCAGCACGGAGGCCAGGCCCTGGAGCCTGTCGCGGTCCTGCGGCGTGGCGACCGTCTCGTAGTCGGCCAGCTGCGCGATGGCCTCGTCGTGCAGGCGCGACATGTCGGCACGGTAGGCTGTCCGCCGGCCGGGCGTCTCTTCGATGACGGCGTCGCGCAGGTAGATGGAACTCAGCAGCACGTTCGTCCGGATCTTGGCCAGCGCGTCTTCACCGCGGTCGTACGTGCGCCTGAGCGCTGTCACATCCGTCGCGATCCGGTCGAGACCGCTGATGACCTGATAGCTCCACACGATCCACAGCGCGAAGACGGCCGTGAATCCGGCCGACAGCATCGTCGTGACGCCGAAGCGCACACGGCCTGGCGGGGCGAGCTGCGTCGTCTGGTTGTCCGGCACGTGGGCCATCCTACCGGCTCGGAAAGGGGTGGTCCAGCACGCGGACTGCTGGTCTCCTGTGACGGGAGGAGGGCGGGTGGTGCGTCGACAGGAGGCGCCCGCGCCACCGGTGGCCGGCGGCGCGGGCGGTTTCGGGTGCTCAGTACTTCACGAGCGCGCGGGCTGCGGCGGCCACCTTGGCGGCCGTGGGCAGGTGCGCCTCTTCGAGCTCGGTCGAGAAGGGCACAGGGGTGTCGGCCGCGGCGACCAGTTGCACCGGTGCATCGAGGTCGTCGAAGGAGGCGCGCACGATCTCGGTGACGATCGTCGTGCCGAAGCTGCCCGTCCGCGGCGCCTCGCAGGTGACGAGCGCGCGGTTCGTCTTCCTGATCGACGCTGCGATCGTCTCGACGTCGAGCGGCAGGACCGTGCGCAGGTCGATGACCTCCGCCGAAATGCCCTCCTGGGCGAGCTGCTGCGCGGCTTCGAGCGCGCGGATCGTCTGCGAACCGAACGAGACGATCGTCAGGTCCTTGCCCTCGCGGGCTACGCGTGCCTTGCCGATCGGCACCACGTAGTCCTCCTCCGGCACCGGCAGGTTCAGTCCCTCGGGCAGACGCTCCGGCTTGATGCGGTAGTAGTTCTTGTACTCGAGGAAGAGGACGGGGTTGCCGTCGCGGACGGCGGCCTTCAGCAGGCCCTTGGCGTCGAACGCCGTGATGGGGGCCACGATCTTCAGTCCGGGCGTGGACGCGAACCAGGACTCGGGATTGACCGAGTGGTAGATCGAGGTGTTCGTCGCCCATCCGGACGGGAAGCGCAGGACGATCCCGACCGGGCCCATCTCACGCACGTTCTGCGTGGCGGCGTAGTTGATGATCATCTTGAAGGCTTCAGACGCGAAGTCCGCGTACTGGAACTCGACGATCGGCGTGAGCCCGGCGAGCTGGGCACCCAGCGCGATGCCGACGTAGCCGGCTTCGGCGATCGGCGAGTCGATGATGCGGCGCTGCTTGAACGGTGCGTCCTTCTTGTTCCAGCTCTCGGCCCAGTCGATGCCGTCGTATTTCTTCGAGAAGCCCTCGGTGATCTTGAAGGCGCCGTTGCTGATGCCGATGTCCTCGCCGATCATGAAGACGTTCGGGTCGCGGTCCAGTTCCTCCTGGAGGCCTTCGCGAATCGCCTGGTGATAGGTGATGGTCCTGCCCTTGCCGGTCGGCAGCGTGAGCGCGTTGGGGAAGCTCGGCGCCGGCGCCATGACCTGGGCTTCGATGTTGACCGGAACCGGCTTCGGGCTCTGTTCGGTCTCGAGGGCCGCGGCGAGCACCTCGGCGGTGACCTTCGCGTCGATCTCGCCCAGCTCCTTGGCCGTCGCGACGCGCGCCTTGACGAGCCGCTCCCGGAAGGTGGTGATGGGATCCTTCGCCTTCCACGTATTGAGCTGCTCGGCCGGCACGTAGCTCGTGAACGGATCCGCGAGGGAGTGACCGTCCATGCGCATCGTCGCCGCCTCGACGATCGTCAGACCGCCGGTCTCGCGGGCGCGGGCCACGGCCTTCGAGACCGTGTCGTACACCGTGACGACGTTGGTGCCGTCGACCCAGTAGCCTTCCGCCTGCCTGCCGTAGCCCAGCGCGCGCAGCGTCAGCGTCGGTGTGGCGTACTCGAGGCGGTTTGGTGTGCCGAAGGCCCACTGGTTGTTCTCGATCACGAGCACGAGCGGAATCTGCATGACCGAGCAGATGTTCAGCGCTTCGTGCACGTCGCCGGTGCTGGTCGTGCCGTCGCCGACGAAGGCGAGGGCGACCGCGTCCTTGCCCTGATAGTTCTCGCCGAAGGCGCACCCGGCGCCCAGCGGGATGAGCGTGCCGAGGTGGCTGATCAGGCCGACGACCTTGGCCGGCTTGTTGGCCATGTGCAGGCTGCCGTCCCAGCCGCTCGACATGCCGTTCATCCGTCCGCAGGCCTGGCCGATGACGCGCGACGGCGGGATGCCGCGCACGAGGAACGCGCCGAGGTCGCGGATGGCGAGGGTGGCCCAGTCGCCGGGCCTCAACGCCGACGTGGCGCCGACGGCGGTCGCTTCGTTGCCGGTGCAGGGCAGATGCTTGCCGAGCGCCAGGCCCTTGCGCGACATCTTGACGATCTCGATGTCGGTCGCCCGCGTCAGGGCCATGAAGTAGTAGAGCCGCAGCAGCTCGTCCTTCGAGAAGCCGTCGAGGACCGGTGCCGGGACCCAGGTCAGACCGCGTGTCGAGACGTGGAGTGACTTCTGATCGAGGTCGCGCGCGACGTCAATCTGTTCGAGTTCCTGGTAGATGTCGGCCAGCGAGCTGAGCATGGGGTGAATGTCCCGGTCGGGGCAGGGTCCGGCGGGACCCCGTCGTTATGGAAACATAATAGATCAGCCTGCGCAGCCATCGATCGGTCGGTGGCCGGTCCCGATTCCGAATATTTCCAGCTCCGGAGTGATCCGGACCGATCACGCAACAATCGATCAGTCCCGCCCGGGGCAGGAAGCGGGGCCTGAATCAGGCCGATCCGGCCGGAGAGGACAGCGGTGGCGGGGCGTCTTCCGGCGGCAGCGTGGCGAAGAAGCGGTAGAGCAGCCACGCGTCCAGTACGCCGACGACGACCATGATCAGATAGGCCGATGGGCCGGCGATGAACTTCATCTCGCCCATCAGGCGCGACAGGCCGAAGGCCACGACCCAGGCATCGAAGCTCATGCAGACGCGCCGGAAGGTTTCCGGGCGGATGCGCTGGATCAGCGCCGAGCCGATCGGCACGCCGATGAGAATGCTCGGCAGGATGTAGGGAATCAGGCCGAGGCTGTCCTGGACGATCAGCCCCGCCGAGAGGTACGCGACGGCCGTCATCGACGACTCTGCCAGCCGGATGACCCCGAGGGCGGCCCGGAAGTCACGCTTCGTGAGGCCCTGGTTGCTGAGCATCACGGCGAGCGGCGGGCCCGAAATCGTGGTCACGGAATACAGCACGCCGACCGCCCCGCCGAAGACGACGCCGGCCGCACGCTCCGACTTGATCGGCCGCCGGAAGCCCGCGGCCTGAATCAGGATGAGGGGCAGGATGGTGATGTAGGTCGCAAGCTTCAGCGGCGCCGGGCTGACGTGTGACACCAGCAGCGTGCCGGCGATGACGCCGGGCAGCAGGCCGATCACGATCGGCAGCACCCGCTTCCAGACGTTCGGCAGGGCGTCCCTGTTGACCCACAGCACGTAGCTGTTCAGCGCGACTTCGATGAGGATGAGCGCCGGATTCAGGACGCGGTTCGTCAGGAAGAGCAGCGCGAGCGGGACCGTCAGGGACGAGAAGCCATAGCCGAGCGCGCCGTTGACGATGGCGGCGCCGAGCGTGATGGCGATGAGCGGGAGTCCGAAGTCGTCCATGCGGTCCTGTCTGAAACACAAAAGCCCGGGCGGTGGTGACCGCTCCGGGCTCAGATCCTCTTGGTGGTGCTGGGCGTCTGGCTAGTTACACAGGCGCGCGGGGATGGCTCGGAGGCGGACCGAGGACGGACAACAACACGCCGGACACGCCGTGAGAACCATCGCTCCGTCCTTGTACTTGAGCCGCGATGGGCCTGTCAAACGGACCAGCGAGTCGGACGGGGGGATCCCCGCGTCCGGAACGCCGCCGCGTCTGCCGGAGGTCCTCCGGTGGACGCCCCGGAGCGCCGGGTGCTAAAGTATTGAGCAGTCCATGGTTCCGACACTTTTCGTGTGCGCGTGTTGTCGCTGTATGCGGCCCTGTGAAGGGTCCCGCGCCCGCGGTCTGTAGTCCCCACGGACAAATAGCGCGCCCCACGAGTCGCGCGCCAGATCAGAAGGCCCGGGACGACTGTCCCGGGTTTTTTTTTGTGTGCTGAGTATCCCGATGCCGACTGCACAGACGACCACCGGTCCGACGTCCACGCCTCCGCCCCAGCTCGACCACCTGCGGCGGCTGGAGGCCGAAAGCATCCACATCATGCGTGAGGTGGTGGCGGAGTTCGAGCGCCCCGTGATGCTCTACTCCGTCGGGAAGGACTCCTCGGTGATGCTGCGCCTGGCGCAGAAGGCGTTCCATCCGGCGCCCATCCCGTTCCCGCTGCTGCACGTCGACACCACCTACAAGTTCCGGGAGATGATCGAGTTCCGCGACCGGATGGCCGCGGAGGTCGGTGCGAAGCTGATCGTCCACACCAACAAGGAGGCGATCGCCGACGGCACGCAGCCCTTCAAGGTCGGGACGCAGCGCTGCTGCCAGCTGCTCAAGACGAAGTCGCTGCTGGATGGCCTGGCGGAAGGACAGTTCGACGCAGCCTTCGGTGGTGCCCGCCGCGACGAAGAGCGCTCCCGCGCCAAGGAGCGCGTGTTCTCGCTGCGCGATGCTCACGGCCAGTGGGACCCGAAGCGCCAGCGTCCAGAGCTGTGGAGCCTGCTGAACAGCCGGCTCAACCCTGGCGAGAGCATTCGCGTGTTTCCGCTCTCAAACTGGACCGAGATCGACATCTGGCAGTACATCCACGAAGAGAACATCCCGGTGGTGCCGCTGTATTTCGCCAGGGAGCGCGAGGCTATCGTGCGCGGCGACTCGATCATCGTGCGCGAGCAGTCCTTCGTGCCCTTGCTCCCGGGTGAGAAGACGCAGATGGTCAAGATCCGCATGCGCTCGCTGGGCTGCTCGCCGTGCACCGGCGCCATCCGGTCCGACGCCGACACCGTGCCGAAGATCATCGAGGAACTCGTCTCGGTGAAGCAGTCAGAGCGGATGCTGCGTATCATCGACCACGATCAGGACGGGTCGATGGAAGTGAAGAAGCGCGAGGGCTACTTCTAGTGAAGGGGCTCCTCCGCATCTGTACGGCCGGCAGCGTCGACGACGGCAAGAGCACACTCATCGGTCGGCTTCTTCACGATTCCCAGGCGGTCTACGAGGATCAGATCAGCGCCGTCCAGAAGGCCTCGAAGAATCGCGTCGCCGGTCCGATCGATTTCTCGCTCTTCACCGACGGGCTGAAGGCCGAACGCGAGCAGGGCATCACGATCGACGTCGCCTATCGCTACTTTGCGACCGCGAAGCGCAAGTTCATCCTCGCCGACACGCCCGGCCACGAGCAGTACACGCGCAACATGGCCACGGGCGCCTCGACGGCCGACCTGGCCATCCTCCTCGTGGACGCGCGGCAGGGCGTGAAGGACCAGTCACGCCGGCACGCGCGCATCGCGCGGCTCCTCGGCATCACGCACTTCGTCGTCGCGGTCAACAAGATGGACCTCGTCGGTTTCGACAGGGCGATCTACGACGGCATCTGCGCCGAGTTCGCGGAGATCCTGAAAGGCGTTTCGTTTCATGCCATTCCGTTGAGTGCCCTCGAGGGCGACAACGTGATGACGGCGAGCGACCGGACGCCGTGGTTCACGGGCCCGAGTCTGCTCGAGCACCTCGAGACGGTCGACGTCGACACGAACATCACGGCCAAGGCGTTCCGGTTCCCTGTGCAGCTCGTGCTGCGGCCGCATCAGGACTTCCGCGGGTACGCCGGGCAGATTCAGTCCGGCACGATCCGGCGCGGGGACGAAGTCACCGTGTGGCCCTCCGGTCGCTCGACGGCCGTGAAGCGCATCGTGACGTACGACGGTGACGTCGACCTGGCTTTCTCGCCGATGTCGGTGACGCTCGTGCTGGAAGACGAGATCGACATCAGCCGCGGCGACACGCTCGTATCCGGGCCGGTGCAGGTGGGGCAGCGCTTCAGGGCGGACATCGTGTGGATGGACGAACGCCCGCTCGACCCGTCTCGGATGTACGTGCTGAAGCACTCGACCCGCGTCGTGACCGCCGAGGTCGACCGCGGGTTCCAGCTGAACGAGATTGCGACCGCCGCCGTGCAGACGTCGCGGCCGATCATCTTCGACAGCTATCACGACGTCCGCGCGACGGGCAGCTTCATCCTGATCGACCCGGCGACCAACTTCACGGCCGGGGCGGGGATGATCAGCGCCGTGGCGCGCGAGGACACGGCAGGGCGCGTCAACGAGGGCGCGGCCGAGCGGCTCGCCCGGCTCGCCAGGGCCGCCAGAACCGACGCGGACGCGGTTGAGGCCGTCCGCGCCGCACTCGAAGACATCATCGGGCGCTGACGCCCGGGGGAGCAGGCCGGTGGCCGACGTCAATCTCGACATCACCGGGATGACGTGCGCGGCCTGCCAGGCCAACGTCCAGCGCGCGCTCGCGCGCCAGCCCGGCGTCGCCGGAGCCTCGGTCAATCTCATCACCGGCGCGGCCGCCGTGGCGTACGACCCCGCCACGACCTCACCCGCCGCCCTCATCGACGCCGTCGAGGCCATTGGCTACGGCGCCGCGCTGCCGCCCGTGGAGCGTACAGCCATCGAGGCCGAGGCGGCGCGGGAGCGCAGGAACGACGACGAGGCGCGAGCGCTCGGGCTGCGCGCGGCCGTCAGTGTGGTGCTGGGGGCGGTGGCCATGGTCGTGTCGATGCCGCTGATGGCGCCGGTGGGCGAGGCGTCTGCCGGTTCCGCCGCGGACGCGCACGCGGCTCCAGGCCACGCGGCGTACGGTCACGCTGATCCTTTCATGCGCTGGACCATGGAGGCGCTCAGCCCGGCGTTCGAGCAGGCGCTGCCGTGGCTCTATGCGGTGCCGCGCGTGTGGCTGCTCGGCGGGCTCCTTGTTGCGTCCGTCGTCGTGATGGCGTGGGCCGGCCGCTCGTTCTACCTGCTCGGTGCGAAGGCCCTGTGGCACCGCGTGCCGGACATGAACTCGCTGGTCGCCGTCGGGACCGGTGCGGCCTTCCTGTACTCGCTGGTCGCGACCGTGTGGCCGGACTCCCTCGCGCGACGCGGTGTGGCGCCCGACGTCTACTACGAGGCCGTCATCATCATCGTGGCGCTGGTGCTGGCCGGGCGTGCGCTCGAGGCACGCGCCCGCGGGCGTACGGCCGCTGCGCTGCGCGGGCTGGTGGCGCTGCAGCCTGCCACGGCCCGGCTCGTGGGTCCGGACGGGGCGAGCGACGTGCCGCTGGAGCAGGTGAAACCGGGCGACACGGTGCTCGTGCGGCCGGGCGAGCGTGTGCCGGTGGATGGTCTCGTGATCGAAGGGGCGGCCGCGGTGGATGAGTCCCTCGTGACGGGGGAGTCACTGCCCGTCACCCGGGACGCCGGACAGCGGGTCATCGGCGGCACCATCGCGCACGGCGGCGCCCTGACCGTCCGCGTCACGGCGTCGGGCGGAAGCGGCGTGCTGGCGCAGATCGTCCGCCTGATGCACGACGCGCAGGCCTCGCGCGCCCCGATGCAGCACCTCGCGGACCGCGTCAGCGCGGTGTTCGTGCCGTCGGTGATGGCCCTGTCCCTTGTGACCTTCGCCGTCTGGCTTCTGCTGGGAGGCGTGGCCGTCCTCGTGCAGGCCGCGGCGGCCGCCGTGGCGGTGCTGATCATTGCCTGCCCCTGCGCGATGGGGCTCGCGATCCCCACCGCCGTCATGGTCGCGACGGGGCGTGGCGCCGAGCGCGGCATCCTGATCAAGGGCGGTGAGGCGCTGGAACGCACGGGGCAGGTGACCACCGTGGTGCTCGACAAGACGGGCACGCTGACCGAAGGCCGGCCCGAGGTCGTCGAGACGTGGAGCGCGGACCCGGCTGCCCGCGCCCGTCTGTTGCCCGTGATCGCCGCGGTCGAACGCCGGTCCGAGCACCCGCTGGCGCGGGCCATCGTCCGCGCCGCGGTGGTCCCTGCTGCCGGTGAGCCCCTCGCCGTCCAGAGTTTCGTCAGCGAACCGGGCGGCGGCGTGACGGGGCTGATCGACGGCCGGCGCGTGGCCGTCGGGAACCACGACTTCCTCGAGCGTCACGGAGTCGCGCCCGCGGGCCTCGCGGCCGACATGGCCAGGCTCGGCGGCGGTGGACGGACAGTCGTCGCGGCCGCGGTCGGGCCGGAGTGCGTCCTGTTCGCGATCGCGGACCGCCTGCGGCCGACGTCGCGGGAGGCGGTCGACGCCCTCACGGCGCTCGGGATTGACGTGGTGATGCTCTCCGGAGACACGCAGGCCGCGGCCGATGGTATCGCCCGCGAGGCCGGCGTCACGCGCGTGATTGCGGGGGTGCGGCCGGAGGGCAAGGTCGCGGAGATCCGGCGTCTGCAGGCGCAGGGCGCCGTCGTCGCCATGGTGGGCGACGGCGTGAACGACGCGCCGGCGCTCGCGCAGGCGGATGTCGGCATCGCGATGGCCAGCGGGTCTGACATTGCCGTGGACGCGGCGGACATCGCGCTGCTGCGCGGAGACCTGACGGCCGTCGTCGCGGCGATCCGCCTGTCGAGGCGGACGGTCCGGACGATGAGACAGAACCTGTTCTGGGCGTTCCTGTACAACGTCATCGGGATCCCCGTGGCGGCCGGCGTGCTGTACCCGGGCTTCGGCATGCTGCTGAGTCCGATTCTGGCCAGCGCCGCGATGGCGATCAGCTCGGTCAGCGTGGTGAGCAACAGCCTTCGCCTGCGGCGGACGGCACTGTGAGG
>CAYNUO010000080.1:11783-13213 GCA_964400405.1 uncultured Bifidobacteriaceae bacterium | reverse complement strand
CGGAGATGGTGATCGAGAAGGCCAAGCGCCTGGTCGAGCACAAGAAGGACGTCGTCATCCTGCTCGACTCGATCACGCGCCTCGCCCGCGCCTACAACACCATCGTGCCGACGTCCGGCAAGGTGCTGTCAGGCGGCGTGGACAGCAACGCGCTGCAGCGGCCGAAGCGGTTCTTCGGCGCGGCGCGCAACATCGAGGAAGGCGGCTCGCTGACGATCGTGGCGACGGCGCTCATCGACACGGGCTCTCGAATGGATGAAGTCATCTTCGAGGAGTTCAAGGGCACCGGCAACATGGAAATCCACCTCGACCGCAAGCTGGCGGACCGCCGGGTCTTCCCCGCGATCGACATCCAGAAGAGCGGCACCCGCAAGGAAGAACTGCTCCTCAGCAAGGACGACCTCAATCGCGTGTGGGTCCTCCGCAAGGTGCTGACGCCGCTTTCTCCGAACGAGGCGATGGAACTGCTGCTCTCGAAGATGGGCAAGACGAAGACCAACGGGGAGTTCCTGGCCGCGATGGCCAGCGGCAAGTCCTAGCGGGTCTCCCTACCGCGACATCGGCCGGGCCGTCGGCGACGACGGTCCGGCTGCCCCACCGCCACTCCGCCGCGCCAGGATGATCGGGCGGACCGCGTCGTACAGCGCGTCGGCCATCACACGATTCCCGTGGCGGGTGTAGTGCAGGTAGTCGATGAAGACTGTGCCCGTCTCGTGGCGGAGCCGGTCGATCGGGTCGACGAACACGAAACCCCGATCGCGCATGAACGCCAGCCAGCGGCCGCGCATCCGCTCGTGAAACGTGGTCTGTGCGTCGGACTGGTTCACGGCACGATCGAGCCACGCCTCCTCCGGACTGAGCGGCTTGACCCTCCGGACATCTCCCAGGAAATGCTCCCAGAAGAACACGACGTCCTGCCCTTCGGCTCCTGCCGTCGCGACCAGGCCGTCGACGACGGCCGTGTAGTCACGGAAGTAGCCGGCCTCGTCCTCCGGCGTCGCCGGGTGTTCGGCGGCCGACGGCACAACACGGCGCGGTGCGCGCCGCTCGACCCACCCGCTCGCTGCGTCCAGCACCTTGCCCGTGGCCTTCGTGCCGGCCGTCACCAGCGCGCTCCGATCCGCCGCCAGCCTGACGCCCTGCTCGAGCCACGCGCCGAACGACGCGACGTTGGCGAGCCGCTCGAAGTCCTGCCGCCACGGATGCATCGCCCGCACACCGGCCTCGCCGCGCCGGATGGCCTCGGACGATGCCGGCGCGAAGAAGTTGTTCGCGCTGCCGAACACCACGACGACATCCGCATCCCACCACGCGTACTCGCCGGTATAGGCCGCGGCCACCTCGACGATGCGGTTGAAGTTGACGCCGGCATTGAGCACCTCGACCGGCGCGCCGGCCAGCGCGGGGTCCGCCGCCAGCCGGCGCTCGAG
>CAYNUO010000080.1:0-11683 GCA_964400405.1 uncultured Bifidobacteriaceae bacterium | reverse complement strand
TAGAGCGCCGTGGACCGCAGCCACTGGCCGGACCAGAGACGGAAGTACGCCTGCCCGAAGCCCTCGGCCACCAGCACGGCCGCCAGCGCCCACGCGAGCACGCGCCCCCAGCGGATCGGCACGGCGGCCGGCACGTCAGAACCGGCCATAGAGAAACTGCGCGGCCGGGATCTGCAGGATGGTGCGCGCCATCACCAGCAGCAGGATGAGCACGGGAATCGACAGAACCTTCGCGCAGAGCTGCCACTCACCGGGCGTCAGACTGCGCGAGACCGGCCAGCGCGATCGGAACTGCAGCCACGCCAGCCCGGCGACCAGCGCCAGCAGCACGGGTGCCAGCGTCAGCAGCGGACCGAGGTCAGTGAGGACGAGACGCATCGCCGGGTCGACCTTACCAGAGGCGCAGGCCGGGCACGAAGAGCACCCATCCCGCGGACACGAAGAGGAGTGTGGCCGCCACGCTGACGGCCGCCGCCAGTGCATTCGGCGGCGGGGGCGCGACGACGCCGCGCGCCAGCCGGGCCGCCACGCGGCGCTGCCGGACGAGGTCGTACACGATCAGGCCGCACGCGTGATAGAGCCCCCAGGCCACGAAGCGCCAGGTCGGTCCGTGCCAATACCCGGCAAGGCCGAACGTCACCAGATACCCCACGACCATCACCCCCGCAGGCTTCAGCGGCGTCCGCCGCTGGAGGCCGCGCGTGACCGGTACGAACACATAGGAGGTGAGCACGCGGCTGAACGACACATGCCAGCGGCGCCAGAACTCGCGGATGTTCGGCGCGAGGTACGGCCGCAGAAAGTTCTCCGGCGCCCCCACGCCCGCCGCCCTGGCGGCGGCAATCGCCATGTCCGAATAGCCCGAGAAATCCAGATACAGCACGAGGGAATACACGAGCGCGCCGCTTGCGAGCGCGCCCGGGGGCACCGGCTCGCCGCCGGCCAGCCCGAGCAGGCTCAGCGGGGCCAGCAGAGGCGCAAGCACCTGCACCTTCAGCAGCCCGACCAGGAAGCGGAACACGATCTCCACGCCGTCCTCACCGCGGAGCGGCGCCGGCCGCCGCAGCCCGGCCTCGAACTCCCCGTAGAAGTGCATCGGACCCGAGAGATACGTCGGCAGGAAGAGCAGATAGCCGAGGCCGATGGATGGCTCGTAGCCAGGCGCGCGCCCGTCCGCGCGGTCACGCGCGAGCGTCCACGCCTTGACGAGGAGGTACGAGAGGCCGGCCGCTGCCAGCGGCGCCACCCGCGCGGCCGACGCCAGTCCGGCATGCTTGGCCAGCACCCAGAGCAGCAGCAGCGGCCCGACGGTGATGCACGCGCGACGGACGGGATGCACGGCCGGCGCGGTCGTGCGCGCCGCGTCGAGCACCGTCCAGCCGACGACCAGCGCCAGCACCACCGTGTGCAGGACGGACAGGTGCAGCACCAGCGCGACGCCCGCGAGGCCGCTCGCGGCCAGGAGCAGCGCCTTCGATCCCGCCAGCGTCTCCGGCAACGCGCGCACCGCGCAGGCACCGGCAAGCCAGAGCACCCAGAACGCGGCGTCAGTGAACATCGGCGAGGTATTTTGCCCGATTGTCGGGCCGGGCCATCTTTCCGGACGTGGACTTCACGAGCCATCGGGGCGGCACGGCTCTCACGTCGCCGGCCGTGCAGTTGAAGCTCTGGGCGATGTGGGCACGCAGGCGCAGCGCGATGGCGGCGCCGGTGTCCGGAGACGCCGCGTCCTGCTCGAACAGCACGATGAGCCGCTCCGTTCCGGTCGCGTCATCCGGCACGCCGAACGCCACCACGCGGCCGGCGGCCACGCCCGGCACGTCCGCCGCGGCCGCTTCGATATCCCCCGGGTAGAAGTTACGGCCCTGGATGATGACCAGATCCTTCACGCGGCCCGTGACGAACAGCTCTCCGTCCACGAGCGCGCCGAGGTCGCCCGTGTGGTACCAGCCCTCGGCGTCGATGGCCTCGGCCGTCAGGTCCGGATGCCCTACGTACCCGCTGAAGCGGCACGCGCCCCTGAGGGCGATCTCCCCCACCGCGCCCGCGTCGAGCGCCTCGCCGTCGCGGCCGAGCACCCGGACCTCGGTTGTCGGCAGCACGGGGCCGTTCGAGACCAGCGCGACGCCGTCCGCATCGACGGCCCGCTGCAGACGGTTCAGGGCCAGCGCCGCGCGGTCGACACGGATCTCCCGCAGGTGTCCGGGTTGCGATTGCGTCACGGCGTACACGTTCTCGGCCATGGCGTAGCTGGCCGTGAGCTGCGCGCGCGTGACGCCGCTGTCGCCGTACGCCGCGAGGAAGCGCCCGAAGGACGACGCGAGCACGGGCTCCGAGCTGTTGACCCACGCGCGTACGGAGGAGAGGTCCCACGGGCCGCGATCTCCCGCGCGCTCTCGCGCGGCTGCCAGGAAGGCGAACGCGAAATTCGGCAGCCAGCAGTGTGTGCCTCGATGACGCTCGATCGCGTCGAGCAGCCGGAGCGGCTGCCGGACCCACTCGAACGGCGAGAGCTCGACCAGCCGCATGCCACGCAGGAGCGGCATCAGGAAGCAGGCCACGAATCCCATGTCGTGGTACAGCGGCAGCCACGAGACGACGGTGTCGGCGCTGCTGAGCTTGAGCGCCCGGCCGTAGGCCTCTTCGTGCGCGAAGATCTGCCGGCTCGTCAGGCCGATGGCCTTCTGCAGTCCGGTGGTGCCCGACGAGTGCTGCAGGACGGCGACGGCGTCCAGGTCTCCGCTGGGAGCGGCCGGCGGGTCGGCGTCTCCGGCATCCGGGACATCCGCCGCGACGACCACGCGGCCGGCGACTCCGGCGATCTCCGGGCCAAGCAACCCGACGACCTCCCTGTCGACCACCCACGCCCGCGCCGCGACATGGCCAGCCATCGCCCGGAACCCCGCCGCGTACTTCGCCGGCTCCATCCGCGGAGAGGGCGGGGCGACCATCGTCGGCACGAACCCCGCCCACAGGGCACCGAGCCATGCGGCGTGGAGGTCCAGCCCAGGGTAGAGGCAGATGGCCGCCACGCTCCCCTCAGGCACCGGGCGTCCGTCCGCCAGGCCGGAGGCCAGGCCACCGGCCCGCGCGACCAGGCGCGCCGCCGTGACGGGCTCGTCGGGCGCACCCTCGCGCAGCAGGATGCTGACGACCCGACCGGGATCGCGGCGCAGCCGGTCCAGGATCCGCGCGCCGAGCGGGGTCATCGCCCCGCGAGAAAGGCCGAAATGCGCCAGATGGAGCCGAGATTCTCCGGCGTGACGTCCCCGTCGTGGACCCGGAGGCCGGGCACCCGGCGCTCCAGTTCGGTGGCCAGTTGCACGAGCCCCAGGGAGTCGCAGACGCCCATCTGGAGGAGGTCGTCGCCGGGAGCGAGCGGAATGTCCGGATTGCCCTGGAGAAACAGCTCCCGTACCAGGGCCGTGACGGCGGGAACGTCCATGGAGGAACTCATCCTACCCGAAGTGCTACAATCGCTCTTTGTCTCGAGCACGAAGGAGCTGGCTGTGAAGGAAGGGATTCATCCGAACTACCAGGAAGTCACCGTGCGGTGCGCCTGCGGGAACACGTTCAAGACCCGCTCGACCAAGCCGGAGCTTCACCTGGAAATCTGCGCCGCCTGCCACCCGTTCTTCACGGGCCGGCAGAAGCTGATCGACACCGAGGGCCGCGTCGAGCGGTTCACGAAGAAGTTCGGCGCGCAGACGGCCGATCAGCGCAAGACGGCCGCCAAGGCTGCGAAGGCCAAGAAGGCCACCGCCACGGCGTAGCCCGTTCCGACGGGGCCGCGCGTCGCGGCCCTGTCTCTATCTCGCCCTGCCGCGCGCTACCACGCGCTACCACGCACTACCACTCGAGGGTTCCGGCGTCCGCCGGGCCCAGTTTCCTATCCAGCCGGGCCAACCGGTACTCGAGCGATGCGCGTCCGCGCGCGCCGGCACCGTGCCGGAGCGACCGGACGGCGAACTCGCGCGCCCGAGCCGGGTCGCGCCGCCGGTGCTCGTGGTGCACGGCCAGCGCCTCCGCGGCCTCCGCCGCGTAGGCCGGCGGGCACCCGGGACTCTCGAGCAGCGCCTGCCACGCGTCCGCTGCATCGCCGAACCGGCGGGCGCGTCGGTGCGCCATCGCCAGCCGCCGCAGCGACTCGGCGCGCACGACGCCCGGCCCATCCGCACTGCCCGCCGCCCGCGCGAAACAGGCGACCGCCTCCACGGTCCGCCCGGCCGACTCCAGCAGACGCCCGGCCCCGAGCTGCTCCCGTGCGCTGCCGGCGCGTGCGCCCGACGCGAGCAGGGCGGACGCATGGGCCGTCATGGCGGCGAGCGTCAGCAGGTCGAGACGGTTGTGCTCCAGCACCGCGGCGAGCGGCGCCGCGTTCCCCGTGCGCACGAAGTCGAAGTAGCGCGCGGGAATCTCGAAGCCCGGCACATCGCCGACCCGGTCGTGCCCGCAGTGCGTGGACTCGAGCGCCACCAGGCGGCAGCCCCCGCCTTCGCCGGACGGATCGCTCCAGAGCCGCCGCGCGGGGTGCAGCAGGTCCACGTGCGGAAGGTCGGGCAGCCGGCCCGGCATCCGGTGCAGCGCCAGCCGGTTCTCGAGCAGCGGCACGTCGAACGACTTGCCGTTGTAGGTCACCAGGCCGCCGAAGCGCGACGCCAGCTGCTCGACCGCGCCGAGCAGCACCGCCTCCGCCGTGAACGCGCTCAGCAGGAACTGCCGGACGACGAACGCCTCCGCCTCGAACCACGCACAGCCGACGAGAAACGCGTACGTGCCGGCCCCGCCAGCCAGCCCCGTGGTCTCCAGGTCGAGGAACAGCAGCGGTGCGGTGCCGGTGTCGGGCGGCGCGCCGGGCAGCACGGAGAAGCCCGGCCACGCGCCACCCGCCCCGGGAAGGATGCCGGCCACCGGCATGCGGCCGTGGCGGTGGGACGCCTCGTACTGCCGCTCCACGATCAGGAAGCGCCGGCGGCCATCGCCCGTCCACGTACCGCCCAGCACCGCAGCCGCATCCGTGGCCTCGGACGATTCGGTTCGCGCGACCGGGGGACCAGCCGCACCGTGCGGTCCGGAGGTCGGCACCGGCGGCAGGATCCCGCGCAGGCGGTCCGCCAGCCCGCTCAGAACGGCACCTCGTCGGTGTGACGCTCGGCAGCCCCTGCAGGAACGGCTGCGGGTGCAGGCTCCGGCCCGCGTCGCCGCTCCAGTTCGCCGGTACCGTCTGCGTAGTCGGTCAAGGCGCCGGTGAGCAACGCGTCGAGGATCCGCAGCGCGACGGCCTTGGCCAGCGGCCCGGTGTTCCCCACCGGACCGACGCATCCCGGACAGCCCTGTTCACACGTGCAGCCCGCGATCAGACCGCGCGTGTGTCCGAGCAGTTCGTCGTGCTTGCGCGACAACGGCTCGCTGAAGCCGATGCCGCCCGGATAGTTGTCGTAGATGAAGATGCGCGGCTCGCCGCCCTGCGGACCGGCGCCCGGCCCTCCGGCATCCTCGGTGCCGCTGTCGATCGACACGCCCACATCCTGCCGGTCGCACATCAGCAGCAGCTGCGCCACCTGACGCAGCGCGAAGGCCAGCCCGACGATGCCGTCCCGCCGGTCGTCCGGGGCAAACGGCAGGCCCGCCATCACCGCACCGGGCACGGTCAGCCACCACGCCGTCGTGTGCATCTCCTGCTCGGGCAGGTCGAGGTCGCCCGAACCGACGTTCTCGTTCGTGTAGAACTTGATCTTCTTGAAGCCGACCACACGCGACGACACGTGCACTTCGCCACGGTTCGGTGCGAAGCCGTCCAGTACCGTCACCTTCGTGTACGTGATCGCATCGGTGTAGTAGTCGCAGTCGATCTGCCGCACGTAGGCCTTGCGGCCCTCGACATCGAAACGCTCAACCTGATAGAGCTGGCCTTCGAGCAGGTAGATGGCCTTCTCGTGCAGCGTCTCGAAGGCGCTCCCGTAGCTCGTCTCGCCGATCACGTTCGCGCCGCGCGAGATGTCCACGATCACGAAGTTGTCCGACGAGATCGAGCGCAGGCTCACGGCGTCGGCCGGATAGCTCTCGCTGGTCCACTGCCAGGTGGACGTGCCGTCGTCATCCTCGATCCGGTGCACCAGCCCGTGCTCGGCCAGTACCGTCAGCACCTCGTCCACGCGATGCGTGCCGAACGTTTCGTCCCCGGTGAACGGCAGCTCGAACGCCGCGCACTTCACGTGGTTGAGCAGGATCTGCAGGTTGTCCGGATTCACCAGCGCATGCTCGGGCGACGCGTCGAAGAAGTACGACGGGTTCCGGATGACGAACTGGTCGAGCGGCGCGCTGCTGCCGACGAGCACCGCCGCGGACCGCGTGCTCCGCCGGCCCGCACGGCCGGCCCGCTGCCACGTCGCCGCGATCGTGCCGGGGTAGCCGGCCATCACCGCCACGTCGAGCGCGCCGATGTCGATGCCCAGCTCCAGTGCGTTGGTCGAGACGACCGCGCGCACCTGGCCGTCGCGCAGGCCCTTCTCGATCTCACGGCGGCGCTGCGGCAGATATCCGCCGCGATAGCCGCGGATCCGCTCGGCCACACCGGGTGCGCTGCCGAAGTCGTCCTTGAGGTACGTCGTCAGGATCTCGGTCGCCAGCCGGCTCTGTGCGAACACGATCGCCTGCAGGTCCCGCTTCAGGAACTCCCCCGCGACCCGCCGCGTTTCCGACAGATACGACCGGCGGATGCCGAGCTGCTGGTTCACGACCGGCGGGTTGACGAACACGAAGACCTTCTCGCCGCTGGGCGCGCCGCTCGTCTGCACCAGCTCGAACGGCGCCTCGACGAGCGCCTCCGCCAGCTCGCGCGGGTTGGCGATCGTGGCCGACGAGCAGATGAACGTCGGCGATGAGCCGTAGTGCCGGCAGATCCGCCGCAGACGGCGCAGCACGTTCCCCAGATGGCTGCCGAAGACACCACGATACGCGTGGAGCTCGTCGATGACGACGAACTGCAGGTTCTCGAACAGCTTCGCCCAGCGCGTGTGGTGCGGCAGGATGCCCGCGTGCACCATGTCGGGGTTGCTGAGCACGATGTGCGCGCGGCCGCGGATGGCACGCCGCGCATCCTGCGGCGTGTCGCCGTCGTACGTGAAGACGCCGATCTCCAGGTCGCCCGGTGTCGAGAGTGTGTCGCTCAGCGCGTGCAGCTCGGCGAGCTGATCCTGCGCGAGCGCCTTCGTCGGAAACAGATACAGCGCCCGCGTCGACGGGTCGCCGAGGATGCGGCTGAGCACCGGCGCGTTGTAGCAGAGGGTCTTGCCTGAAGCGGTCGGCGTCGTGACGACGGCGTGCCGGCCGGCCAGCGCGTGCGCCATTGCTTCGGCCTGGTGCGTGTAGGGCTGCTCGATGCCCCGCGCGGCCAGGGCGGCCCGAAGACGGGCGTCAATCCCATCAGGAAAGGCGGCGTGCTGTGCCGTGCGGGCTGGCAGGGTCCGGACGGCCGTGACCCAGCCGTCGGGCGTATCCGGCCGGTCGGTTGCGCCGCCGGTCAGACGATCCAGCGCGCCCTTCAGGGCGAGGTCGAGCGCCGCGTCCGAGCGGCGTACCGCGATGGCCGTCATGGACGGCCATCGTAGCAAACAAAAGGCGAAATCTACACAGGCCTGCTCGCTATTGCGAGACCGCGGCGCGCTACTTCACCACGGCTGCGCCCCAGGGCTTGTTGCCCGCTTTCACCTTCCCGGACACGGTCCGGCTGGCCGTGTTGATGATCGAGATGTCGTTGGACGGCCCGTTCGCCGTGTAGACCGTGGTGCCGTCCGGCGAGATCGCCACGCCCCACGGCCGCTGTCCGGCCTCCAGCTGCCACGCCACCTGGTGCGTCTTCGTGTCGATGGCGACCAGCATCTTGCCGCGCCCCGTCGTTACGTAGACCCTCGACCCATCGGGCGACGCCACCGCGCCCATCGGGCGTGCCATCTCGCCCGTCAGCTTGATCGTCGTCCGCACCTTGTGCGCCTGCGCGTCGACGACGGCCACCGTGCCGTCGTTCTCCGACGTCACGTACGCCTCGGAGCTGTCCGGCAGAAACGCCGTCGACCGCGGCCGCGGACCGACGGCGAACTTCGTGACGACCTTGCGCGTTTCGATGTCGATGACGAACACCTCGCCGTCTTCTTCGGAGGTGACGTACGCCACCTTGCCGTCCGGCCGCACATCCACGCCTTCGGGTTCGCCGCCGACCTTCACCGCTGCCACGATCTCGCCCTTCTCGATGTCGACGAAGCTCGCCGTCGCGGCGTCTTCGTTCGTCACCAGCGCGAACCGGCCGTCGCGGGTCAGGGCGACCTTCTCGGGGTCGGGTCCGGACACGAGGACGCGCAGCAGCTTTCCGGCGGTCAGGTCCACCACGCCGATGCCATCGGCCGCGCGATCCGGCGGCGGAAGGGTCTTTTCATCGACCCCGGGAGGCGCGGCCGGCGACCCGCTGAGTGCGACGTACGCCGTCTTGCCGTCCGGGCTCACGACGATGCCGCGCGGACGCTTGCCGAGTGGAATCGTCGCGGCGACCTGCTGCGTCGCCAGGTCCATCACGGTGAGATCGCCGGACTCCTCGTTCGTCACGAGCAGTCTTGGACCGAAGACGTCAATGACGGCAGCGGGCTTCGGCGCGTCGGCAGCAGGCGGCTCCGCCGGCGTGGAGCTGGAGCACCCGGCGGCGAACGCGGCAAGCCCGAGGAGGGCGGCAAGGTGTCTGGACATGGCGAGACGATACCAGACGCCGGCCGCCTCCAGTGTCCCGGCAGGTAACTAGAAGGCGCGGCTCTGGCAGCCGTCCACGACGACGGAAGTGCCGCTCACCCAACTCGCCCGCGGCGACGCGAGAAATGCCACCACGTCTCCGACCTCGCGGTCCGTGCCGAACCGGCCGAAGGGCAGTTCCTGCTTCACGAACGCCGCGATGCCGGCCGGGTCGGCCTGCTGACGCTTCCACCAGGATCCGCCCGGGAACAGAATCGACCCCGGTGACACGCTCAGTACGCGGATGCCGTCCGGCGCCAGCTGCTGCGCCATCGTCTTGCCGAGGCTGATCTCCGCCGCCTTGACGGCGTTGTACGTCATCCGGCCACCGGCTTCGCGCCCGAAGATCGACGCGATGAGGATGATCACGCCGCGCCCTGCCGCCCGCATGTGCGGCACCACCGCGCGCGAGGCCCGCACGGCCGGGAAGATCGTCAGGTCGACGGCCGCCTGCCAGTCCGCATCAGGCGTTTCGATGCCGCCGCCGGTGCCGCCGCCCACGTTGTTCACGAGGATGTCGACGCGCCCGTAGGCCGCCATCGCCGAGGCCACCAGCCGCTCCACGTCAGCCGCGACGGTCACGTCGGCCTGGACCGGCAGCACGCGGCCGTCCCCGGCCAGCGCGCGCACCTCCTGCGCCGCATGCTCGAGCGTCTGCGCCGTGCGTCCGCACAACACGACGCGGCAGCCCTCCATCGCGAGCGCCTTGGCGCTGGCGAGGCCGAGACCGCGCGTCGACCCGGTGACGATGGCCACGTTGTCCGTGAGTCCGAGATCCATGGCCGCGATGATGCCACAGCCGATCACGGCCAGGTCTCGCGCCGGCGCCCGCGACGCGCTAGATTACAGGCCATGAGACGTCTGCTGACCGCCACCGTCACCGCGCTCGCCGCTACGGCCGCCCTGTCCGCTGCGAACTGGCCTGCCTGGCGGGGTCCTGGCGATGCCGGCGTGTCCAGCGAGACCAACCTGCCCTCTACGTGGAGCGACACGCAGAACGTTGCGTGGCGGACGCCGCTCACCGGGCTCGGTGTGTCGACGCCTATCGTCTGGGGCGACCGCATCTTCGTCACGTCGCAGACCGGCAACACGGCCGCCCGCGACGGCCGCCATCCGACGCTCATCACCGGTGACGCGCTCGAGACGAGCGGCGAGCGCACGCTGGGTGGCGGCAAGCAGGGCGCGCGCAACAAGGTCGACGACACCGTGCGGTTCATCCTCACCGCGCTCGACCGCACATCAGGCCGGCGCCTGTGGGAGCACACCATCGACGCCGAAGGCCCGCTGCCGGAGATTCACGAGAAGCACAACCTCGCCTCGCCGAGCCCCACGACGGACGGCACACGCGTCTACGCGTGGTACGGCACCGGGCAGCTCATCGCCGTCGACATGACCGGCAAACGGGTCTGGACGCGCAACCTCGCGACGGAAGTCGCGCCCGTGTCGATTCTGTGGGGTCCGGGCAGCTCCCCGGCCGTGCACGGCAGCACGCTCTACCTGCTGGCGTATCACGGGAAGTCTGCGTACCTGATGGCCGTGGACGCCGCCACCGGCAAGACGAAGTGGAAGGTCGACGGCAACCCGAACGTGACGTCCTATTCGACGCCCGTGATGGTGCAGTCGCCGACGGGTCCGGAACTGGTCGTCAACTCCAGCGAAGGCGTTGCCGGTCACAGCCCGGAAACGGGCGAGCGGCTGTGGTTCTATGCGGAATCCAACTCGTTCCCCGTCCCGGCACCGATCCCCGCCAGCGGCGGGATGGTCTATCTGAACCGCGGCTATCGCAGCAGCCCCTACATGGCGATCCGCGCCGGAGGCCGTGGCGACATCGCGGGCACACACGTGGTGTGGCGGCAGGCGACCTCGGGTCCGTACGTGCCCTCGCTGGTCCACTACCAGGGCCTGCTCTACATGGCCACCGACGCGGGCATCGTCAGCGCGATCGACGCGGCCACCGGCGAGCGCGTGTGGCAGGAGCGCATCCCGGGCGTGTACATGGCGTCACCGGTCGCAGGTGACGGCAAGATCTATTTCGCGGACGAAACGGGCATGACGCTCGTGCTCGAAGCGGGGCGGACGCTGAAGGTGCTCGCGAAGAACAAGCTGACCGGCCGCTTCGGCGCCTCACCTGCAATCGCGGGTGGCCGCATCTTCCTGCGAAGCGACGACGCCGTGGTGGCGGTAGGCGAGTAGATGTGAAGCAGGCGGCCGGACCGAGGGTCGAGGCGCCTGCGGCTAGCAGAGCACGCGGATCACGTCCGACCGCGTGATGATGAACGTCTTGTCGCTCTTGAAGTCGCGCACCAGCACGGCTGGATTGTCCGGCGTGATCATCGTCGAGAGCGCGTCCACCGGCGTCGAGATGTCCACGAACGGGAACGCCGGCTGCATGATGCTCTCGACCGCCTGGGCCTTCACGCCGGGATCGCGGACCAGCTCCTGGTAGAGCCGCGTCTCGTTCAGCGAACCCACCACACGGCCGTCCTTCGTCACCGAGACCTGCGAGAAGTCGTGCTCGGCCATCAGCCGGACGGCCTGCTCCACCGTCGCGGACACCGCGATGGAGCGCAGCTCGCCCGCCATCGCCGAGGCCACGAGGTCCCGCGCCGTCAGGCCTGACTTGTCGACATACCCCTTCTCGCGCATCCACTCGTCGTTGAACATCTTGCCGAGATAGCGCGTGCCGTGGTCGTGGAAGATCACCACCACCACGTCCGAGGGCGTGAAGCGATCCTTGAGCTGCAGCAGCCCGGCCATCGCGGACCCGGCCGAGTTGCCCGCGAAGATGCCCTCTTCGCGCGCGATGCGCCGCGTCATCAGCGCTGCGTCCTTGTCCGTCACCTTCTCGAAGCCGTCGATCACGGAGAAGTCCACGTTCTGCGGCAGGAAGTCCTCGCCGATGCCTTCG
>CAYNUO010000079.1:11342-13794 GCA_964400405.1 uncultured Bifidobacteriaceae bacterium | reverse complement strand
GGGCCCTTGCCGTCGATCGGCTGGCCGAGCGCGTTGACCACGCGGCCGAGCATTTCGTCGCCGACGGGCACGGAGATGATGCGACCGGTGCGCTTGACGACGTCGCCTTCCTTGATCTCGCGGTATTCGCCCAGCAGCACGGCGCCGACGCTGTCCTCTTCGAGGTTCAGCGCGATGCCGAACACGCCGTGCGTGAACTCCAGCATCTCGCCGGCCATGGCGCGTTCCAGGCCATGCACCTTGGCGATGCCGTCACCGATCGAGATCACCGTGCCGACTTCGGCGACGTCGACCTGAACGGCGAAGCTGCCGATCTGTTCACGGATGATCTTGGAAATTTCCTCTGCTCGAATGTCCATTGCCACCTGTCTCTGCTACAGACGATCCACGAGGCTGTCTCTGAGGCGCGCGAGCTGCGTCACGAGGCTGCCGTCATACACGGTGCTGCCGATCCGGGCGCGGACGCCGCCGAGGAGCGAGGGATCCACGCTCGTCGTCACGTTCACCTGGCGTCCGGTTGCGCTTGAAAGACGTTTCTGCCACTCCGCGGCCTGCGCCGGCTCCATCGGTTCGGCGGTCTGAATGTCCGCGAGCACGATGTTGCGATGTGCGTTCAGGTGCTCGGTGAACGCGGCCCGGAAGCTGGCGATGTTGCCGAGCCGATCGCGGTCCGCCATGAGGCCAAGCACCTTCGCGAGAGGCTTGGCGATTACGAGACGGTCCGAAAGTGCCTGCACGAGCTTGCGCTTCAGATGGACGGGGAGCGCCGGGTTACCGAAGGTCCGGCGCAGTTCCTCGTTCGACGCAACGAGTTCCGCGACGCGCGCGAGATCGGCCGCCACCTGATCCAGCAACTGCTCCTGGAGCGCGACGTCGAAGAGGGCCCTTGCGTATCGGCCGGCCGAAGCCCGGTTGCTCATGCGTGTTCAGTCGTCCAGCGTGCCGGGCCGGCCAGCGACCTGGCTGGGCTCGGAAAACGTTGCGTTCAGAGAGTGGAACGAGTTCGCGTCCGTGTGCCCCATGCGCGGTCCGCCGGGCAGTTCACAAACATGCTTTTATACCACGAAGCCCTGTCCCGACCGTAGCGGCCGGGAGCTCGTTCGGGGCGCTGTCTCGAACCCCCGGGGGCAGCGTCTAGTTCGCGGTCAGACGGTCGTACAGACGGTTCAGTTCGTCTTCGTTCGCGAAGTCAATCTGGATCTGTCCGCCAGCGCCTTTTCTCGCAATATGCACGCGCGTCCCGAGCACAAAGCGCATCCGGTCCTCGGCGGCGCGGGTGTGCACGTCGGGCTTTGGCGGCTCAGGCGCTGGCGCCCGGCCGGTCGAGGGTTCCGCGGTGCCGGAGGTCTCCTTCCGGACCATGGCTTCCGTCTCGCGCACGGACAGCGCCCGGCTGACGACTTCGCGGGCGGCGTTACGTTGCGCCCGCTCCGTGGGCAGGGCCAGCAGGGCCTTGGCGTGGCCCATCGAGAGGGCACCGCTCGAGAGGTCGGCGCGCACTTCGTCCGGGAGCTTGAGCAGCCGGAGGTGGTTGGCGACCGTCGCCCGATCCTTGCCGACGGCCGTCGCGACCTGCTCCTGGGTCAGCTGGAACTCCTCGACCAGCCGGCGATAGGCCAGGGCTTCGTCGATGCAGTTCAGCTCTTCGCGCTGGATGTTCTCAATGAGCGCGAGCTGCAGATTGTTCTTTTCGGGATCGGTCCCGAGCTCGCGGAGAACCACGGGGACCTTCAGCAGGCCTGCGCGCTGCGCGGCGCGCCACCGCCGTTCACCCGCGATGATGCGATAGGCCGAGCCCACCTTGCGGGCAACGATCGGCTGAATGATGCCGTTCTCGCGGATGGAGGCGGCGAGATCGTCGAGGCGGGCGTCGTCCATCTGGCCGCGGGGTTGCGCGTCGTTCGGGCTCAGGAGGTCGATATCCAGTTCGAGCACGCCTTGCCGGGCGGGTACTTGCGCCTCGGGCTGCGCGTGCGGCTCCGCGTCGGGAATCAGCGCGCTGAGGCCCTTGCCCAGGGCGGGTTTACGGTCGGCCATGATGACGTTCTCAGTGAATGGCGGCAGAGGATGGCGCCGGGGATTGCCGCGCCAGGAACTCGCCCGCCAGCTGTGTGTACGCGTCTGCGCCGCGTGATTTGGGGTCGTAGGTCACGGCGGGAATGCCATGGCTTGGCGCTTCGGCCAGGCGGACGTTGCGCGGGATGACAGTGCGGAACACCTTGTCGCCGAAGAATCCCCGGACGTCGTTCGCGACCTGCTGGCCGAGATTCGTGCGGTCGTCGTACATGGTGAGAAGCACGCCTTCGACGTCCAGCGCAGGGTTGAGACCGGCCTTCACGCGCTTGAGCGTGCCCAGCAGTTCCGCGAGGCCCTCGAGGGCGAAGTACTCGCAGTGGAGCGGGATCAGCACCGTGTCGGATGCGACCAGTCCGTTCAGCGTGAGCAGGCCGAG
>CAYNUO010000079.1:8194-11242 GCA_964400405.1 uncultured Bifidobacteriaceae bacterium | reverse complement strand
ACATCAACGAGCAGCGTGTGCTGTCCGAGTGCCGCAAGCGCGGCGGCAAGATTGATGGCCGTTGTGGTCTTGGCGACGCCACCCTTCTGGTTGGCCACGGCAACGACTTTTGCCGACTTGTTTTGGTCCATTGGCCGAATAGTTTCCCGTTCTGGTTGGCTGGAGGTGAAGAATATGACCTCAGACGGCGTCAGTCAAACGGAAACCCTGCCCAGGGGTCCGGTGGTGTGTTCCACGTGGAACATCTCACGGCTTCCGAAGCAGGCTGAGCCGGAAGCCTGGCAGATCCTCAACCAGCATCGGGGGCTCGTTCAGGAAGCCGTTGAGTTGTGGAGGTGGACCGTCCGAGGAGTCAAAGTAGAGGAGCCTGCCTCCGTCCCGGAGCAGTCTGGCAAGTGCGATTCCCATCTCCGTGTCCATTCGGACGCCGCGCAGGGAAGCCGCATCAAACAGCTCCGCCTTCTCTCGGATTGTCAGGTCCTCAACCCGGGACGTGACCACCATAGCCCGCATACCGACCGCTCGGGTTGCCTCGCGAAGGAACACGGACTTCCGCTGCCGCGACTCCACCATCGTGAGTTCCAGCCAGGGTGCTGAAATCAGAAGCGGTATGGCCGGTGATCCTGAACCGCTCCCAACATCCACCAGTCTCCGGACGCTCTGGTCAAGAGCGGTAGAGGCAACGACAGGCTCGAGAACGAGCCTGTCCAGAGCAGGATCGATGTCCCCCTCGAGCGAGAAGCCGGTGAGGTTGAGACGCGAGTTCCAGTCCGCCAGCACGCGGACGTAGGTCTGCAATTGGCGAACCTGCGTCGCATTCAGCCGGTCTGCGATCCGCCGCCGGTCGCTCCACCGCGCGAACTGCTGGTCAATCACGGCTGGACGGGCTCGATCCGCCTGGCCCGGATAACCGCTCCGATGAGGGCCACAGCGGCTGGTGTCACGCCGGGAACACGGCCGGCCTGACCAAGTGTCTCCGGCCGAACTTCTTCCAGCCGCTGGCGGACTTCGCGCGACAGGCCAGGAATCCCATCAAAACGCATATCCGCGGGAATCGTGCGATGTTCGTCCCTGGCGACCCGAGCCGCCCTCGACCGCTCCTGCTTCAAGTAACCCTCGTACTTGACCGCGGTTTCCAGGCTCAGCAGATCGAGTTCCGCCAGCTGCGGGTCTACGGCCAGGCCCTCGCGCGCGGAAGCGGGTAGCGTCGCAATCGTCATGTCCTGGCGGCGGAGCAGGGCGTCCGCGGTGATGGTCGCGGAGTCGACGCGCACCCTTGTCCGTCCCAGGTGAGCCAGATTGCGCTCGAAGCGGTCCGCCCGCGCGCGAAAGCGCTCCCAGTGCTCGTCGTCGACCAGGCCCAGCTCGCGACCCATCGGCGTCAGGCGCATGTCCGCATTGTCGACGCGCAGATGCAACCGGTGCTCGGCGCGCGACGTGAACATGCGGTACGGCTCGAGACAGCCCTTCGTCACAAGGTCGTCGACCAGCACGCCGATGTAGGACTCCGTACGGTCGAAGGTCGCGGCCTCGAGATGAAGGACTGCGCGCGCGGCATTCAGCCCGGCGACAAGCCCCTGCGCCGCCGCTTCTTCATAACCGGAGGTGCCGTTGATCTGTCCCGCGAGGAAGAGCCCTGCGACGGCGTGTGTTTCCAGGGTGGAGCGGAGCTCCGTCGGTTGAATGAAGTCGTACTCCACGGCGTAGGCAGGCCGGAGCATCCGCGCTCCTGCAAGACCCGGCATCGCCTTGACCATGCGCTCCTGCAGTTCGGCAGGAAGGCTCATGGAGAAACCGTTCATGTAGATCTCCGGGCGATCCACGCCCTCTGGCTCGAGATAGATCTGGTGCCGCTCGCGTTCGGGGAAGCGCATCACCTTGTCTTCGAGCGAAGGGCAGTAGCGCGGACCCACGCCTGAGATTTGACCGTTGTAGAGCGGGCTCGAACCGATGTGTTCCCGCACGAGCGCGTGGACGTCGTTCGTCGTCCTCACGAGCCAGCAGCGGACTTCGTTTCGAATCTCGACAGCACGCGAGACGGAGAGCGCAGTCGGCGTAGCGTCACCGGACTCCTCTTCGAAGTCACCGCTGGCGACCGCCGCGCCGAAGTCGATCGAGTCGCGATGGAGCCGCGGGGGCGTACCTGTTTTCAAGCGCCCCCATCTGAAGCCGAGACTCTTCAACGACTCAGCCAGTCCGACCGACGGCGCTTCGCCGATCCGCCCGGCTGGTCGCTGTTCGGGTCCGATGTGAATCAAACCGTTGAGAAACGTCCCTGCGGCTACGACGACGGCCTTGCACTCGACGAGATCCCCGCCCTCGAGGCGAGCGCCGCGAATCTGGCCGCTCACAACATCGAGCGCCTCGACGCGCGCGCGCAGCCAACGGATGGCCGGCTGCGATTCCAGCACGGCCCTGGCGTTCTCTTCGTAGCGATCCTTGTCTACCTGCGCGCGGGGCGACCACACCGCCGGACCCCTGCTGCGATTGAGGACCTTGAACTGGATCCCGGAAAGGTCTGTTATATAACCAATTAATCCACCAAGCGCGTCGATCTCTCGGACGAGATGGCCCTTCGCCGTGCCACCGACCGCCGGATTACATGGCATATGCCCAATCTTGCCGTCGGCGGCTGAACACAGCACCACGTCGCAGCCGAGCCTCGCCGCAGCCCACGCCGCTTCAATGCCTGCGTGGCCTCCGCCGATGACGAGAACATCAGCCCGCATCATTTCCCGATGCAGAACCGCGAAAAGATCTCGGTCAGCATCGCCTCCGACGATCGCGCGCCGGTGATCTGCTGCAACGCCGACGCGGCCGCGCCAAGGTCGGTCAGCACGAACTCCTCGGGCGTCCGCGCCGCGCACGCCGCCCTGGCGCGCGTCAGCGCCTCCGCCGCCTCTCCGAGCAGCGCGATGTGCCGGGCATTCGAAACAGCCGGGAGTTCGACCGCAGCTTCATCACCGCGCAGCCGCGCCACGATGGCCGACCGCAGCAGATCAACGCCGGACCCGTTGATGGCGGAAATCGCGATCGGCGGCGCGAAGC
>CAYNUO010000079.1:0-8094 GCA_964400405.1 uncultured Bifidobacteriaceae bacterium | reverse complement strand
GCCGTCACCGAGCAGACGTTCGACGCCGGTCAGCAGCGCACCGACCCGATCCACGGCGTCACTCGTCTCGATGAACCGGTAACCCTCGTCGGGGAAGTCGAGTGAGGCCTCGAGGAGCGCCTGCAGCTCGAAGAGCTGTTGCTCGAGCAGCCGAATCCGCCCGGTGAGTGTCCCGTCGAGTTGATCGAAGGCCGTGGCAGCCTGAAGGCGCGTGCCGGACTGAATGAGATCGGACACGGCCTCGGCCTGGATGAGATCGAGCCGGCCGTTGAGCACCGCGCGCAGCGTGAACTCGCCAGGTTGCGCATGCCGTGCGCCGTACTCGACCGCGGAAGCCACCAACGCGTCGAGAATTACCGGACTCCCGTGCGTGGAAATCTCGACGACGTCCTCACCTGTGAAGGACGCCGGCCCCCGAAAATAGGTGACGACAACCTCGTCGAGTCCCGGGATACGACAGAGGCGGGCGACGCGTGGGGTGAGCGGGCGAGTCCGGCGCGTGAGGTGGGCGACGATGGCTGCGCTTGCGGCGCCACTCAGGCGCACCATCCCGATGGCGCCCCTGCCCCTTGGCGTCGCCACGGCCACGATGGTGTCCGTCGTCGAAAACACAGTTTCGTCCCGCGGGGCGGGAGAGGCGCGCTAGCTGCGCGCCGAGATGATGACCGTCTTCAGAAACGCGTCGCCGATACTCTCGGACGCCACGCCCTGAATCTCGGCCACGGTCAGATGCACCAGCCGTCGTTCGTAGGGGTTGAGCGGACCGAGCTCCTGGGCGGCTCCGGTCGTCAGCGCCCTCTCCGCCGTGAAGCGGGCCATCTGCTTGAGTTCGGCGTCCTTCTCCTGCCGGAAGCCCATGCAGTCGACGACGACGCGATAGTCATCGCCCAGCTGCCGGCGAAATGCCGTCGCAAGAAGATGCTGCAGCGCCTGCAGACCCTCGCCGCTTCGACGGATCAGGACGCCGCCGTCCTCGCCCTCGAGGTTGATCTTCAGGCCCTCGTCGTCGACGTTCGACGCCGCCTTCAGGTCCAGCCCCATCGCACCGACGACGGACTGGACGAACGAGACGATCTCACCGCTCAACTCAGCTGGTAGTGTCACGATTTGCGCTCCACGCCTTCCGTCCGGCCAGAACCGGCCGACTTGACCCGTCGCTCGGCCGCGGGACGGGGTGCCTGCACGACCGGCGGCCCGAGCAGCCAGTTGGTGAAGTACTGCTGCCCGATACCCCAGATCGTATTCACGAAGTAGTAAATCGCCAGGCCGCTCGGCAGTGTCAGGAACATGCCGACGAACAGCACCGGCATGAACATCATCATCCGGCGCTGGACGGGGTCGCCCGTCGCCGGCGTCAGCCACTGCTGCCACAGCATCGACACGCCCATCAGCACCGGCGTCACGAAATACGGGTCGTGCACCGACAGGTCGCGAATCCAGAACGCGAATGGTGCGTTGCGCAGCTCGATGGCTTCGGAGAGCAGCGCGTAGAACGCGAAGAGCAGCGGGAAGGTCAGCAGTGTCGGCACGCACCCACTGACCGGATTGGCGCCCTTTTCCTTGTAGAGCGCCATGATCTCGGTGTTCATCTTCTGGCGCGCAGGATCGGTCGCCTTCAGCCCGGCGTAACGGTCCTGAATCGCCTTCATCTGCGGCTGAATCTCCTGCATCTTCCGCATCGAGACCGCCGTCTTGTGCCGCAGCGGGAAGATGACGATGTTCATCAACACCGTCAGCAGGATGATCGCCCAGCCCCAGTTCCCGCAGTAACCGTAGATCCACTTCAGGACGCCCAGGAAGGGAACGGCCAGCCAGGACCAGAAGCCCCAGTTGATCGCCCGAACGAACTCCGGGTCGACCGCCTTCATGATGTCGAACGCCTTCGGTCCGATGTAGAACTTCACGGCCTTCGTCGGGTCCTGTGGGCGCAACTGCATCGTCACCAGCTGACGCTGCCGGCCCTCGGTCCCTGGCACCTCATGCGAGAAGCCCGTGAAGGTGGCCTTGCCCTGACCTGACCCGACGGCCGCGGCGATGAAGTAGTGATCATCGACAGCGGCGATCCGGAACGCGCCTTCTCGGGTCGTCGTCGCCTCGGTGACGTCGGCATACGAGATTCGTTCGACTTCGGTCCCTGCGTGAACCAGCGCTTCCGGTGCGCGTGAAACGTCGCGCGAGAAGAAGCCGCCACCGGTCGTCGCGCCGAGGTCGCCGAGGCCTGGGCCCCAGACCAGACCGGCCGGAACTCTCGTGCCGGCGCGTTCGACATTGATCGTTGTCAGCAGCAGAAAATTGGCCGGCTCGAGCTGGAACTCCTTACGTGCACTCAGGCCCGAGGCGTCCGCCATCGAGAACACGACACGATTCGCAGACCGGTCGACCTGGCTGCTGTAAAACGCCTGATTGAGAACACGCGTCGTCGTCGCATCATCCGTCTCGAGCGCGAGCGGCTGCGGCTGCCCGGCTGGAAGGTCACGCGCGACGAGATCAACCGGCGCGCCGGCGTGGTCGGTGTACTCCTTCAGGATCCAGCTCTTCAGACGCCCACCGCGATTCGTGAAAACCGCCTTCACGGTTGCGTTCTCGAGCACGATTTCTTCTTCGGCGGTCGCTCCGGTTGTGGTGTCAGGCAGCGCTTCGACCGGGGTCGCGGCAGCGGCCGGCGGTGCCGCGTTGCCCTGCGGGGTCTCTACGGTCTGCCGCGCGGCTGGCGGCGACGGCGGCGCCACATACGTCTGATAGACGTACAGCACCACAAAGGCGAGGAGTACAGCGAGCAGCGTTCGGCGTTCCATAAGGTGCTAAGAGTGAGTCCGCGACGCGGGCTCCACGGGGTCGTACCCGTGGCTTCCCAGGGGGTGACAGCGCGCAAGCCGCCGCGCGGCCAGGATGAATCCGCGGCCCACACCGTGCGTCTCGATCGCTTCGCGCGCGTAGTCCGAGCAGGACGGATAGAACCGGCAGCTGCCGGTGAAAAATGGCGAGATCAGTAGCTTGTAGGCCCTAAGCAGGGCGATGGCCGCGCGGGCCGCTGGATTTTGGGGGTTGTTGTGATCCATGCGGCGTCACGCCACGCCGGAACTCGGCTTCCAGGCGATCAAAAGGGGCGCGCGCCATCTGTGCTTTCGGCACGATCACGATGTCGATGCCGCAAGAGGGGTTGTTCAATCTGAACAACTCACGCGCCACCCTCTTGAGCCGATTCCTGACGACGGCATTCCCGACTTTCCGGGACGCCGCTATGCCGACCCTGGCGAACACCGCTGTGGTCTTCATCGAGATCACGGTCATGAAGCGGCCGTGAAACCGGGTACCGCCCGAATAAACCTGCTCGAACTCCGCCCGGCGGCGAAGCCGGCCCGCACCACGCATTCGGACCGGTACCTCGCCCGGGGTCTAGCCCTCGTCCGAAACCGTCAGCCGCTTCCGACCCTTGGCCCGGCGGCGCGCAAGTACGATCCGGCCGTTCTTCGTGGCCATCCTGACGCGGAACCCGTGCGCCTTCGCGCGACGCCGCGTGTTCGGCTGATACGTTCTCTTACCCTTCATGAGTCACCTATGCCCGGCCTCAATGACTGCCGAGGAAACCCCTATCCTAGGTGTCTCGGCGGAGGGGTGTCAATCGGCGGGATGTGGTATCGTCAACCCCGGTTGCTCCGCAACCGTGACCTGCGGCGGGCCGCCCGCACTTTTGGTTTCCCACCCAAGTTTTCCACATATGTGGAAAAATCTGTGAAAATCGATTTTTCCTGAGGAAAACAGCACGTGACTGCCACGGTTTGGGACGCGATCCTCGCGAGAATCGAGACCAAGGTCAACCGGCACAGCTTCTACACCTGGTTCAAGCCGACGGTGTTCGTGTCGGACACCGGCACGGTCGTCACGGTCCGGGTTCCCGATGCCCTGGTGAAGGACTGGCTGACCAAGCACTACTCAGCGGTGCTGCTGGAAGCGCTCCAGGACGTCGGCCGCACGGACGCCGCCATCTCGTTTCTGACCGAGGCCCAACTCGCACAGGCGGAGCGCGCAGAGCCTCTGAACCCCGAGCTTCCCGAGGAAGTTGATCCGGTCTTTGTGGCGCCTGGCGCGGAAGCGACCGGCCTCAACCCCCGCTACACCTTCGACACGTTCATCGTCGGTCCGTCGAACCAGTTCGCCCACGCTGCCGCCCGAGCTGTGGCGGAGTCGCCGTCGCGGTCCTACAACCCGCTCTTCATCTATGGTGGCGTCGGCCTTGGCAAGACACACCTGATGCACGCCATCGGGCACCATGTGCTGCGCAATGGCCGTGGCCTCAGGCTGACCTACATCTCGTCGGAACGGTTCATGAACGAGATGATCAACGCGCTGCGGTACGAGCGCATCCTCGACTTCCGTGAACGCTATCGGTCGGTCGATGTGTTGCTGGTGGACGACATCCAGTTCGTCTCCGGCAAGGAAGGCACACAGACCGAGTTCTTTCACACGTTCAACGCGCTCTACGACGCTCAGAAGCAGATCGTCCTCAGCAGCGATCGACCTCCAAACGAGATTCCTGCCCTTGAAGAACGGCTGCGCTCCCGGTTTGAGTGGGGTTTGACGACCGATATTCAGCCCGCGGATCTTGAGACCCGCGTCGCCATCCTCAAGAGGAAGGCCGACTCGGAGTCCGTGCCCCTGCCGAATGACGTGGCTATGTTCATCGCCGGCCGCATCAAGTCGAACATCCGGGAACTCGAGGGCTCACTTATCAAACTTGTCGCGTATGCCTCACTGACCGGCCAGATGCTCTCCCTGGACCTCGCCCGGCACGTGCTTCGGGGGTCCTCCGAACAGGCCGATGCTGTTGTTTCCATCGAAAGCATCCAGCGCTTTGTCACGGAGCACTACCAGTTAAAGACTGGCGATTTGAAGTCCCGGAACAACGCGAAGTCCGTCGCGCTGCCCCGCCAGGTGGCGATGTATCTCTGCAAGGCGCTGACGGCCGCATCGCTTCCCGAGATCGGACGCAGCTTCGGCGGCAAGCATCACTCGACCGTGATTCACTCCCTGAAGAAGGTCGAGGAACTGCGCAAGACCGACGCGGATTTCAACACCCTGATCTCCGGATTTCTCGAATCCTTCCGCTAGTTTCCACAGGATTCACACCCTTCCGCTCCACAGACGGGCTTCAACTCCGCCTCCCTGGTCCAGCCGCCGGACTCGTCCACAAACACCCCCCGCTTTTCCGCAGGCCTTCCTTCGGTTTTCAACACGCTAAAATATTGGAACGAAAGGGTTTCCGGCAGAACTTCTCTCTTTCAATCAGGCCTTTATCTTCTATATAATTCCCTCTCTACTTTCTTCGTATCTACATCAACGATCAGCGGCGTCGCGCCTAGCCTCCGCGACTTGGTGGTGCCCCCATGGAACTGGTGGTCAGGAAAACCGATCTCCTTCGAGAACTTCAGTTGTTCCAGGGGATCGTCGAACGTAAGAACACCATCCCTATCCTCGCCAACGTCCTGTTCGAGGCCACCACTTCCGAGTTGCGTCTGCTTGCAACAGACCTCGAAGTTGCCCTCAGCAGCAAGTGCGAAGGCGTCGTCTCGAAAGCAGGGACGCTGACCGTTCCGGCGAAGAAGCTCTACGAGATCGTTCGTGCGCTGCCGGACACGGACATCCGCATCGTCGAAGAAAAAGGGTCGGTCCGTGTCTCCGCGGACCGCTTCGACTCCAAGATTCAGACGCTGCCCAAGGACGACTTTCCCGCGCTGCCGGCACCTCCGCGGAAACAGATCGCCACGCTGCCGCATGCCGGACTGAAGCAGATGGTCGCGAAGACGCAGTTCGCGATTACCGGTGAGGACACGCGCTACTTCCTGAACGGCGCCAAGTTCATTCTCAAACCCGGCTCGCTGACACTCGTTGCGACAGATGGCCATCGGCTCGCCCACGTCGAGGTGACGGCACAAACCGGCCTCAAGGCTGAGTCCGGCGTGATCCTGCCGAAGAAGACGATGACCGAACTCGGCAAGCTGCTTTCCGAGATCGACGGCGATGTCTCCTTCGAGTCCGGAGAGAATCACCTCTTCTTCGAGCTCGGTGGCCGCACTCTCGTGTCGCGAATGATCGACGGCCAGTTCCCGGCCTACGAGCGCGTGATTCCGAAGGGCAACGACAAGATCCTCGAGTTCGACCGCGACCGGCTCACGAATGCCGTGAAGCGTGTAGCCCTCCTCTCGAACGAACGCTCGCGCGCGGTCAAGTTCGAAGTGAACAAGGGCTCTGTCGACGTCACGTCCAGCAGCTCCGAGTTTGGTGAAGCCCGCGAACAGATCGTCGTGGATTACACCGGCGGCCCGCTCACGATCTCCTTCAACGCGCAGTACGTCCTCGATTTCCTGAACGTGGTCGAGACGGACGTTGTCTCTCTGGCGCTCAAGGATGAAGTCAGCCAGGCCGTCATGAGACCCGTCGCTGCGGATGGGTACAACTACACGTACGTCATCATGCCGATGCGTATCTAGGACACCACGTGAACGACGCCGATCAGCAGTTGCCGTCACAGGAACACACCGCACCACCGGCGCCAGGTCAGGACGACTACGGCGCCGACAAAATCAAGGTTCTCGAAGGTCTGGAAGCCGTCCGGAAACGGCCGGCCATGTACATCGGCTCCACGGGCCCCCTCGGTCTTCACCACCTTGTCTACGAGATCGTGGACAACTCGATCGACGAAGCCCTGGCCGGTCACGCCTCCGAAGTGAACGTCACGATCCACGTCGACAACTCAATCACGGTGGTCGACAACGGTCGCGGTATTCCCGTTGACCGTCACGAAAGCGGCAAGTCCGCCGCGGAGGTCGTACTCACGGTCCTCCACGCCGGCGGCAAGTTCGACAACGACAGCTACAAAGTGTCCGGCGGGTTGCACGGCGTCGGCGTCTCGGTCGTCAACGCGCTCTCGGAACGTCTCGACCTCGAGATCTGGCGCAACGGTCAGGTTTACCAGCAGACCTTTGAGCGCGGCAAGCCGGTGGCCGACCTGGTCGTGACCGGCACCACGCAGCGTCGCGGCACGAGCGTCACGTTCCTGCCAGACTCCACCATCTTCGAAACCACCGAATACAGCTTCGACGTGCTCGCCCAGCGGCTGCGCGAGCTCGCGTTCCTGAACGCGGGCATCCTCATCACACTGGACGACGAGCGCGACGGCAAGAGCCATCGCTTCCAGTACGACGGCGGCATCGTGTCGTTCGTTGAACATCTCAATAAGAACAAGACACTCGTCAACGACAAGGCCATCTTCATGCGCGGCGTGAAGGACGGCATCGATGCCGAGATCGCACTGCAGTGGCACGACGGCTACACCGAGCTCGTGTTCTCGTTCGCCAACAACATCAACACCCACGAGGGCGGGACACACCTATCCGGTTTCCGCGCCGCTCTGACGCGAACCATCAACGCGTACGCAACCAAGAACAACCTGGTCAAGGACCTCAAGGACGCCAACATCGGCGGCGACGACATCCGCGAAGGCCTGACGGCGGTCATCAGCGTCAAGATTCCGCAGCCGCAGTTCGAAGGCCAGACGAAGACGAAGCTGGGCAACACCGAGGTCAAGGGCATCGTCGAGGCGATCGTCAACGACAAGCTCTCGCAGTTCCTCGAGGAGACCCCGGCCGTCGCCAGACGGGTCATCGGCAAGGCAGCGGACGCCGCCCGGGCGCGCGAGGCCGCGCGGAAGGCACGCGACCTGGTCCGTCGCAAGGGCGCGCTGGACGGCAGCAGCCTCCCGGGCAAGCTGGCCGACTGCCAGGAGCGTGACCCCGCAGCCTGCGAGATCTACATCGTGGAAGGTGAGTCAGCCGGCGGCTCGGCCAAACAGGGCCGCGACCGCAAGTTCCAGGCGATCCTCCCGATCAAGGGCAAGATCCTGAACGTCGAGAAGGCCCGGTTCGACAAGATGCTGGGCAGCGACGAAATCAAGACGATGATCGCGGCCCTCGGTTGCGGCATCGGCACCGAGGACTTCGACCTCAGCAAGCTCCGGTATCACCGCGTCATCATCATGACCGACGCCGACGTCGACGGCTCGCACATCCGGACACTGCTGCTGACGTTCTTCTACCG
>CAYNUO010000078.1:7566-13935 GCA_964400405.1 uncultured Bifidobacteriaceae bacterium | reverse complement strand
CAGCGAGGTTGGCGGAGAGGGAGGGATTCGAACCCCCGGAGCCCTTTCAGGCTCAACGGTTTTCAAGACCGCCGCTATCGACCGCTCAGCCACCTCTCCGCGGCGTGACACCCGGCGGGTGCCACGGTATTGCAGCCGCCCTGGCGGGCGGCGTCAAGCGTCAGGCCTTCGTAATCACCTCGACACCACCCATGAACGGGCGCAGTGCCTCCGGCACGACCACCGAGCCGTCGGCCTGCTGGTAGTTCTCCAGAATCGCGATCAGTGTCCGCCCCACTGCCAGGCCTGAGCCGTTGAGCGTGTGCGCGAACTCCGGCTTGCCCGTGCCGTCCGGCCGGTACTTGATGTTCGCCCTCCGGGCCTGGAATGCCTCGGTGTTGCTGCAGGACGAGATCTCGCGGTAGTGCCCCTGGCTCGGCAGCCACACTTCGAGGTCATACGTCTTCGCTGACGCGAAGCCCATGTCGCCGCTGCACAGAAGCATCGTGCGGTACGGCAGTTCGAGCCGCTGAAGGATCGTCTCCGCGTTGGCCGTCAGCCGCTCGTGCTCGGCGTAGGACTCCTCGGCCGTTGTGAAGACCATCAGTTCGACCTTGTCGAACTGGTGCTGCCGGATGAGTCCCCGCACGTCGGCGCCGTAGGAACCGGCCTCGCTGCGGAAGCACGGCGTGTACGCGGTGTACCGGATCGGCAGCTGACGGCCGTCCAGGATCTCGCCGCGGTGCAGGTTGGTCAGCGGCACTTCGGCTGTCGGCACCAGATAGAGGTCCCACTCGCCGGCGATCTTGAACAGGTCCGCTTCGAACTTCGGCAGGTTGCCCGTGCCGAGGAGCGACGCACTGTTCACCATGAACGGCGGCTCGACTTCGGTGTACCCGTGCTCGGTCGTATGCACGTGCAGCATGAAGTTGATGAGCGCGCGGGCCAGCCTCGCCCCGGCGCCCATGAGCACCGTGAAACGCGCGCCGGCGACCTTGGTGCCACGCTCGAAATCGATGATGCCGAGCGCGGGTCCGAGATCCCAGTGCGCCTGCGGTGCGAACGTGAAGGCGCGCGGGGTTCCGACACGGCGGACCTCGGTGTTCTCATCCGCGCTGCGGCCCACGGGCACGGAGGCGTGCGGCAGGTTCGGGATGATTAGCAGGCTCGCGTGGCGGCGGGACTCCACGTCGTCGAGCTGCGCGGTCAGCTCTTTGACTCGACCGGCGCGGGCCTTGTTGGCCTCCTGGATCGCGGTCGTATCCAGTCCCTGCCGCTTCGCCTTCGCGACCTCTTCAGCGGCCGCGTTCTGCTCCCGCTTGAGATTCTCCAGCTCGGGCAGGAGGCGGCGGCGCTCTGCTTCAAGGGCGACGATGGCGTCCAGTTCGGTGACCAGGTCGCTGCCACGATTTGCGAGCGCCTGACGAAGCGATTCGACGTCATCCCTCAGGTAAATCGGGTCAATCACACTGTGATCCTACTCTGTTACGATGCCCCGTATGGGTGGGTCGATTCGGAAGGCGGTGTTCCCGGCGGCGGGCCTCGGTACGCGGTTTCTGCCGGCAACCAAGGCGCAACCGAAGGAGATGCTCGTCCTCGTCGACAAGCCCGTGATTCAGTACGGCGTCGAGGAAGCGGTGCAGTCCGGCGTCGAGAATATCGTCATCGTGACGGGTCGCGGCAAGAACGCGATCGAGGATCACTTCGACGTCGCGCTCGAGCTCGAGAACTTCCTGGAGCAGCGCGGCAAGACCGCGCAACTCGAGGAGGTGCGGAACATCACGCGCCTCATCAAGGTGGCCTACGTGCGCCAGGGTGAACCCCTCGGACTTGGTCACGCGGTGCTGGTCGCAAAGGAGTTCTGCCAGAACGAGCCGTTCGCCGTCATCCTCGGAGACGACGTCATCGATGCGCAACCGCCCGCGCTGAAGCAGATGATCGACGTGTTCGACCGCGTTCAGCATCCAGTCATCGCAGTGGAGCGTGTGCCCGAGCTCGACGTGTCGAGCTACGGCATCGTGGCGGTGGAGCCGGCGCCGGAGTTCGGACCACGGGTGCACCGGATCACCGACCTCGTGGAGAAGCCTCCGAGGGACCAGGCGCCTTCGAATCTGGCGATCATCGGGCGCTACATCCTGACCCCGGACATCTTCCCGGCGCTGGAGGCCACGGCGGGCGACATCACGGGCGAGATTCAGCTCACGAACGGGTTGCGGCGGCTGCTGCGTGAGCGCCCGCTCTACGCGTGCGAGATCGATGGCGTCCGGCACGACACCGGCAACAAGCTCGGCTTCCTGAAAGCGGTGGTCTACTTCGCGCTCAAGCGGCCGGACCTGGCTGACGCGTTCCGGCGCTATCTGGACGATCTGCGGCGCGCGTAGCGCGGCGCGCGGGCGGCGGTCGTTACTTCGACTCGGCCTTCGGGGCGGCGTCGGACTTCGCGGCGGTGCTTGTCTGCGGCGCGGTCTCGGTCCTGGAGGCGGCGGCCGGAGCGCTATCTGACGAGCTGCTCTCGGTTTTGCCGGCCGTCGGGCCGTCCTTCTTCGCCCCGCTCTTCGCGTAATCCGTCACATACCAGCCCGCGCCCTTGAACTGAATGGCGGGCGATGAGAGCAGCCGGCGGATGGGCCCCTTGCCGCACTCGGCGCACACCTCCAGCGGGGCGTCGGAGAACTTCTGAATCTGCTCGAAGCGGCGCCCGCAGGCGTCGCACTCGTACTCGTAGAGCGGCATGGCGGACCTCAGTCCAGCGTAACGGTTTCCCGGTCTTTCAGCAGCAGCTGCCGGTGGGCCCAGATCGGCACGCCGCCCTGCGCCAGCAGCGCGTCGTGGAACGCCCGGGCGGACGGGTTGGTCGACTGGTGCTCGTTGTAGTCGTGGCGCAGACGCAGCAGCAGGCGATGCCCGAGCGCCTGGAACATGTAGCCTGGGTCGAAGACGCCCCGCTCGGCCTCGCGGCGCGCGGTCGTGTCCTCCAGATACGCTTCGTCCTTGAAGAAGCGCACGCCCTGCTCGACCGACATGTCATCGGCGTGGAGGCGGACCGCGACGACGAGCCGGGACAGCGAGACCAGCGTTTCCGCGATCTGCGCGAGCCGCAGTTCGGCGTCGCCGCGGCGAAAACCGCTGTCGAGGAGGGCGCGCTGGGCGTAGTGCGCCCACCCGTCCTGGAAGGACCGTGACACGAAGAACGCGGACTTCCGGACCTTGGATTCGACGTCGCGCAGCGCGCCGAGCTGCGTGAGACGGCCTGGACTGGTTTCGCGGGCCAGAAGAATCCGGCGCGTGGCGTCGTTCAGATCGAGGTGGTGCTCGCGGCGCCGGTCGTCCGCCCACGAGGCGTCGGCAGTCACGAAGGCGAGGCGTGGCCGGACGGGCCGGGGCTCGAACGGACCCGCCGCCCACAGCGTGGCCTGCTGCCAGCGGTCGAAATCCGGCGCGGGCGCCAGGAGCGGCGGTTCGGCCTCGGTCGTGCCGACGACCGTCTGCTTGTTCAGATAACCGCCGAGCTCGTCGAGCGTTTCCCGCGCGCCGTCCAGTGGTCCGCGTTCGCGCAGCAGGCGAGCTTTGACGGCCCGCCAGACGTCGACGGGCTCACCCTTCTCAATCTGGGCAGCCGTCTGCCGGAACTCTTCCTGGGCCTCGGAGAGCCAGCGAAGGCCCAGCTCCAGCACGCGTTCGGCGCCGGTGCCGATGCCCTGACCGGAGCGGAGGTGGTGCTCGATGACGTCCGTCCCGAGCCGGAAGGAGGCACGGGCCTTCGGCGCGACGTCCTTCTCGAAGTGGTCGATCCCGCGGGCGACGGCCTCGATGGCTTCCTGCGAGGCGTCGGCGAGGTCACCGAGGACGTGGAGGTCGTCGAGACGGGAGAAACCGCGGGGGAGGTCGCGCTCGAGGAACGTCCGGAGACCCCGCCAGGCTTCCAGGCCGAGCTTCACGATGATGCCCGCCGGCTCCCTGACGTTGTCTTCGCACGCCTTGGCGAAGCGCGGGACCTGGCGAAGCCGCGAAACCAGCCGCCTCGCGCGGTCGGCCTCGGGTGCGTACGCCAGATAAGTGGGGGCGGCCAGCGCCTGACCGAGGATTTCGGCGTAGGCGACCGGACTCCGCTCCCAGCTGCGGACGCGCTCCAGATCGAAGATCAGCGCCTCAAGCGCGGCGGCCATGATGCGGTGGTCGATCTGCTCCGGTTCTGCCAGCGCCTGCCGGTCGATCTGGCCAAGGCGGCGGCTGAACCCAGCCAGCGTGCGTGCGTGGGTGTCGACGCCCTGCCGGCTCAGGTCTTCGAGCAGGTCGTCGTGCAGGTGGATGCCGTCGAGACTCGCGCGGCCCGGAAAGGCCTCGTAGAGAAACGCGAGGACATCGTCAACGAAGTGCGGGAATGGCTCCGACGGATGCATGCCTGGACGACTGAATCTCCTTCAACGGCCGGTGAGCCGAGGTCCCCGCAGTTCGACAGGGGCGCAACCTTGCAATGGTACATTATGGAAAGCCTTCGATGCCCGGCACGCTCTATGTCGTGGCCACGCCGATCGGCAACCTCGAGGATGTCTCAGCGCGAGCCCTCCGGGTTCTCGGCAGCGTGTCCGTTGTGGCGGCGGAGGACACCCGCCGTTCGCGAAAGTTGCTCGTTCACTACGGCATCACGACGCCGCTCGTCAGTTTTCACGCTCACAGCGCCCACGGCGAGCTTCCGAAGCTGCTGGCCCGCCTCGAGGCTGGAGAGAACGTAGCGCTCGTCAGCGATGCCGGAATGCCCTGCATCTCCGACCCGGGGACGGAACTCGTGGCCGCTGCGCGAAAGGCCGGAGTGCCGGTGGACGTGATTCCGGGGCCCAGCGCGTTGACAACAGTTTTGGCAATCGCTGGAGTTCGCGCGGATCGCGTCATGTTTATTGGATTCGCCCCAAAAACGTCCGTCGAGAGGCGGACTGACTTCAGCGAGCTGGCACGATGGTCTGGAAGCGTCGTGATGTTCGAGTCTCCAGATCGAGTAAATAGCTGTTTAATAGATATTTATAAGTATTTTGGCAATAGACAGATTGTTGTGGCTCGTGAGCTGACGAAGATGCACCAGGAGGTCACTGAGGGCCAGTTGGCAGACGTCTCGGCCCGTGGAGTAAACCCGATCGGCGAGTTTACGCTCGTGGTGGGTCCTGCTGTCGACAAGCCTCTGATGCCGTCGCCGGTCGATCTCGCGGTTATAGCCCGTGAATTTGGTGAATTAACAGAACATTCTGGGTTCAGGCGGCGGGACGCTGTGGCTGAACTTGCGAAGCAGCACGGTGTTTCGACCCGGGAGATGTACACCCTGGTGGAAGAGGCCCTGCAAGAGGCGTCGAAATCTGGTGAATAACAGAAAAGAACAGCCTAGGCTTCATGTGGTGGTCTTGGCAGCCGGGCAGGGCACCAGGATGAAGTCCGGTCTTCCAAAGGTGCTTCACGAGATCTCGGGCCGGTCGCTTCTTGACTGGGTTCTGTCGACGGCTGGCGCTCTTTGCCCAGGCTCGGTGACGGTCGTTGTAGGTCATAAAGCAGAAAGAGTTGGCGCTGTCGTCCGGGCTCGCGGCCATCGGGTGGCACTTCAGGCCGAGCAACTTGGAACGGCCCATGCTCTACGTCAAGCAGAGGCGGGTCTGGAGGGCGAGTCGGGAACGCTGTTGTTGCTGTCCGGCGACGTTCCGCTGCTGAAAGAACACGATCTGCAGTCACTTCTGCAGGTGCACGAAGCGGCAGGAGCCGCGGCAACTGTGCTGACGGCCGAGGTGGACCAGCCGTTCGGTTACGGCCGCGTCGTGCGCACGGACGGAGCGATCGCGGCGATTGTGGAAGAACGGGACGCCAGTCCGGCGCAGCGGGAAATCCGGGAGATCAACTCCGGGATCTACGCGTTTCAGATGCCCCTGGTGTGGCAGGCCCTCGGCGAGATCGCAGCAAACAACAACCAGGGGGAGTACTACCTCCCGGACCTGGTGAAGATCTTCCGGAAGCGAGGGCTGACGGTGGCGACGGCGACGGCCGGCGACGCGGCGTCGATTCAGGGGATCAACAGCCGGAGTGAGCTGGCAGAGGCGGGTGGCGTCATGCGACAGCGGAAGAACGAAGAGCTCATGGCGGCGGGTGTGACCATCGTGGACCCCGCCAGCACGTACGTGGACGCGGACGTGACGGTGGGTCCGGATACGGTGCTGCATCCGGGTGTGGTGCTCGAAGGGTCGACACACATCGGCGAGGCCTGTGAGATTCACGCATACGTCCGCATGCGGAATGCAACGCTCGGCGACCGCGTGACCGTGAACAACTTCTGCGTGCTGACGGACTCGACCGTCGGCGACGACGCCGCGGTCGGGCCATTCGCGCACATCAGGCCCGGTTCGAGCATCGGCGTCC
>CAYNUO010000078.1:4546-7466 GCA_964400405.1 uncultured Bifidobacteriaceae bacterium | reverse complement strand
GCCCGGGAGCGGCAGCGCAATATCGAGGGTTGGGCCGCGCGACGGCCCCGGAAGGACTGAGCCTCCAGATGTGCGGAATCATTGGATACGTCGGCGCCAAGCCCGTGCTGCCGGTGCTGATCGACGGGCTTCGCCGGATGGAGTACCGCGGATACGACTCCGCCGGCGTGGCGCTGGTTGGGCCGTCCGGTATCGAGCTGCGGCGGTCGGCCGGCAAGCTCTCGAACCTTGAAACGGCGCTCCAGAACGACCCCGTCAGCGGTGCGTTTGGCATTGGGCATACCCGGTGGGCGACACACGGCCGGCCGACCGAGGAGAACGCCCATCCGCATCGTGATTGCTCGGGCCGGATCGTCGTCGTCCACAACGGCATCATCGAGAACTACCTGGAACTGAAGGCCGAGCTGCAGGCGGCCGGCCACACGTTCACGACGCAGACGGATACCGAGGTCGTCGCCCATCTGGTCGAGCGGGAGACGCGCGGAGACGGCCTGCCGGCAGCGGTGCGTCGTGCGCTCGCGCTTCTGAGGGGCATGTTCGCCGTGGTGCTCGTGTCGGCAGATGATCAGGACACGATCGTCGCGGCGCGCAGCGGGCCGCCGATCGTCGTCGGGATCGGGGACGGCGAGTACTTCGTCGCGTCTGATATTCCCGCGGTGCTGAGCCACACCCGCAACCTCGTGTTCATGGACGACGGCGAGATGGCGGTCATCACGAAGGCGGGCGTTGCGTTCTCGGATTTCTCCGGGAAGCCGATCGAGAAGATCCCGCAGCGCATCTCGTGGGATCCGCTCATGGCAGAGAAGGGCGGCCACCGCCACTTCATGCTCAAGGAGATCCACGAGCAGCCGACCGCCGTCCGCGACACAGTGCTCGGGCGCATCTCGCTCGAGAGCCGGCGAGTATTCCTTGATGAGTTGAACCTGACGCCGGACATCCTGGCCGGCATCCAGCGCGTCACGATCCTCGCCTGTGGCACGTCATGGCATGCCGGTCTGGTGGGCAAGTACCTGATCGAGACGCTCGCCGGCCTGCCGGTCGAGGTCGACTACGGGTCGGAGTACCGCTACCGCGAGCCGGTCGTGCTGCCAGGCACGCTCGTCATCGCCATCACGCAGTCCGGCGAGACGGCCGACACGCTGGCCGCGCTGCGTGAGGCCAGGCGGAAGGGCGCGTTCAGCGTTGCGATCTGCAACGTCGTCGGCAGCATGGCGACGCGCGAGGCACAGGGCACGCTCTACACGCACGCCGGTCCGGAGATTGGCGTGGCGTCGACCAAGGCGTTTACCTCGCAACTCGTGGCGCTGCAGCTCCTCGCGCTCTTCCTGGCGCAGGAAAAGGGTGCGCTGTCTCCGACTGCCCTGCAGCCACATCTCGAGGCGCTGATGGGCCTTCCGCATCTGCTCGAGGAGACGCTGAAGGTGTCCGGTGCCGTCGAGAAGGTCGCTGAGCGGTTTGCCAACCGGACCGACTTCCTGTTTCTCGGCCGGGGGATTCACTATCCGATCGCCCTCGAAGGCGCGTTGAAGCTCAAGGAGATCTCGTACATCCACGCCGAGGGGTACCCCGCCGGCGAGATGAAGCACGGGCCAATCGCGCTGATCGACGAGCAGATGCCGGTCGTCGCCATTGCGCCGAGGAATCACGTCTTCGAGAAGATGCTCGGCAACGTGCAGGAGGCCAAGGCGCGCGGCGGGTCCGTGATCGCCGTCACGTCGAAGGGCGAGCGGCGCATGGCTGCGTCCCTGGACCCCGCACGCGACGTCGAGATCCAGGTGCCGGATGCCGGCGACCTCATCACGCCCGTGCTGGCGACGATCCCGCTGCAGCTGCTGGCGTATCACATCGCTGTCCGGCGGGGGTGCGACGTCGACCAGCCGAGGAACCTCGCCAAGAGCGTCACGGTCGAGTAGGTCGTTTGGACCTCACGGCGACACTGAATCCAGCGCAACGCGCGGCCGTCGAGCAGACGGACGGGGCGTTGCTCATCATCGCGGGTGCTGGCTCGGGCAAGACCAGGGTCATTGCCCACCGCATCGCCTATCTCGTCCAGGAGGGCCTCGCTCCTCTTGATGGCGTCCTCGCGGTCACTTTCACGAACAAGGCCGCCGAGGAGATGCGGACGCGCGTCGAGGCGTTGCTGAAGACCGACTGCCGCGGCATGTGGATCTCCACGTTCCACTCGCTCTGTGCGCGGTTGCTGCGCCGGGAGGCGACCCACCTCGGCCTGTCACGCGACTTCGTCATTTACGACAGCGCGGACCAGCTGGCGGTCGTGAAGCAGGCGCTGAAATCGCTGGGCGCGGACGAGGACTCCATGCCGGCGCGGATGGCGCTCAGCCGGATCAGCCATGCCAAGAACCGGATGGAGACGTCCGAGCCTGGTGCCGATGGCGACTGGAACCCCCGCGAGAAGCTGATGGCAAAGGTGACCGCGCTCTACGCCGAGACGTTGCGGGAGGCCCGTGCACTCGATTTCGACGACCTGCTGTTGAAGACGGTCGAGCTCTTCGAGAAGGTCCCGGCTGTCCGGGATCGCTATGCCTCGCGCTTCCGGTACGTGATGGTCGACGAGTATCAGGACACGAACCGGCCTCAGTTCCTGCTGATTGAGCACCTGGCGTCCCGGCATCGGAACCTGTGCGTCGTTGGCGACCCGGACCAGTCCATTTACAAATGGCGCGGGGCTGACCTCAGGAACATTCTCGACTTCGAGCACACATTTCCCGACGCGACCGTGGTGAAGCTGGAGCAGAACTATCGGTCCACCCAGGTCATTCTCGACGCCGCGTCGGCGGTCATTTCCCGCAACAGGAACCGCAAGGAGAAACGGCTCTTCACGGATCGCAAGGGTGGTGACCTCATCGTCGGCTATCGGGCTGCCGACGATCTGGACGAGGCGGAGTTCATCGCGCGGTCG
>CAYNUO010000078.1:0-4446 GCA_964400405.1 uncultured Bifidobacteriaceae bacterium | reverse complement strand
ACGGCCCTCTCGGCGTTCAAGGACATCATCGAGAGCGTCGAGGCCGAGAGCGCCGGCGCCACCGTGTCCACGGTACTCGGGCTGGTGCTGGAACGGAGCGGCTACCTTCAGGAACTCCACGACGAGCGGAGCGAGGAGGCGCAGGGGCGGCTTGAGAACCTGGCTGAGCTGGTCTCCGCCGCTCGGGAGTACGAGACGCGGACACCGGACGCGTCGCTCGGCGGGTTCGTCGATCAACTGTCGCTGTTGTCCGACGTGGATGAGGAGGCCGGGGCACGCGAGGCTCGCGTCCTGATGATGACGCTGCATAGCGCGAAGGGCCTTGAGTTTCCGGTCGTCGTGCTTGCGGGCCTGGAGGAGGGCCTGTTCCCCCACTCGCGCTCGGCCGACGACGAAGCGGAGCTCGAGGAGGAACGACGGCTCTGCTACGTCGGTATCACTCGCGCGGAATCGAAGCTGTACGTCACGTCGGCCGCCAGGCGGCGAAACTTCGGCGAGTATCAGTCGACGGAGCCGTCGCGGTTCCTTGACGAGATTCCCGCGGAGCTGCTGGACTGGGCGCCGTCGCGGTTCGTCGATATCGGATCCACCGGGTCCTCGTATCGTGGCAATGGCGGCGGTGGCCGCCACACGGGCTCGTGGCGTGAGCCTGGGCGCGAACGCCCGGCGCGGGCATTCGCGTACGAGGATGAAGATCAGTCGTCGCCGACGGGTCTCAAGACAGGTATGCGTGTCCGGCACCAGACCTTCGGCACCGGCACGGTTATCGATGTCGAGGTACTCGGGGACGACACGAAGGTCGTCGTCCGCTTCGCGGCCGTCGGACAGAAGACGCTTCGCGCGAAGTACGCGAAGCTCGAACCTGCCTAGCCCGGAGCCGGGCCAGGCCTAGGTCTGCGGGTCGCCTTCCGGACCGCCGCCTGAATCGCCCGACGCGTCTGGTGCACCGGTCTCCGTCCCCTCCGCACCGTCGGCGGACGCGGCGACCTCGTCCTCGTCCTGCTCGGGCAGCCGCGCGATGGAGACCGCGCGGTCCTCGCCATCGATGTCGATCAGGCGCACGCCCTGCGTGGCCCGCCCGATGGAGCGGATGTCAGCGGCCTTCATACGCAGCGTCTTGCCTTGCTGCGTGATGAGCATCAACTCGTCCGCTTCCGACACCTGCGCGACGCCGATGACAACGCCGTTTCTATCCGACGTCTGGATGTTGATCGTGCCGAAGCCGCCTCGGGTCTGAATCCGGTACTCGTCGAGATCCGTCCGCTTGCCGTACCCCTGCTCGGTGACGGTCAGGATGCTACCACCGGGCGTGAGGACCTCCATGGCCACGACGGAATCGCCATCGCGCAGCGCGATCCCGCGGACACCGGCGGCCGTCCGGCCCATGGCCCGCACGTCGTCCTCCTCGAACCGGATGGCCATCCCATTCCTGGTACCGATGAAGATCTGGCTGCTGCCGTCGGAGACCTGGACGGCCATCACGGCGTCGCCCTCGTCGACGTCGGCCGCGATGATGCCGGCGGCGCGCGGGTTGCTGAACGCCGAGAGCTGCGTCTTCTTGATGACGCCCTGGCGCGTGCCGATCACGACGAACCGGTCTTCCGGGAACTCCTTGAGCGCGATCATCGCGGCGATCTTTTCGCCCGCCTCCATCGCGACGAGGTTCGCGATGGCCTTGCCGCGGCCGTCCGGCCCGACGTCGGGGATCTCGTGGACCTTCAACCAGTACGCCCGGCCGCGATCCGAGAAGATCATGATGTAGGCGTGCGTGGAGGCGACGAAGAGATGGCTGACGAAGTCCTCCTCGCGCGTCCGCATGCCGATGCGGCCCTTGCCGCCGCGCCGCTGGCTCCGGTAGCTGGTCAGCGCCGTCCGCTTGATGTATCCCGTGTGGCTGACCGTGATCGCCATGTCCTCCTCGGCGATCAGGTCTTCAATCCGGAAGTCACCTTCTGCCGCGAGGATCTCGGTGCGGCGCGGATCGGCGTAGTTCTCACGGACCTGCTTCAGCTCCTGGATGATGATCTCCATGAGCAGGCGGTCACTCGACAGGATCGCCTTGAGGCGGCTGATCGTCTGCAGTACCTCTGCGAGCTCGTCGAGAATCTTCTGACGCTCGAGCCCGGTCAGCCGCTGCAGCTGCATATCCAGGATCGCCTGGGACTGGATCTGCGAAAGGCCGAACTCCCGCATCAGACCTTCGCGGGCTTCAACAGGGCTCTTGGCCGACCGGATCAGCGTGATCACGGCGTCGAGGGCGTCGAGCGCGATCTTGAGGCCCTCGAGGATGTGTCCCCGTGCTTCAGCCTTCCGGAGCTGGAACTCCGTCCGTCGGCGAACGACCTCGCGGCGGAATTCGATGAACGTGTCGATCAACTCGACCAGCGTCAGCACCTTCGGCCGGCCGCCGACGATCGCCAGCAGGATGACGCCGAACGTGCCTTGCAGCGCGGTGTGCTTGTAGAGATTGTTCAGCACGACCTCGCCGACTTCGCCGCGCTTCAGGTCGACGACGATCCGCATGCCGTCGCGATCCGATTCGTCCCGGATGTCTGAGATGCCCTCGATCGTCTTCTCACGCACCAGCTCGGCGATGCGCTCGATGAGCCGTGCCTTGTTGACCTGATACGGAATGGCCGAAATGACGATCGACGTGCGATCGCCCTTCTTGTTGAGCTCGATTTCGGCCTTGGCTCGCATGGTGACCATGCCGCGGCCGGTCAGGTACGCCTGGCGAATGCCCTCCCGCCCGACGATGTATCCGCCCGTTGGGAAGTCGGGACCCGGGATGAGCTCGAGCAGCTTGCGCCGCTTCTCGTCGGCGGTCGGCGACGCGCCGTCGAGGCCGGCTTCGATCGCCCAGATGACGCCGTCGATGACTTCCCCCATGTTGTGCGGGGGGATGTTCGTCGCCATACCAACGGCGATACCGGTCGAACCGTTGACGAGCAGGTTCGGGAACGGAGCCGGAAGAACCGTCGGCTCCTCCGTGGTCTCGTCGTAATTCGGGATGAAGTCGACGGTCTCCTGATCGAGATCCGTCATCATCTGGTCGCCGAGCGACTGGAGCCGCGCTTCCGTGTACCGCATCGCGGCCGGCGGGTCGCCGTCGACGGAACCGAAGTTGCCCTGTCCGTCCACCAGCGGCGACCGCATATTAAAGTCCTGGGACAGGCGGACCAGCGTGTCGTAGATCGAGGCGTCGCCGTGCGGATGATAGTTGCCCATCACCTCGCCGACGATCTTCGCGCACTTGCGGTAGCCGCGATTGGACGCGAGCCCCATCGTCTTCATGCCGTAGAGCACGCGCCGGTGCGCCGGCTTGAGGCCGTCGCGAACATCTGGCAGCGCTCGTCCAATGATCACGCTCATCGCGTAATCCATGTACGAGCGCTTCATCTCGTCTTCGATATTGACCTGGTTCCGAGACGGGCTCGGAGGCTGAGGCGGAGTCTGGCTGAGCATCGATGAGGCCCTAGACGTCGAGGTTCCGGACGTCGAGCGCGTTGTCCTCAATGAACTTGCGGCGTGGCTCGACCTGGTCGCCCATCAGCGTCGTGAACATCTGATCGGCTTCGGTGTGGTCTTCGGCGCGCACCTGGAGCAACGTCCGGTTCTCCGGGTCCATCGTGGTGTTCCACAACGTGTCTGGATTCATCTCGCCGAGGCCCTTGTAGCGATTGACCGCGACACCCTTGCGCCCGGCTTCCAGGAAGTACTCGACGAACGTATCAAGGTCGTTCAGCACGACGGTGCCGTCCTTCTTCGGGGCAGGCGTCGCTGGCGCGGCCGGCGCGGCGTCCCTGGCCACCTCAGGTTCCTCGTCTGTCTGCGCGGCGGCGCTCGAAACAGTGACAGGGAACTTCACCTGCCGCACGTCGCGCGCTGCTGCTTGCAGGGTCCGATATTCGCTGGACGCCACGAAGGCCTGGCCCATCTGCAGACGGCGCGGGTAGCCGAGCGACCGGTCCTCAATCTGCAGCATGAACGCGTTGTGTTCTTCGTCGCGGATCACGCTGACCGTGCGAACCGGTGTGTTGAGCGGAGAAGCGAGCGCCTCGAGTGCTGCGACGTCCTCGAAGAACGTCTTGTCCTTCGGCTGTGCATCAAGCATCGCCGTCACGATGTCCGCTTCATGGCCACGGCGGGTCACACCCTGCAGCAGTTTCTGGAACGAGATCGTCTTCTGCAGCAACGTCTCCAGAGCTTCGGGCGGAAGGATTGTGCCGTCAGCCTGCGAGACGATGCGGGACTCAACGGACCGCCGGATCAGAAAGAGCTCGAGTCCGCGTTCGTCCTTGATGTACGTCTCCGCCCGGCCGCGCTTGGCCCGGAAGAGCGGTGGCTGCGCGATGTAGATGTGGCCCTTGTCGACCAGTTGCGGCATCTGCCGGTAGAAGAACGTCAGCAGCAGTGTCCGGATGTGCGAGCCGTCGACGTCGGCGT
>CAYNUO010000077.1:0-15198 GCA_964400405.1 uncultured Bifidobacteriaceae bacterium | reverse complement strand
AGGTTCGGGATCATCGCCTTGATCGCGTCACAGACCTCGACGACGTTCGTGCCGGGCTGTTTGAAGACCGACAGGTAGAGGGCGCGTTCGAGTGAGGTCGCCCCGCCGGCAGCATTGCCGAACCACGACGACGACCGGTCGTTCTCGACACCGTCGTACACGTGCGCGACCTCGCGGAGCTGCACGGGGTTGCCGTTCCGGTAACTCACGATCATTCCGGAATAGGCCGCCGCGTTCAGCAGCCGGCCGTTCGCGAGCACCGTGAACATCCGGTCGGGCCCGTTGATCACCCCGGTCGGCAGGTTGGCGTTGTTGGCGTTGATCGCGTCGGCTATCTCGTCGATGCCGATGGCGTTGGCCGCGAGCTGCCTCGGGTCGACGTCGACCCGCACGGCGTAGCGGGCCGGGCCGAGCACCTGCACGAGCGCGACGCCGCTGATCGTCGAGATGCGCTGGGCGAGCGTCGACTCGGCGTACTCGGTCAGCGTGGAGACCGGGAAAGTCTTCGACCGGATGACTAGCTGCAGCACGGCCTGGTCGGCGGGGTTCACCTTCTGGAACGACGGCGGCGACGGCATGCCCTGCGGCAGCGAGCCGAGTGAGCGGGCAATCATCGACTGGACGTCCTGCGCCGCGGCGTCGATGTCGCGGTCGAGCGCGAACTGGAGCGTGATGTTCGACCGCCCCATCGCGCTGGTCGAGGTCATCGAGTCCAGGCCGGCGATCGTCGAGAACTGCTTCTCGAGCGGCAGCGCGACGCTCGTGCCCATCGTCTCCGGGCTGGCCCCCGGGAGCGACGCGTTGACCTGGATGGTGGGGAAGTCCACCGTAGGCAGGTCGCTGACCGGAAGTTGCAGGTAGGCGAGCCAGCCGAAGACGGCGATGCCCAGCATCACCAGCGTGGTGGTGACGGGTCGGCGGATGAAGATGTCCGACGGACTCACGACTGACCCTTCTGCCCGGCGTCCGGGCTCTTGATGGCGACTTTGCTGCCGGGAGTCAGGCGAAGCTGCCCGTCGGTGACCACCGTCTCCCCAGGCACGACCCCGGAGGCGATGACCGTGTCGCTGCCGCGCGTCCGCTCGATCGTGATCGGCCGCATCTCGGCGGCGTGTTCCTTCGTCACGACGTAAAGGAACTGTCCCTGCGGCCCCGTCTGCACGGCGTTGGAGGGCACCGTGACGGCGTCGGCCACGGTGGTCAGCGTGACCGTCACGTTGACGAACTGTCCGGGCCACAGGCGCCGACCACGGTTGTCGAACGAACCCTTCACCCTGATCGTGCCGGTGGCGCGGTCGATCAGGTTGTCGACGAACGCCACGCGGCCGGCTTCCCTGGCCGCGTCACCGGGAATCTCCGCGTCGACGCGGACGGTCCCTTTCGCCATGTAGCGTTTCAGCTCGGCGAGCTGACGCTCGGGCACGGAGAAGCTGACGCTGATCGGAGCGACCTGATTGATGACCACCAGCGGCGCCGTGTCGTTGCCCCGGACGAGGCTGCCGGGATGCACCATCAGCGCGCCTGTCCGGCCCGAGAGCGGCGCGGTGATGGTCGCGTACTGAATCTGCACCTTCGCGTTCTCGATTGACGCCTTGTCCGCCTCGACGACGGCCTCGAGCGCGGTCGCGGCCGTCCGCGTGGTGTCGACCTGTTCCTTCGTGGCGATGCCCCGCTGGGCCAGGTCCTGATAACGCACGGCCTGCGCGCGGGCGTTCGCCGCCTGGGCAACGTCGCGGGCGAGATTGGCCTCCGCCTGCGCGAGCACGGCCTCGAGCGGCCGGCGGTCCAGCGTGAAGAGCACCTGTCCCTTCGTGACGTCGTCGCCCTCGCGGAAGTTGATCGACGTCAGTTCGCCCGTGATTTGCGCCCGCACGGCGACGGTCGCCAGCGGCTCCACGGCACCGATGGCCTGAATCTCGACCGGCACCGCCTGGCTGGCCACCGTGGTGACGGTGACCGGCACGGCACCGCCGCCGCCCGCGCCGCCTGGCCGTGGCGCGTTTGCCGCTTGTCCTGCGGCCGGTGCGGGTCCGTCCGCACTGCCCACGCGCGAGCAGGCCCCCGCAGCACACGTGACGACGCACAGCAGGATCGATGTGGAAAGCGGGAGCGTTCTGGGCACGGGTTACCGATTCTTTCTCCGGGAGACTGGGGATGTCGTCGGGCCGCACGCCCGTCCGATCGCGATCTTCACACGGTTATACGACGCCCGGTGGACGACTGCTTCCTCAGGCTGTCGCAGCGATAAACCTTCAAAAACGTCAAAAACAGGCCACAACTTGACATCGTTGTGAACCGGTTCACACAATTTGGTCGATGAGGCGCACCCCGACGATGCGCAGGAACCGGCTGCTGCGGACGTGCGCGGCGGCAGGCTTTGCCGCCCTGGCGCTGATGGTGGCGCGGCCGGCGGCGATTCAGTCAACGCGGCGTCCGCAGTCGGCCGAGGCCGTCGTCCGCGAGGCCCAGGATCGCGACACCGGCCGCGACTCCAGAGCCGAGATGCGGATGCGGCTGTTCGACCGCCAGGGCCGCGTCCGCGAGCGCGTCATGACGCTCTGGACGAAACGGGGCACCGGCCGGAGTGGCGACCGCACACTGCTGAGATTCTCCAGTCCGGGCGACATCCGCAATACAGGCTTTCTGGTATGGGAGACGCCGGGGAAGGAAGACGAGCGCTTCCTGTTCCTGCCCGCGCTCGGGCGTGTCCGGCGGATCTCCGGCGCGGAGAAACAGGAAAGCTTCGTCGGCAGCGACCTCAGCTACGAGGACATCGGCGGCCGCCAGGTCGAGGACTACACCTACACCTTCACCGATGAGCGGGGAAGCTGGACGGCACCGGACGGGACGCGCCGTGAGGCCTGGGTCGTCGAGTCGCGTGCGAGGGACACGCGCGCGCTGCACCCGCGGTCGGTCTCGACCATCCTGAAGGACAGCCTGGTCATGGTCCACGCCGAGGAGTTCGATCGGCACGGCGAGCGAGCCAAGGTGTTCGACGTCAGGAAGCTGGAGCAGGTCGACGGTATCTGGACGGTGCTTGCGCTCTCGGTGACCGATGAGCGGGCGCGGACGCGCACGGAGCTCGAGACCACCGGTATCCGTTACAACGTGGGGCTGACCGACGACGACGTCAGCCGCCGACGGCTGGAGCAGGTCCCGTGAGTGCCCGGGTGGCGCGCCTGCTCTGGCGTGTCCGGTACGTGCTGTCGGCGGTCGTCGTCATCGGCATGGTGGCGATGGCGCCGCTGGTCAACTTCACCAGCCTCGACAACGACATCAGTGCCTGGATCTCGAAGTCCGACCCCGTCTACCTGACCTACGAGCGCTTCCGCAAGGAGTTCGGCGGTGGCCGCGTGCTGCTGGTCGGGCTCAAGAGCGATCGGCTGTTCACGACCGAGTCCCTGACGGCGATCCGCGAGATGAGCGACGAGATCCGCCGGGTGCAGCTGGTGGAGCGTGTCGACAGCCTCGCCACGGTCAACGTGGTGCGCGCGCTGCCCGACGCGGGCGGGGAGAGTGACGGCGGCGGCATCGAGGTGCGCCCGCTCATCCGCGACCTCGACTCCGCGGGGGGGCCCGAGGCGGTTCGCCGGCGGGCGCTCGACGACGAGCTGCTGCGCGGCGACCTCGTGTCGGAGGACGGCACGACCACGGCCATCATCGTGGCCTTCGACGAAGACCGCATCGACGACGCCCGAGGAACGGTCATCGAGGCCATCCACCGGATCATCGACCCGCGCCTGCCGGCGGGCATGAAGGCCCATTACAACGGCAGCCTCGAGATCAGCGAGACCTACAACCGCGTCACCATCGGCAACGCGCAGACGCTGACGCCGCCGATTCTGGGCCTGATGATCGTCGGTGTCATCGTGATGTTCCGCTCGTGGCGGGCGACGGTGCTGGTGGTCCTCGCCGTACTGGCCAGCGCCGCGTGGACCATGGGGCTCTACGTCCTGATGGGCTTCAAGTACAACGTGCTGGCGAGCATGCTGCCGCCGCTCGTGCTGGTGCTGGCCGTGGCGGACGACGTCCACATCGTGCAGCACTTCATCCACGAGCTGCGCGAGCACGGCAAGGCGCAGCAGGCGTTTCTCTCCACCGTCGAGCATCTCTGGCTGCCGCTGCTCGGCGCGAGCGTCACGACGGCGCTCGGCCTGCTGTCGCTGGCCACGAGCGACGTCCAGGCCGTACGCCAGTTCGGCATCGGATCGGCCGTCGGCGTGATGGTCGACTTCGCGATGTCGATCGTGTTCCTGCCGACGCTGCTGACGCTGGTGAAGCCGGACACGGCTCCGCCGCCGCAGGAGCGGTGGCTGGCGAAGCCGATGGGTTCGGTGGCCGCGTTCGCGATGCGCCGCGCCGGGGCCGTGCTCGGGGCGGTCGGCGTCGCGGCGGCCGTCGCGATCGCCGGCATCTGGCACCTGCGGGTCGACACCAACCACATCAACTTCTTCGCGGACGGCCATCCGCTGCACGAGTCGGCGGAAGTCATCGACCGTGACCTGGCCGGCGTCTACAGCTTCAACGTCATGTTCGAGGGCGAGCCGGGCGTGATGAAGACGCCGGACACGATGCGCCGCCTCGAAGCCCTGAAGGCGGAACTGCGGCGGCTGCCGTACGTGAAGAAGGTGACGTCGGTCGCCGACTACGTGAAGCGCGTGAACCGCGAGCTGAACGGCGGTGGTGTGGACCAGGCGGTCGTGCCCGCGTCTGCGGAGGCCATCGCGCAGGAGCTCTTCGTCTTCGAACTGTCCGGCGAGGGGCGGACGGACCTCGCGCGCATGGTGGCCAGCGATTACTCGCGCGGGCAGATGTCCGTGAAGCTGGCGTCGATGAGCTCCGACGTGGTCTTCGAACAGATCAATCACGCCGAGGCCATCGCCGCGCGCATCTTCGCGGGCACGGGCATCACGACCACGGCGACCGGGTCCGGGCGGATCTTCGCGACGCTCGACCACTACCTCGTCACGTCGCAGTTCAGCAGCTTCGCGACGGCCTTCGTCACCGTGTTCGTCGTGATCTTCCTGCTGTTCCGCTCGGCCCGGTTCGGCTTGCTCGGCGTCGTGGCGAACGCGGTTCCGGTGCTCGCCGTGCTCGGGCTCATGGGCTGGATCGGGATCTCGCTCAACATCGCGACCGTGATGGTGGCGAGCGTCGCGCTCGGGATCACGGACGACGACACGATCCACTTCATCGGACGGTACCGGCGCGACGCGCTGGCCGGCTTCTCGACCGCGGACGCGATCCGCTCGGCGGCCGAGCACGAAGGGCGCGCGTCGCTGACGACGGCCATCATCAACTCGGCAGCGTTCTCCGTGATGCTCGGGTCGGACTACAAGCCGACGGCGTGGTTCGGCGGCCTGATGGCGCTGACGATGGCGACGGCCTTCCTGGCCGAGATTCTCATCGTGCCGGCCGTGATGACGCTGCTGCCGCGTGTGTACGGCACGGACGCGATCCGGCGCACGCTGACCCGGAAGGCGGCCTGAGCGTGTCCGGCCGCTTGGCAGCCCTCTGCGCGCTGCTGTCAGGTCTGGTGTGTGCCGCGCCGCTGCCGGCCGCAGCCCAGGCGTCGTTCGAGGGCTTCGCCTCCGTCACGACCAATGTCCTGCCGGACCTCTCGGAGGGCGACGGACGCCAGGCCGTGGGCGAGCTGCGCACGCGGCTCTTCGCGGATGCCAGGCAGTCGTTCGGCGACCACCTGCAGTTGAGGGCCGCTGGATTCGTGGACGCCGTGGCCGGCCACTGCTGGCCGGCCGCGCAACCCGGCTGTGGCGGGCGCGATGGCCGCGGCCGGGCCGCCGTCGTCCGGCCCTCGGACCTCTACGTCGAATGGCGCGGCAGCCGGGCCGACCTGCGTGCCGGGGCCACGCGTGTCGTCTGGGGCCGGCTCGACGAGTTTCAGCCCGGCGACGTGGTGAATCCGCTCGACCTCTCCAGGTTCCTGCTCGAAGGGCGCAGCGAGGCGCGCCTCGCGTCGGCGATGGTGCGCGGGCGCGTGTTCCTGCCACGCGGCTGGACGGTGGAGGGCGTCGCCGTGCCGTGGTTCAAGCGCGGCCAGTTCGACCTCGTCGGCGAATCCGACTCGCCGTTCAACCTGGCGCCCCGGCTGCCGCCGTGTGCCGGTGGCCCGAATGTCTGCCCGAGCCTCGTCACCCAGGCGTCCTCGCCGGATGCCGGCCGCGACGGCTGGCAGGGAGGTGGTCGCGTGACCGGCTCCGTGGGCCGCGTCGACATCGGCGGCAGCGTCTATCGCGGCTTCGAGGCGTTCCCCGTCTACGGCGTCTTCCAGGCCCCGACGTTCGCGCCGGGGCCGCCCGTGTTCGTCGTCAACAGCTATCACCCGCGCTTCACGATGATCGCGGGCGATGCCGAGACGGTGCATGGCCCGTGGGGTGTCCGCGGAGAGGTGGCCTGGTTCCCGAACGGCACGCTTCAGTCGCTCGGCCAGGGCACGACGACCGGCGTGCCCGGAAACACACTGGTTGCCGGTGTGGGTGGAGACCGGAAGACGGGCAGCTACCGCGTCGCCGCGAACGTGGTCGTCACGCGGCGCCAGCTCGACATGGACGTCCTGATCCGTGCGCTCCTGATGCCCTACGACCCGGGCGTCGCGTCGACCGACGTGCTGTTCGTCGGGTGGGCCGAGCGCTCCTTCGCCCGCGACACGCGGACGCTCCGCGTGCTCGTCGCGAACAATCCATCCGAAGGCAGCCTGTTCCTGCGCGCGATCGGGTCGTGGAGCCTGCGCGACGACGTCGCCCTGGAGGCCTCCGGCGGCTGGCTGAGCGGCGACGGCCAGGACCTGCTCTCACGGCTCGACCGCCGCGACTTTGTGTACGCTCGGCTCAAGGTCCACTTCTGAAGCCGATTCCGATCCACGCCCGGAATCCTGGTCCGCTGACCGGGGACGGGAATCTCACCTGGCTCGTGCCCGGTGACGTCCCGCTGCTCGTCGACGCAGGCACGGGCCAGCCGGGCCATCTCGACGGCGTCGATGACGCGCTGTCGGGCGCGCGGCTCGCCAGCGTCGTGGTGACGCACAACCACAGCGACCACGCCTCCGGTGCGCCGCGGCTGGCGCAGCGGCACGACGGCGTCGCGTTCTCGAAGGTCTCGTGGCCCGAGAAGGATGCCCGCTACGCCGTCCCGTGGCGGCATCTCGCCGACGGTGACCGTGTCCCCGCCGGTGACACGATGCTCGAGGTAGTGGCAACGCCCGGCCACGCTCCCGACCACATCTGCCTCTGGCACGCGGAGAGCCGGACGCTCTTCTCGGGCGACCTGGCGCTGGCCAACACAACGGTGGTGATTCCGGCCAGCGCGCACGGCGACATGGCGGCCTATCTCGCCTCGCTCGAACGCGTGCTGGCGCTGGATCCGGCCCGCATGCTGCCGGCGCACGGCCCGGTGATCGACGAGCCCGTGGCACTGCTGAAGGCCTATCTGCGCCATCGGCGTGCCCGGGAGGCAGAGATTCTGCAGCGTCTCGAACGCGAGCCGTCGACCGTGGCCGCGCTGGCCTCCGCGATCTACGCGGGCCTTCCGGAGCCGCTGCTGCCATCAGCGGCGGATGGTCTGCTGGCGCACCTCGTCAAGCTCGAACGCGAGGCGCGCGCTCACCGCGACGGCGACGTGTGGCGTCCGGGCGCCTCCGGCCGCACGATATGATTCCGCCCATGGATCAGACCGTCGATTTCATCAACGTGAACCGGGATCGCTTTGTCGAGGAGCTGAAGGAGTACCTCGCGATCCCCAGCATCAGCGCGCTGCCCGAGCACGCCGGTGACGTGCGCCGCTGCGCCGAGTGGACGGCCGAGGCCCTGCGCACCGCCGGTCTGCAGAACGTGAAGCTCATCGAAACACCGGGGCATCCTGTTGTCTACGGCGACTGGCTCGGCGCGCCCGGCGCGCCCACCGTGCTGTTCTACGGCCACTACGACGTGCAGCCCGTGGACCCCGTCGAGCTGTGGACGTCGCCCCCGTTCGAGGCCACCGTGCGTGACGGCGAGATCTACGCGCGGGGTGCCGCGGACGACAAGGGCCAGGTGTTCATGCACATCAAGGCCGTGCAGGCGCATCTGAAGCAGACCGGCAAGCTCCCGATCAACATCCGCTTCTTCATCGAGGGCGAGGAGGAAGTGGGCAGCGTGCACCTCGACGAGTTCGTGCGCACGCACAAGCAGGACCTGGCGGCCGACGTCGTCGTGATCTCCGACTCGCCGATGTTCGACCGAGGCATTCCGTCCATCTGCTACGGGCTGCGCGGACTGGCGTACTTCCAGATCGATCTGCGCGGCACGAAGAGCGATCTGCATTCCGGCTCATTCGGCGGCGCGGTGGCCAACCCCGCGTTCGTGCTGGCCCAGATCCTGAACCAGATGAAGGACCGCAGCGGTCGCATCAAGATCCCTGGCTTCTATGACGACGTCCGCGAGCTCAGCGAGGCGGAACGGGCCGAGTGGAAGAAGCTCCCGTTCAACGAGACGAAATACCGGAAGGAGCTCGGTGCGCCGAAGCTGTTCGGCGAAACCGGCTACTCAACGCTCGAGCGCGTGTGGGCGCGGCCGACCTTCGAGGTCAACGGCCTGCTCTCCGGTTTCACCGGGGAAGGCGCGAAGACCGTCCTTCCCGCGACCGCGATGGCGAAGGTGAGCATGCGGCTGGTGCCGGATCAGGATCCCGCGAAGATTGCCGAGCTCTTTGCCACCTACCTGGACGACGTCTGCCCGAAGACCGTCGAGGTGAAGCTGACCCGCATGCACGGCGGCAAGCCGTGGATGACGGAGTTCGACAACAAGTACGTCCGCGCCGCCGGCCGCGCGATCGAGCGCGGCTTCGGCAAGGCGCCGGTCTTCAACCGCGAGGGCGGGTCGATCCCGGTGGTGTCGACGTTCCAGGAAGAGCTGGGCGTGCCGAGCGTGCTGTTCGGCGTCGGCCTCCCGGATGAGAACGCCCACGCCCCCGACGAGAAGCTCGACCTCGGCAACTTCCACAACGGCATCATCGCCGCCGCGTATCTCTACACGGAGATCGCCGCGCTGGGCTGACCGGGCGGCTCGCGAGGACCCGGCCTCAGCTGGCGGTGCGCCGGGCCGGCGGCATGCGGTGCCACACCTTGACCATGCCGCTCACGCAGGCGGCCAGGATGAGTCCGCCGCCCACGGCCATAGTGGGATCCGTCAGCGAGAAGGACTGGGTGTGGAGCCGGTGGATGCCGACCGTGCAGAACGCAAAGAGCCCCAACTCCGTGTAGACGCCCTGAAGCCGGACGTGGCGTGAGCTCGCCGGGCCGGTGACCACCGTCATGTAGCAGGCCGCGACGCTGGCGATGTAGAAGTGCAGCGGGGAGACGAATCCCGCGAACCAGACTGGCTGCGGGTAGTCCATCTCTTCGACGATCAGTGTCTTCAGTGCCACCGCGAGCGCGTTGGCGCCGACGACGCACACCGCGATGTGCAGCACGTGGGTCGCCAGGCTGGCGAGGCGGCCCGCCGGTCTCGGGATGCCGTGGCGGGTGGCCCGGCGCAGGAAGCCGGCGTAGGCCGCCACCGCCACGAACGTCATCGACGGAATGTAGACCCACCACTCGAAGAAGCCGGTCGCGCGGAGCGCCAGCAGCAGCGGGGCCAGTGCCTCGCCCAGACCGTTGGCAAACGTCAGCGCGAACATGGCCGGCCTCCCCGGTGGTGCGCAGCCCGTTAGTCGGGCAGCTCCACGCGCATGATCTCCGCGTTGCGCGTGTTGGCGAAGAGCAGCACCTTCTTCTTCGTCGTCGGATCCCAGTTGATCTTCTTGCCGTCGAAATTGCCCGGGCCGTTCGGCATCGGGAACTCCACGACCTCGCCCGTCTTCGGATTCAGGCGCAGCAGGCGCTCGGACGTGTTGCTCGCCGAGTACACGTAGCCGTCCTTGTCCGGCAGCGTCGACAGGTATGGCGTCGTGTATGGCGTCGGCATCTTCCACGTGCTGATCCGGCCGCTGCGCGTGTCGAGCATTCCGATGGCGTTCGCGCCATAGAGGCCGAGCCAGAAGCGGTCCTGGGTGTCGATGCGGCCGCGGCGAGGAAAGCTGTCGATGTCGCCCGTGTCGTAGTACGTGATCTCGTTCTTCGTCACGTCGACGCCCATGATCTTGCCGCCCATGAAGTCGGTGCCGAACGGGTTGCCCTTCGTGTTGACCGAGAAGCCGTAGCCGCCGGCCGACCGGCCGGGCGCGATGTTCTTCGGCTTCCGGAAGTCGCCGTCGACCTTCATCGCCTTCGTGTCGACGCGCAGGAATCCGATCCACACGTGCTTGCCGTCGTAGTCGGTCTCGCCGAACCCGCCGCCCCCGGCGCCGCCTTCCACCTTGCTGACCGCCTTCGTCTTGGGGTCGAACTTGTGCAGCGAGGTGCCCATGCCCTTGCGCAGCGGGAGCCAGATGTTGTCCTGCTGGTCCACCATGATGTCGCGTGCGCCGGCGATGCTGGTGTCCTCGTCGGGTTCGGTCGACCTGGCCTCGTACTCGGTGAACGTGTTGGTCTTCGGGTCCAGCATGCCGACGACCCACGAGTTTTCCTCGTTGTACCAGACGCGGCCCTTCGAATCGACGACGGCGTCATGCGCGACGGCGTCCTTGCGCGGGATCTCCCACGTCGTCACGATGGCCTTCGTCGCCAGGCCCTTCGGCCGCGGCAGCACTTTCAGGTCGTAGGGAAACGCCGTCCTGCCGCCGCTCAGGTTCGCGCTGGCGATGAGCGCCGCCATGTCCGTCTTGGACACGCGGCCGAACCACGCCGTCTGCTGTTCGAGGCCCTTGAGACGGTCCTTCTCCTTGAGAGTCGCCTTGGCGCGCCCGGTCCCCGACGGGACGGCGCTGCCGTCCTCGAAGTAGCGGGTCATCCGCGTGATCACGGGGATGAGCTGCTCGGCCGTGTACTTCGTCTTGAGGATGCGTTCCACCGAATGGCAGTACGTGCAGCTCAGGCCGTTCTGGATGAACTGGCGCTTGAGCGCATCGGTGCCCGGCATGCTCAGCGCCCACTCGCGCGACGAGAGCTGCTTCGTCAGGTCCGCCGTCTTGACCAGCGCCAGGTCCTGCGTCGTGGCCTTGCCCCGGGCGAGCGTGACCTTCCCGATGGGCGTCAGGTCCCAGCCCGTGGCACGGATGGTCACGGTGTACTCGCCCGGTTCGAGATGCGTGGCCGGGAATGCGTAGCGGCCCTTGTCGTCGCTGGTCACGCTGACGTAGAAGCTCGCCCCGGTGCGCCGCGCGGTCACCATCACGCCTTCCATGGCGCCTTCCTCGGCAGAGCGGACGGTGCCGGTGAGGGCGGCGGCGTCCGCGGCGCTCAGCGTGGCCTGCCGGGGGCCGAAAACGGCCACCGCCGTGGCGACGGTCAGGGTGAGGGTCAACATCCAACGCATGTCTCAGGTCTCCTGTCGAAAACGGGTGCTGCGCCGGCTCAGCCGAGGCGCGCGCGAGTCTCACACGAGGACGCGCCTGACCGCAAGATACGGACTGCCGTTATGCCGGGCGGATCAGGGTGTAGCGGTTCGGCGCGAGCGGGGCGCGGGTGGGTCGCACGTCCCGGTCGACGCCCAGCATGTTGTCGATCATCTCGCGCGTGAACACCGGGTCGCCGATGTGCCACGAGTGCTCGCGGCTCCCGATCATCGGCTGCGCGGACGGGATCGTCTCGTAGTAGGCCGTGCAGTCGACGTTGATGGCGTGGGCGGGGGCCGAGTCCGGCAGGCCGACGCGGCCCGCGCGTGGGGCGATGCCGGCCCGCTTGGCGTTTGACAGATTCAGCACGCCGTCATGGCGGCTGGAGTAGCAGGTCAGCCTGGCGCAGTTGCGATAGAGCCCGTCAGTCCGCGGATCCTCTTTTCGGAGCGAGCGGGCGGAGATGTCCGGCGCGATCAGCATCACCTGGCTGAGCCGCCAGGTCTGACCAGTCAGGTCGTCGGCGTCATCCGCCGCCGTGAAGGCCTCACGCGTGACGTAGGCGCCCATCGAGTGGGCGAGCAGGTGGATATGGACCGTGCACTCGGGCTGCTGCAGCGAGGCCAGCAGCATGATGCCGTCGGCCACGAGCTGGATCGCGCTGCGGTTCGCGTCCGCCAGATCTTCCAGATAGAACGCGCCCACATCACCCGCCGGCCAGTCGAAGCTGACGACGATGCCGGGGAAGGCCGCCGCGGCGAGGTCGTCCCGGAGACGCCGGTGCCGCCGCATCACGATGTCCTGCGGGTTGTTGTAGCCGTGCACGAACACCAGCACGTGGCTCTCGCGCTTCGAGCCGGCGGCGCGGGCGGCCGCCTGCACCTGCTTCGCCCAGGCGTCCCGCGTGACGGCCTGCGGCGCTCCGGGCTTCGGGGCGGTGTCGCCGTTGATGACGAGATACGTGGATGGGGCCGGCTCGCTGCCGAACTTTCCGCCCTTGGTGCTCCGCGCGCAGATGACGAAGTCGCTCATCCGCGCAGCATCGGCGCCCGCCTGACCGGTGTCAAGCGGGCGCGGCGGCCGGTCGTGTCACCACGACTCTGTAGGGCTCAGGACAGCGGGGCGCCCGTCGGCGGCTGGTAATCGGGCACGTGGTTCACGAACGGCTTGAGCGACCGCAGGTAGGCGTAGATCGACTTCAACTCGTCGTCGGTCGCGTTGCGATACGCCGGCCACGGCATCGGCGGGTTGATCGGGCGGGCCGTGCCCATGTGCTTGCCGAGCCGGATCGCCTTCAGGAACATGTCCTCCGTCCAGATCCCGATGCCGGTGTTGACGTCGGGCGTCAGGTTCGCCGTGTAGCTGATGCCCCACGGACCCGAGTGCGCGGTGTTGGTGGGCGCGGACGCCGCGATCCAGGTCTCGCCGTCGAGCCGGGCGGGGGTCAGCGGTCCGATGGATTCCGGATGGCCGCTGAGCGCGCGCGACATGTCCGGCTCCGGGCCGTTCGGACCCATCTTCAGCGGTGTGTGGCAATCGTGGCATCCCATGATCGCAACCAGGTGTTCACCGCGTTCGACCGAGACAGCGGCGCCGGGCGCGGACGAGGCGGCCGCGGCGTCGCGGCCGCAGGCGGCGGTCAGGACGGTGGCGACGAGAACGAGGCATGCGATGAAGGTCTTCATGTGAGGCTCCTTGAAAAGTGCGTCGTCTGTGATGCCTCAGATTCTGGAGAAACCCGTGCGGGCGCGTTGCTAAGTCGCGCCTAAGGTCTTCTCAACACTTTCCTAAGCAGGCCGTCGGCTTCCTAAGAACTTCCTAAACCGCGATAATCCTCGGCGTGGACAAGGCCAAAGTGCGCCGCTGCCTTTCGCCGGGCATGTCGCTGCTCGTCGGCTCGGTCGACCCGCAGGGTCAGCCCGCGGGCTGCCGTGCGCATGGCATCACGTCGGCGGACGACCTCGCCACAGTGACGGTGTTCGTGCCGGCCGCGACCGCGCAGGAGACGCTCGCGAACGTGGCCGCTACACGCCGGGCCGCAGTGACCGCCACGTATCCGGCGGACCATTTTTCGGTTCAGTTGAAGGGCGTCGTCACCGGCGTGCGCCTGGCGCGCGAGGATGAGCGCCCGATCGTCGACGCGGGGCGCGCCTCGTTTGCGGGGGAGCTCGACACGTTCGGTGTGCCGCGGCAGGTCATGGAGCACGTGGTCCACTGGCCGGCCTATGCCATAGACGTGCAGGTGCAGGAGGTCTACGAGCAGACGCCAGGTCCGCGGGCCGGCGTGTCGCTCGCGTAGTCATGCGGCTCTCCGATCTGCACCGCTGCCTGCAGGGAATCATCCCGAGCGTCATCGCGACCGCGGACGGCCGCGGCGTGCCGAACATCACGTACGTCAGCCAGGTCGACTATCTCGACGAGCAGCACGTCGCGCTGTCCTGCCAGTTCTTCAACAAGACGCGCCGCAACCTCGACGAGAACCCGCTGGCGTTCGCCGAAGTGGTCGACCCGGAGACGATGCAGCCGTATCGGCTGCGGCTCCGCTTCCTCCGCTCCGAGAAGACCGGCCCGCTCTTTGACCGCATGGCCATGCGCATCGAAGCCATCGCGTCGCATACCGGCATGACCGGCGTCTTCAGATTGATCGCCGCCGACGTGTTCGAAGTGCTGTCGATCGCCAAGGTCGAAGGCGCGCTGGCGCAGGTCGCGGATCCGGCGCCCGTGCGCGGCGCATCACTCGAGGGACTCCGGTCGGAAGTGCGGGGCCTTCACTGGGTGTCCGACGGCATCAACCGGGCCGTCGACCTGGAGGGGCTTCTGGGCGCGGCCCTCCAGGCGCTCGAGGAGTACTTCGGCTTCCGCCACACCATGGTGCTGCTGCTTGACGAGTGCACAGGCCGGCTCACCACGCTCGCCAGCCGCGGGTATGGCGCCAGCGGCGTGGGCGCCGAGGTCGCGCTCGGCGACGGCATCATCGGCGTCGTGGCCCGCGACCGGAGGGTGCTGCATCTCTCGGCCCTGGAACACGACCTCAGCTACGGCCGGACCATCCGCCGCGAAGCCGAACGCGAGCGCGCCGAGCCGGGAGCGGGCATGGAGATCCCTCTCCCCGGGCTTGCCAATCCGCAGAGCGTGCTCGCGATTCCCCTCGCCATCGGTCCCAGGCTCGTCGGTGTGCTCGCCGCCGAGGACCCGGATCCGCGGCGGTTCAGCGAGTGGCACGAGGCGTTTCTGGAGATCGTCGGCAACCAGATCGCGCTCGGTATTGACCGCATGATCGAGCGGTCGGAGAGCCCCGAGAAGGGCACGGTTGCCGCCGTCGCGCCTGTGGCACAAGCCAGCGATGGAGGCGTCCGGAAGCCGGCCGCGCCGACAGAGACGCTGCGCCGTCGACGGCTGACGTATCACACCTGCGACGACGCCATCTTCGTCGACGACGAGTATCTGATCCGCAACGTCCCAGCGAAGATCCTCTGGAAGGTCCTGCGCGAGTGGCAGGGCACGGGCCGGACCGAGTTCTCGAACCGTGAGCTGAGGCTGGATGCCTGGCTCGGGCTTCCGCCGGTGAAGGACAACCTCGAGAGCCGACTGATCCTCCTGCGTCAGCGCCTGAAGGAGAAGTGCCCGGACCTCGCGCTGGAGTCGACGGGCCGTGGGCGCTTCGCGCTCAGAGTGCCGGGGCCGCTGAATCTCATCGAGAAGTAGCGTCGGCCTCCGTTTGCTGGTTAGGCGGTCGATCGCTCCGCGATCTGTTTCAAGTGATGCCGCAGA
>CAYNUO010000076.1:9437-15240 GCA_964400405.1 uncultured Bifidobacteriaceae bacterium | reverse complement strand
GTCACCTTCCAGCGGGAATAGAAGCGGAAGCGCACCGTGGCGCCGGAGAACACGCCGAAGCCCACGGAGTTGCTGACGGCGAAGCCCAGGAACGACGTGGCGCTCACGCGCCACCAGGACAGCGTCCGGCCGATGTAGCGGACGGCGAGCTGATCGTGGAAGGTCAGCACGAAGTAGTTCACCGCCACGAGCACGGCTGCCAGTCCCACGGTGTCCGGCCGTTCCGACCGCAGCGCGGCCAGCACGTTGCCGGCGCCGATCTCACCGACCTGGCGGACGAGCACCCACAGGGCGAGTGCGAGCAGCGCGAGGCCGGCGGCGTAGAGGATCCTGTGTACAGAGGGACTCAAGGAGCGGGGCTCGGAGTTGGGGGGCGGCGGCTATTATCGTCCCATGGCGCGCATCCGCAGCGTCTCGCTGGCTGCCCTGATGACCATGACCCTGACCTCAACGGCCGGCGCGCAGGTGCCTGAGCCAATCCGCTACCGCCTCCGGTTCCCGGCACCGCATACCCACTACGTCGAGATGGAAGCCGACGTGCCGACGGCAGGGCAGCCCGCGGTCGAGCTGATGATGGCCGTCTGGACGCCGGGGTCCTACCTCGTGCGCGAGTACGCCCGGCATGTCGAGGACGTGACGGCCAGGGCCGGAAGCGGCACGGCGCTCGGCGTCGAGAAGTCCGCCAAGAACCGCTGGCGCGTCCAGACGGGCGGGGCTGCCCGCATCACCGTGTCCTACCGCGTGTACGGACGCGAGATGTCCGTGCGCACCAACTGGATCGACGCCGGCTTCGCGCTGATCAACGGCGCACCGACGTTCCTGACGCTGGCCGGATCCCACGCGCGGCCCCACGAGGTCGAGATCGCGCCCGCGGCCGGCTGGAAGGAGTCGGTGACGACCCTCCCGGCGCTGCCCGGCGCGCCGCACCGGTACCGGGCTCCGGACTACGACACACTGGTCGACAGCCCGATCGTGCTCGGCAACCCCTCGACCGAGACGTTCAGCGTGGAGGGCACGCCGCTTTCGCTCGTCAGCGTCGGCGACCCGTCGCTCTTCGACGGCGCCCGCGCCGCGAAGGATCTCGAAGCCGTGGTCCGCGAGCACCGGCGGCTGTGGGGATCGCTCCCGTACGAGCGCTACATCTTCTTCAACGTGCTGACCGAGGCCGGCGGCGGCCTGGAGCACCTGAACTCGTCCGTGCTGATGGCGTCGCGCTGGACCACCCGCACGCGCAAGGCCTACACGGCGTGGCTGCAGCTGGCCAGCCACGAGCACTTCCACGCCTGGAACGTGAAGCGCCTGCGGCCGGTGGAGCTCGGGCCCTTCGACTACGAGAAGGAGAACACCACGCGGAGCCTGTGGGTGGCCGAGGGCATCACTGACTACTACGGCGATCTGACCGTCCATCGCGCGGGGCTCACCGACCAGAAGGAGTATCTGGACGCGCTGTCCGACACCATCAAGACGCTGCAGACGACACCGGGCCGTCAGGTGCAGGCCGTCGACGCCTCGTCCTACGACGCCTGGATCCGCTACTACCGCCCCGACGAAAACTCCCCGAACGTCGCGATCAGCTACTACGTGAAGGGCTACGTGCTGGCGTGGCTGCTCGATGCACGCGTGCGCGACGTCTCACGCGGTGCGAAGTCGCTCGACGACGTCCTGCGCGAGGCCTATGCGCGTTACGCTGGCCCGCGCGGCTACAGCCAGGCGGAGTTCCAGGCGACGGCCGAAGCCGTGGCCGGCACGAGCCTGAAGGACTTCTGGGAACAGGGTGTGACGGGCGTCGCCGAGCTGGACTACGACCGCGCCCTGACGCTGCTCGGTCTGCGCTTCAAGCCGGAAGAGGCGCCGAAAGAGGGCGAGAAGAAGGATCCGCCGAAGGCGTATCTGGGCGTGACGACGCGCACGGACGGCGGGCGGCTCGTGGTCAGCCAGGTGCAGCGGGGTACGCCGGCGTACGCCGGCGGACTGAATGTGGACGACGAAGTGATCGCGATCGACGACGTCCGCGTCACGGCCGACCAGCTCACCGGCCGGCTGGAACAGTACGCGCCGGGAGCTCACGTGACCGTGCTGGTGGCGCGGCGTGGCCGCCTGGAACGTCTGCCGGTGACGCTCGGCACGGCGCCGTCAGCCACGTGGAAGGTCGAGGTCGAGCCGAAGGCGACCGACGCGCAGAAGGCGCGGCTCAAGGCCTGGCTCGCCCCGGGGGCGGCACCGGCGCCGGCGCGCCGCTGACGGCCGCATATACTGCCCACCTGATGCCTGCCGCTGACGAACCCCGTCCACCATACGGGCGGGTGGTGCTGATCTGGGTCGTGGTGCTGGCGGCGCTGTTCGCCTTCCAGCAGTACTTCAGCTAGCCATGCACCCGCTCGACTGGGTCATCGTCGCGGCCTATCTCGCCTGGATGGTGTGGGACGGCCTGCGCCTGACGAAGAACAGCCACGAACTCGAAGGCTTCCTGCTCGCGGGCCGGAGCCTTCCGTGGTGGGCCGTCGGCCTGTCGGTCATGGCCACGCAGCTCTCGGCGATCACGATGATCGGCACGACGGGGCAGGGCTACTCGGACGGCATGCGGTTCCTGCAGTACTACTACGCACTGCCGATCGCGATGATCGTGCTGTCGGCCACGCTCGTGCCGTTCTTCCACAAGGCCCGCGTGTTCACGGCCTACGAGTATCTCGAGACCCGTTTCGACCTGAAGACGCGCGCGTTCACGAGCTTCCTGTTCCTCCTCTCGCGCAGCACCTCGCTCGGGGTCGTCATCTCCGCGCCGGCCATCGTGCTCTCGGCCGTGATGGGCATCGGTGTCACGACAACCGTGCTGCTGACGGCCGCGCCGACGATCGTCTACACGATGTTCGGCGGCGTGCAGGCCGTCACCTGGACGGACGTGAAGCAGATGTACCTGATCGTCGGCGGCCTGGTTGCCGCGGCGGTCGTGCTGGTGCTCGGCCTTCCGCAGGGCGTGGGCCTGGCCGACGCCCTGCACATCGCCGGAACGGCCGGCCGGCTCCAGACCTTCGACTTCCGGTTCGATCTCACGAACCAGTACACGTTCTGGTCCGGCACCATCGCGGCATTCTTCCTGTTCTGTTCGTACTTCGGCACGGACCAGAGCCAGGTGCAGCGGTATCTGACGGCGAAGTCGGTCAGCGAGGCGCGGTCATCGCTGCTGATGAGCGCGTACTGGAAGATCCCGCTGCAGGCGCTGGTGCTGCTGGTGGGCGTCGGCCTGTTCGCGTTCTATCTCTTCACGCCACCGCCGATGATCTTCAACGCGGTGCACGAAGCCGAGATGCGCTCCGGCCCGCAGGCCGCGGCGTATGCGGCACTGGAGCAGGCCTACGCGGGAGCCGCCGACGCCAGGCGCGACGCGGCCACCGCGCTGGCGCATGCACGGGACGCGGGCCCATCCGCCGAGCTGGCGGCCCAGACGGCGTTCCGGCAGCGCGAAGCGGAGACGAAGAGCATCCGCGACCAGGCCGTGGCGCTGATCCGCCGGTCGACGGGCGACGCGACCTTCAATGACGTCAACTTCGTCTTCCCCACGTTCATCCTGACCAGGATGCCCGTCGGACTGGTGGGCCTGTTGATTGCGGCCATCTTCGCCGCGGCGATGTCGACCATCGCGGCCGAGCTCTCGTCCCTGTCCACCGCAACCGTCATCGACTTCTATCGGCGATTCGTCAGGCCGGACGGGGCGGATGCGCACCTGCTGCTGGTGTCACGCGCCGCCACGGTGGCGTGGGGTCTCTTTGCGTCCGTCGTGGCGGTCTACGCGGCCGAGCTCGGGTCGCTCATCGAAGTCGTCAACCGCTTCGGGTCGTTTTTCTACGGCTCGATTCTCGGCGTCTTCATCCTGGCGATCGGCGTGAAGCGCGCGAACGGTCATGGCGCGTTTGTCGGCCTGCTCGCCGGCATGGGCTCGGTGGCGTGGGTCGCGGCCTACACGAAGGTCGCGTTCCTCTGGCACAACGTCGTCGGGGCGGTCGTCGTCGTCGCCGTCGGCACGCTTGTGAGCCTCGTGGTGCCCGCCAGACACAACGGACCGGCCCGGAACGCGCGCGTCTAGTCCGTCGGGTCGCCGAGCGCCGTCAGGGCGTCGCCGGTGAGCCGGAAGACGGTCCACTCATCCATCGGTACGGCGCCGAGGCTCTTGTAGAAACCGATCGACGGCTCGTTCCAGTCGAGCACCGACCACTCCAGCCGTCCACAGCCGCGCGCAACAGCAAGCTGCGCGAGCCGCGTCAGCAGCGCCTTTCCGTAGCCGCGCCCGCGGTACTCCGGTTTCACGAAGAGATCCTCGAGGTAGAGACCGCGCTTGCCGAGGAATGTCGAGAAGTTGTGGAAGAAGACGGCGATCCCGGCCGGAGTGCCGCCCTCGTAGCCGATGAGGACTTCCGCGGCGGGTGCGGCGCCGAACAGCACGTCGCGAAGCGCGTCCTCGGACGTGGTGACGGCATGCGCGAGACGCTCGTAGTCCGCGAGCGCACGGATCATTTCAAAGATCACGGGGACGTCGGCCGCGGTGGCCTGCTCGATCCTGAAGGGTGGGTGCATCGGTCAGCCTCGTGAGCGGGACGGAGACGCGGCTGCCTTCGCGGCCGCAGGTCGTGACGGCGCCTGCCGGGTCGCCGCCGTCAGGCCATTGCGCAGTGTGCCCGACACCGCCTCGAGGGCGGTCTTGAGCGCCGATCCACGTCGCCACGCGAGCACGAGCGTCCGGCCGGGGCTCTTCGGCGCGAAGGTCCTGACGGCGAGCTGGCCCCGGCGATTCTCGACCGGCACCGCCATGGCCGGGAGCACCGTGACCGCCTGTCCCGCGCTGACCATCTGGACCAGCGTGGCGAGGCTCGTCGCGCGGAAGTCGCCCTCGCGCGCTCCGGCGGCGTCGCACAGGCTCAGGGCCTGATCCCGCAGGCAGTGACCATCCTCGAGCAGCAGCACCTCGGCGCCCTCCAGATCCCGCGGCTTCGCCGGCTTCCGGCTGACAGTGACCGGGTTGTCCTTCGCCGCCGCGATGACGAACGGGTCGAACGTGAGCCGCGCATACGTGAGGCCGTCGACGCTCCCGTCCAGCGCGAGAATCGCCGCGTCCAGCTGGCCGTCGTGCAGCAGCCGGACCAGCGTCGGTGTCCGTTCCTCCGTCCACTGCATCGTGAGCCGCGGGTACGCGGCGCGCAGCATCGGGACGATCTCCGGAAGGAGATACGGACCCACTGTCGGGATCACTCCCAGCCGGAGCGTGCCCGAGAACGGATCCGTCATCTGTGCGGCGGTGTCCTCCAGGTGCCGGGCGGCGTTCAGCACTACGCGCGCCTGCGCGAGAATCGCCGCGCCGCCCGCCGACACGCGCACGCCGCGCCGGCCCCGTTCGAAGATCTGCACGCCGAGCTGGCTTTCCGCGTGGGCGACCTGGGCCGACAGGGACGGTTGTGCCACGTGGCAGGCGGCCGCGGCCTTGCCGAACCCGCCGAGGTCGGCCACCGCGACCAGGTACTGCAGCTGGCGCAGCGACACGCCGTGAGGAGTGAAGCCGGGCGTCATAGCGGAAGGCTATCACTCCCCGCAGTCATGAGGATGTCCGGCTATGGATCAGCCGTGCGCTTGGGGGGCGCTAGCCGCGCACGGCGCGCGGTGCCGGTGCAGCCGCGGGCTGTGGCGCCGCGTCCTCCGCCTGCGGCGTCAGGGCGATGCCCGCGTAGCCGCAGAGCATGTCGGTGACCGCCCGTGACCAGCGGCTCACGTCTTCGCGGGTGAGCGACCGCAACGCCACGGCTTTGCCGACGTTCTC
>CAYNUO010000076.1:0-9337 GCA_964400405.1 uncultured Bifidobacteriaceae bacterium | reverse complement strand
GGCTCACGTCTTCGCGGGTGAGCGACCGCAACGCCACGGCTTTGCCGACGTTCTCAATCACCGTGGAGAACACGTCCGCGAGAAACGCCAGATCGCGATCCGTCCGCTTGCCGGGCAGTGCCTGCGCGAGCAGAAGGCCGATCCGGGCGTCCGCTTCCTTCCGGAGGTCCCGGTACTCGCGTGAGTCCCGAAAGTGCGCCTGCGCGTCCTCGACCAGTCCCCGCAGCGACGGCGCCTCTTCGGACTCGCCCTGGAAGAACATCTCGATCATCGCCGCCACCCGCTCGTAGGGCGCGAGGCGAGCGTCGCTGAGCATCCGCTCGATGGCCATCCACTCCAGCCGCATCTCCCGCTGGTGGAGGGCGAAGAGCAGCGACTCCTTGTTCGGGTAGTACTGGTAGAGCGACCCCACGCTGATGCCGGCCGCCTGGGCGACCCGGGTCGTCGTGAACTTGATGGGCCCGTAGGACGTCAGAACGCGAATCGCCCCGTTCAGGATGTCCTCGTTCATCTGCTGAGCCCGTTGCTGGACAGGCTTCTTTCTTGGAGAAAGCGGCGACCTTCTCGGCATAGCCGCCATAGTAACCGAATGCGAATCGCGTCTCGCGTGACGCCCGAGGCGCTAGAGTTGTCGGCCGGTGTCTCCGGATCCGTTTTCAGCCCGCAAACTCGCCCGTCAATCCCGCGCCCGCGAGACGATCGACGCGATTCTCGGCGCCGCCGGCCGCATGGTCGACCGGGAGGGCGTGGCGGGCCTGACCACCAACCGGATTGCGGAACTGGCCGGCGTCAGCATCGGGTCCCTGTACCAGTACTTTCCGGGGAAGGACGCCGTGCTCCACGCGCTGGTCGAACGAGAGTTCAACCGCGTCGTGGACGCCACCGTGGCGCACATCGAGGCGCTCGACACCAGCCGGTTATCGCTTGAGGAGGGCGTCGCGAGCATCGTCGACCAGATCTTCGCTGGATTCGGCGCCCGCCGGCCGCTCTATGCCGCGCTGCTGCAGTCGGTGCTCTCCATCCGCCACCTGCGGTTCACGCTGGAGAACGACGCGCGGATCCTCGAGGTGGTGCGGCGGAAGATCGGATGCTACTGCGGGGAAGCGTCCGCGCTCGAGGCGGCCACCTTCGTGGCGCTGTACGCCATGAAGGGCGTCCAGATCGGGATGGCGTTCGCGAACCGGCCCACCGACGACGCGGCGATGCGCGCCGCGATTGTGCGCGCCATCGTCGCGTCCGTCTCGGTGCCGAAGCCGTAACTCCGGCGCGTCGGCCTACGGGAAGCAGACCCGGTACAGGCTGACGTAGGTCGGATTCAGCGGGAAGAGCGTCTTCCCCTCGAAGCATTTCGCGCTGACGCCGCGGCCGTCGAACTCCGCCACCAGGTCCCCGCTCTCGAAGTAGCTGAATTGCAGCCGGTTCTGCGCCGGGGTCGCGGACCACGTGCCCGTGTAGGCGCCCGACACCCCCGGGAAGCTGATGGTGCCGCCCGTGTTGAGAATCGTCTCGTGCATCGAAATGGAACTCGGGAAGAGCGTGCACTCGAAGTACGAAGACAGCGACGTGCCGCCCGTGCAGTGCGAGTTGGAGTGCACGACGTCCGGCGTGACGGTGGCTGCCACCGTCGCGGGCGATGCCGTGAAGTTGACGGTGTTGTCCGCCGGGTTCGTTTCTCCTGACGTGGCCGCCGAGGCCGTGATGACCAGCGGGTTCGTGCTGTACGGCAGGGCCAGGTCAAAGAAGACAGATGCGCTGCCCCCGTTCTTCGCGATGGTGCCGAGGCCGCACGTGAGCACCGTGCCAGACGCGGCACAAGCCGGCACCGAGAACGCGCCGAGCGTCCCCATCACGTAAACCTGCGGGCTCGTGCCGGTCCGCGGCAGCTGGATGGTCAGCGTGACGCCGGCCGCGTTCTTGCTGCCGTTGTTCCGAACGCGCACGTTGTAGCCGCCGGACTGGTATACCGCCACGCCGGCCGGGGGTGTCACGGACACCGCCAGATTGGGACCGGCGGGGGCGGCCACGGCGGGCATGGTGAAACCCAGCAGGGCAGACGCAAGCAGCAGGCGACGAAGCATCAGAGCAACCTCCATGGACAAGGCTCCGGCCGATCTGACCCAAGCCGGAAGTGAGGATAGTTGCGACGCTCCTGGCCTACTACTCGCATTCGAGTCGCCTGCTCGACCGCAATCGCCACTCGCGGTTGTCTTCCGGTCCCGGCGCTTGACCCGGACGCCCGACGGGGGGGCCTGCTCACATTTCGGCCACCTTCCTGCGGGCGGGACTGCTATGGATTCATCACATCCTCGACGGACATCACCTCGACCGCCGCCGCCAGCTTCAGCGCCGCGATGCCGGCCTCGACCTTCTTCCGATCGCCCACGACCACGACGACGAAGCGCGACGGATCCAGGTGCGTCAGAGCGGCCTTCTGGACCTGCTCGCCCGTGACCGCCTGCACCCGGCCGATGTACCGGTCGAAATAGTCGTCCGGCAGTTTGTGGACGAGCACGTCCTCGAGCTTGCGCGAGAGCTGTGTCGACGTTTCAAACTCGGCCGGGTAGCCCAGCGCAAGGTTGTTCTTCGTGCGTGCCAGCTCGGCCGCCTCGAACGTCGTGATCCGCGCGAACTCATTGAAGAACTCCTTCAGGGCGTCGGCGGTCTTGTCCGTCTGCACACCGGCCTGTGCCGAGAAGTAGCCGGCCACGCGACGCATGTCGAACATGGAGTACGCGCCGTAGGCATACCCGTGCGCCTCGCGCAGGTTCTCGTTGAGCCGCGACGAGAACGAGCCGCCGAGCATCGTGTTCATCACATCGAGCGCGAAGGCGTCGGGTGTGGTGCGGGACGGACCGACCCACCCGATGCGGATCTGCGACTGGGGCACGCCCGGCTTGTCGATGATGACGACCCGGCGTGCCGCCACCTGCCGTGGCGCCGGGAGCTGCCCCCGTGGGGCGCCCTTGCCCGACCAGCCGCCGAAGTGCTGCTGGAGCAGCGGCAGCACGGACGCCGGTGTCACGTCGCCGACAACGAGCAGCGCCGCCTTGGCAGGCACGTAGTGCGCCTTGTGGAACGCGACGAGGTCCGTCCGGGTCGTCGCCTTCACGCTGGCCTCGGTGCCCATGACGGCCGTGCCGTAGCGGTGCGCCTTGCCGAAGACGACACGGGAGAAGGCGAGCGCGGCGAGCGACGCCGCTTCGTCCCGCGTCTGAAGCAACGAGGTCAACCGCTCCTGACGGACGCGCTCCAGGTCCGCTGCCGGAAACGTGGGCCGCAGCGCGACGTCCGCCATGATCGGCAGCGCGGCGCCGAGCTTCGCCACCGGCACGTTGAGCCGGACGGCGGACGAGTCGATACCGTTGGCCGCTGAGAGCGTCGCGCCGAGGCCGTCGATCGTGTCTGCGATCTCCAGCGCCGAGCGCGACCCGGCTCCTTCGTCCAGCATCGCGGCGGTGAAGCTCGCCGCACCGAACTTCCCGGCCGGGTCGTCCGCACTCCCCGCGAGCACGACGAGATTCACCTGCACGAGCGGCACCTCGTGCGCTTCCATGATCCAGACCGGCAGACCGTTGGTCAGCGTCCGCTTCTGGATTGCGGGCACCTTCAGCGCCGGAGCCGGCCCCGGCACCGGTGGCTTCGTCCGGTCTGGCAGCTGAGCTCCGACGGCCGCCGCGCCGGCGACGAGGACAGCCGCGAGCAGGCAAGTCGCGACGCGACGATCAGGCGAGCGCGGGAAGAGGGCCCTCATCGCTGCGACTCCGGCTCGACGACGAGTTCCACGCGCCGGTCCTTCGGCAGGTACTTCACGATTGCCGCCTGCACCTCCGCGGGCGTGACCGCCTTGTAGCGCGCCAGATCCTTCGCGAAGTAGTCCGGCTCGCCCGTCGCGTTGTAGTAGTGGTTCAGCTGCAGGGCCTTGCCCCGGTAGCTGCCCACGCGTTCCATCGAGCGGTAGAACTGTGCCTCGATCGCGTTGACCGCCCGCTCGACCTCGGCCGCGTCAGGCGGCGTGGTCCGCAGGCGGTCCAGCTCCTCGTCGATCGCCGTCTGGACTTCGGCGATGCTGCGGCCCGGTTGCGCCGTGGACGCAATCTGGAACGACCCCGAGAGCGCCATGCTGCCCTGGTAGGCGTAGACGTCCTGCGCCAGCTGCGTGTCGTGCAGGAGCCGGCGGTCCAGCCGCGCACCCTTGCCGCCCGAGAGCACCTGCGCGGCGATGCTGAGCGCCGCGTCATCCGGCGCGAGCTCCCGTGGCGACAGCCAGGCGAGGTAGAGGCGCGGCAGCTGCACCTTGTCGGTGATCGTCCTGCGCCGCACCTGCGTGAGCGACGGCGGCGGAACGTCCAGCGGCTCGACGCTCGCGCCCTTCGGAATCTCCGCGAACCACTTCGTCACCAGCGCCTGCGCGCGGTCGAGGTCGATGTCACCGGCCACGACGAGGCTCGCGTTCCCCGGCGCGTAATACCGCTTGAAGAACTCGACGACGTCGTCGTAGCTCGCCGCCGAGAGATCCTCCATCGAGCCGATCACCTGCCAGCTGTACGGATGCCCCGGCGGATAGAGCAGCCGGTCGATCTCTTCGAACACCTTGCCGTAGGGGACGTTGTCGACCTGTTGCCGCTTTTCGTTCTTCACGACATCGCGCTGACCGTCGACGCGCGCGGGCGACATCGCATCGAGCAGGTACCCCATGCGGTCCGATTCGAGGAAGAGCGCCAGCTCCAGCGCGTTCGACGGGACGTCGTCGTAGTACATCGTGCGGTCGTTGTCGGTCGTCCCGTTGTTGTTGCCGCCGGCGGCCTCCAGCAGGTCGTCGAACTCGCCGTCCTTCACGTGCTTCGAGCCCTCGAACATCAGGTGCTCGAAGAGGTGCGCGAAGCCGGTGCGGCCGGGCTTCTCGTTGGCGGAGCCCACGCGGTACCAGACGTTCACGGAGACGACGGGCACGGACGTATCCCGATGCAGGATTACGGTCAGACCGTTGTCCAGCCGGAACAGACGGTAGGGAACGGTGAGCGGGGACGGCGAGGGCGCCTGGGCGAGGGGCCGGGTGTGGCCGATCGCGGCGGCGAGGCCGATTGTCAGCGCCAGCAGGGCGTACGGCCGCGGCGCAATCCTGTGAAACCACGTGCGCATGCCGCCACTGTACAATCTCCCCTTCCATGACGCAGCCTTCCTCGCCCGCGCCGCTGGTCGCCGTCATCATGGGGTCGTCGTCCGACTGGGACACGATGCGCCACGCCGTCGACATGCTCGAGCGCTTCGGCGTGCCCTGCGAACGCCACATCGTCTCCGCGCACCGTACGCCTGTCTGGATGGCGGAGTTCGCGATGACGGCCGAGTCCCGCGGCCTCGAAGTGATCATCGCGGGCGCGGGCGGCGCGGCACACCTGCCGGGCATGGTGGCCGCGCACACCACGCTGCCGGTCCTCGGCGTGCCGGTGCAGAGCGCCGCGCTCAACGGGCTGGATTCGCTGCTGTCGATCGTGCAGATGCCGGGCGGCGTACCGGTCGCCACCCTCGCCATCGGCAAGGCGGGCGCCACCAACGCCGGTCTGCTGGCGGTGTCGATCCTGGCCAACTCGCGGCCCGAGCTGCGTGAGCAGCTCCGCGCGTTCCGCGCCGAGCAGACGGACAAGGTCCGGCAGGACGAACTCCCGTGAGCGGCGGGGTGATCCCGCCCGGCGCGACCATCGGCGTGCTCGGCAGCGGCCAGCTCGGTCGCATGTTCGCGATCGCCGCGCGGCGGATGGGCTACCGTGTCCACACGTTCTCGCCCGACGACGACACACCGACCGGCCAGGTGTCGGATCTGGAAATCACGGCCGGCTACGGTGACCTCGATGCGCTCGCGCGCTTCGCGCAGGGCGTCCAGGTCGTGACGCTGGAGTTCGAGAACGTACCGGCCGGTGCGATCCAGGCCATCGAGCAGTACGTGCCCGTGCGGCCGGGCGCCGAACCGCTCTACGTCTCGCAGCAGCGCGCCCGCGAGAAGACGTTTCTCCGGACGCACGGCTTTCCCACGGTGCCGTTCGCCCGCGCCACGACGCTCGATGAGCTGCGCGCGGCGATCGCCGCCGTCGGGCTGCCCGCCGTGGTCAAGACGGCGGCGTTCGGCTACGACGGCAAGGGGCAGCACAAGATCACGCGCGCGGCCGAGGCGGAGTCGGTGTGGGCCGCCGTCGGCGGGCAGGAAGTCGTCGTCGAACGCTACGTCCGGCTCCAGGCCGAGATCTCCGTGATCGCCGCGCGGGGCCTCGATGGGCGGACGGTCGAGTACGTCCCGTTCGAAAACCGCCATGCGAATCACATCCTGGACGTGACCACCGCGCCGGCCGCGGTGCCGGCGCCGATGGCCGCCGAGGCGGTCGAGATCGCCCGCGGCATCCTCCAGAAGCTCGAGTACGTGGGCGTGCTCTGTGTCGAGTTCTTCGTGACCACGGACAACGAGCTGATGGTCAACGAGCTGGCACCCCGTCCCCACAACTCCGGCCACCTGACGTTCGACGCCGCCGTGACCAGCCAGTTCGAGCAGCAGGTCCGGGCCGTCTGTGGCCTGCCGCTCGGTGACGCCGCGCTGCTGCGTCCGGCGGCCATGGCCAACCTGCTGGGCGACCTGTGGGAGGACGGCGAGCCGGACTGGGCCCGCGCCCTGCGCTATCCCGGAGTAAAGCTGCACCTGTACGGCAAGGCTTCCGCCCGTCCGGGCCGGAAGATGGGGCATCTGACTGCCACCGCCGCGACTGCCGCGGAGGCCCAAGATACGGTGGTGGCTGCTCGGGACGCCCTCCTCCGCTTGTAGTCACGCCACGTCGGCTTTCGCCCGTGGGCGCGGGACCTTCGCCGCTCGTGGGCTCCCTGGGCGCATCGATCCCCGGCTCGACCCACTACAAGTCGCCCTCGATCGGCGAAGGTCCCACGCCCCCGGGCGGGAGCCCTCCGAGCGGATCCGGGCGGTCCGGCTGGCTGCTAAGATGAAGCAGGGACAGGGGTTCCGGAAACATTCGCCCCGGGTTCCTCGTCAATCAAGACAGCTGCCGGATCTTCCCGCCAGCACCTCCGAACGTCTGCACGTTCCCGGGACCGAATGAATCTCACGCGCCTCCTCGTCTGTGCTGCCATTGCCCCCGTTCTGCTTGCGGGCTGCAGCACGCCTTCACCGGAGCAGCCGGCCGCGGCGGCCGCCACATCGACGCCCGCGCCCTCGGCCGGTCCCGTCGCCATCCAGTCCGCGCTCGTCGAAGAACGGCAGGTGCCGGTCGTCATCCGCGCCACGGGCACCTTCGTGCCCGACGAAAGCTCCGACGTCACCCCGCAGGTGGCCGGGACGGTCAACCAGACGCTGGTGCAGGTGGGCGATGTGGTGAAGGCCGGCGCCGTCCTCGTGAAGCTCGACGACAGGGATGCCCGGATCCGGCTGACTCAGGTGCAGGCGTCCCTGCAGCAGGCCGAAGCCGAAGCCGCGCGGGCCCGGCTCGAAGTGCAGCGCAACGCCGACCTCGCGAAGAGCGGAGACGTGTCGCGCGCCAGCTTCGACCGCCTGACGACGCAGGTTGCCATCGCCGAGGCGACGGTGGCCCAGGCGAAGGCGCAGATCGCGGCGGCCGAGAAGGCCGTGGACGACACGATCGTCCGGGCACCGTTCACCGGCCACGTCAGCGCCAGGCCGGTGGCCGTCGGCGAATACGTCAGCACGTCCGTGAAGCTCGTCACGCTGGTGCGCATCCAGCCGATCAAGCTGAACCTCCAGGTGCCCGAATCCGACGCGACGCGCCTGCGCGTCGGCATGCCGGTGCAGGCCTCGGTACCGGCGCACGGGCAGGCCGTGTTCAAGGGGACCGTCGGTGCGCTCAACGTCGCCATCGACCCGAACTCACGGTCGATGACGGTGGAAGCCCGCTTCCCGAACGGCGACGGCAAGCTCACGCCCGGCATGTTCGGCAGCGCGGAGATTCGCCTGCCGGCCACCGAGACCTCGATCTTCGTGCCCGCGCCGGCCGTGACCCGTCTGGCCAACGGCGACGCATCGATCGCGTACGTCATCGAGGACGGCCAGGCCCGCGTGAAGGTGGTCCAGGCCGAAGATGCCGTCGATGGCCAGCGGCGCATCCGTTCGGGCCTCACTGCCGGGCAGTCCGTGGCCACCTCGGCCGTCGACAAGCTCTTCGACGGCGCTCCCGTCACCACGACCCATGCACAAACTCGCTGAGCTCTGCGTCCGCCGGCCGGTCTTCGCCACGATGCTCGTCGTGTCGCTGACCGTGATGGGGATCTATTCGTACCTCGGTCTCGGCGTCGACTACTTCCCGAACGTTGACATTCCGACCATCGCCATCACGGTGAACAATCCCGGGGCGTCGGCCGAGCAGATCGAAACCGAGATCACCAAGAAGGTCGAAGGCGCCGTCAACACGATCAGCGGCATCAGTGACCTCCGGTCCACCTCGAGCGAAGGCCAGTCGATGGTCGTCGTCCAGTTCGTGCTTGAGAAGAACGGCGATGTCGCCGCGCAGGAAGTGCGCGACAAGGTCAACCTGCTGGCGGGCCAGCTGCCGGAATCCGCCAAGGCGCCGGTCATCCTGAAGGCCGATCCGGGTGCCACGCCCGTGATGCAGCTCACGGTGGCGGGCCCCCGATCGCTCCGCGACGTCACCCGCATCGCCGAGAAGGGCGTCAAGGAGCGGCTTGAGAGCATCAGCGGCGTCGGACAGGTGTCGCTGGCGGGCGACGCCAAGCGCGCCATTCAGGTGCGGCTCGACCCGGACAAGATGCGCGCCTACGGCGTGACGGTGCCGGAAGTGACCGCCGCGCTCCGGAGCCAGAACCTCACGCTGCCCGGCGGGCGCGTCGAACAGGGCGCGATGGAAGTCACGCTGCGGACGATGGGCAAGATCACCGACCCGCGCGACTTCAACGGCATCGCCATCGCGAACCGGGGTGACTACGTCGTCCGACTGCAGGACATCGGCACCGTCGAGGACGGCCAGGCGGAGATGCGTTCCGCGGCGTTCTTCAACGGCAAGCCGGCGGTCATGTTGACGGTCACCAAGCAGTCCGGCGAGAACACGGTGACCGTGGCCGCGGAGCTCCGGAAGCGCATCAAGACCATCCAGGCCGCGCTGCCGCCGGATATGACGCTGACCGTCGTCGATGACCAGGCGATGTTCACCGAGGCGGCGCTCGGTGCCGTGAAGGAGCACCTGGTGCTGGGCTCGCTCCTGGCGTCCGGCGTCATCTTCTTCTTCCTGGCGAACATCCGGACGACGCTGATCGCCGCCATCGCCATCCCGACCTCCATCGTCTCGACGTTCTTCCTGATGGCGGTGATGGGCTA
>CAYNUO010000075.1:12065-15259 GCA_964400405.1 uncultured Bifidobacteriaceae bacterium | reverse complement strand
CGCTTTCCAAGCGTGCTCCTTCAACCACTCGGACATCTCTCCGCAGGCCGGCCGCCGGCCGCGCGTGACCGCGCGGCGCAAGTGGAAGGAACCGACAGTTTACCTGAAGAATCCCGCACCACCCCCGGAAGAACCCCGGCGATCCCAGGCGCGGATCTCGCCACGTCAGCGATTCGCTCGGAAAACTGGGTGTCCCGGTGATGGCACGCTCGGTGCCTCAGGCCGTATGGCCGCGCTCAGGAGCGCGGACAGGAGGACTGCATGTCACGACGGAACATCGGGGCGGTCGGCGGAGTGGTCGTAGCGGCGTTCATCATGGCGGGTTGCAGTGCGCCGAAGCAGGAGCCGGTCGCGGCCCCGCCACCCGCCCCTGCCCCACCGGTCGTGAAGCTGCCCGTGAGTATCAACGCGGCCATGGTCCGGCTCGTGGACCACGCGGCGCACGATCTCTGGGACATCGAGCGGACAGGGAAACAGCCGAAGACGGAAGACGACTGGGAGAACGTGGAGCACCACGCCACGCAGGTCGTGCTCGCGGGGGCGACTATCCGCCTCGAAGGCACGGGGGCGCAGGATCGCACGTGGGTGACCGACGAGAAGTGGCAGGCCGCGGCGAAGGCGATGTCAGATGCGGGCATTGCGGCGCTGAAGGCGGCCGAGGCCCGGAACCTTGACGGCGTCGTGGCCGCAAACGGGCAACTGGTGGAGGCCTGCGAGTCGTGCCACAAGGCGTTCAAGCCGTCGCTGCCGAGTGAGGGTATCGTGCACCGGCACACACACTGATCGAGCCGCGTGGTCCCCGCCTCCGGCTGTTTCGGCCGCGGGGATCACGCTCCGCGCGGCATCGTCGACCGCTCGTCCGAGCTCGACAGACGACGCAGGGAAACGTGCGGCGTGCTCGGGCGCCGAGCCTAGCGCAAAACGCCTCGCGTGCGTGCATCGTCCGCCGCAGGATGCCGCTCGAGGGCCGCACGCTCAATCGCGGCGTTCAACTCGGCGCCCGAGAGGATCGCGATGCCCGACACGTAAAACCACAGCAGCACGACGATCACGCCGCCCACCGCGCCATAGGCGCCTTCGTAGTCCGTGAACCGGGCAATGTAGACCTTGAAGCCGAGCGAGATGAGCATCCACAGGGCGGTGGCGGTAATCGCGCCAGGGGCAATCCACCCCCAGCGCCGCTTCACGTTCGGCGCGAAGCGATAGATGAGACCGATCGCGGTCACCACGAGCGCAAAGACGAACGGCCACTGCAGCGCGAACCAGACCCACTCGAACGGCGGGCCCAGACCGGTGACGCGCCCGAGCCACGCCGCCAGGGCCGCGCCCCCGAGCACGAGCGAGAACGCCACGATGATGAGCACGGCCACGCCGAGGGTCAGCCCGATCGCGACCAGCCGGACCGTCCACCAGCGGCGCCGCTCCTTGACGTTGTAGACGAGGTTGAGCGCGCCGACGAGGGAGTTGAGCGCGGCCGAGCTGCTCCACAGCGCGCCGGCGACGCCGAAGGTCAGCAGGCCGCCGTCCCCGTTGTTCGCGAGGCGCTGCATCTGCTCCTCGACCAGCGCCCGCAACTGCGGTGACACGAACGGTCCGAGCACACGGCTGACCTCGTCCGTCACGTCGGAAAGCGGGAAGAAGCTCGCGAGCGCGATCAGAAACAGCAGGGCCGGAAACAGCGAGAGAAAGACGTAGAAGGAGAGCTGCGCGGAGAGACCGAAGACGTCGTCCTCCTGCACGGCGTCCCACGTGCGCCGGGCCAAGTCACGCCATGACGAGAGCACTCGAACCACTGCCTGTCATGATGCACCGGGATCGGCCGGCCGTCTGTCCTATCGGACGCCGGGCGCGACGACGCCGATGGCTTCGAGCGTCGTGGGCTGGGCGAGGACCAGCGCGAGGGCCACGACAGCGATAAGCACGGCCAGACGAGCCACGGCGGTCTGACGCCGTACGCGGCGGATGGCCCGGGACACCCCGGCCTCTTCGGCGCGCTCGTCCTCGTAGTCCACTGGGTCGAGCGCCTCGATGGCGTCCAGCTCCTCGCAGCTCACGGCAGTCCTCCGGACCCTCAATCGGCGGGAGTGGCATGGCCTTGAATCGAGGGGAATGGCGTGCCATCAGCGCGCCAGCATTCCGGCACCGGCGGCCGGACAGCGAGAAGCGACCCCGCGCAACAGAGTCAAGGGCTCGTGACGTCGACGGGCAGCGCGCGCTGACGCGACGGGCTACGCGCCCGCGAGTTTCAGAATGCCCGGCAGGACGACGGCTGAGCTGAACACGTCCTCCGCGAGCGCACGGGCCTCGCGCGCGGCTCGCGGGTAGTCCGCCTCCACGCGGTCCAGCGCCACGGCGGCGTCCTCCACGGTGCGGAAGAACTGGAGGCCGGAGCCGGCCGGCAGATGGGCGGCCGCGCCGGTGTCCTGCACGACGGCCGGTCGACCGCTCGCGAGATAGCAGATGGTCCGGTCACTCACCCATCCGGAGCGGGCCTTCACATACGCCGGCTTGGCGCAACTGAACTCGCCGCGCGAGGCCTGCACGTAGGCCCGGTACTGCTCGGGCGTGCGCACCACCGTTTCGGGCGCGCACACGCTCCAGCCGTTCTCGGCGAGCACCGCGAGGTCCTCGGTCTCGCTGGGGTGGATGTTCGCGGCCAGCTCGAGGGAGGCGCGCGTGCGGCCGGGCAGGCTCAGCACCTCCATGAAGCTCGTGCGCTTGTTGCAGTCGTAGGTCTCGCCGTCGAGGAAGGCGTACTCCTGGCTCCACCACTGCGTGATGGTGGTGAAGCGCCCGCCGGCATCCGTCTGCGCAGGCCACGACGGCAGATGCACGACCGGCCACACCCTGTGCCACGTCACATCGCCGAGCGGCACGGGCGAATCCGGCGCGCCGAGGTGCTGCCCGATCGTGATGTGCACATCGTGCGTGCCGATGCCGAAGTCCCACTGCCGGCCCCAGATCTGAAACGGCCCGGGGTCGATGTCCATCAGCACCGTGCGCCCGAACTCCGGACGGATAGCCTTCGGCACGCTCTCGGCGAGGTTGAGCAGCACGCCGTCGCGGCAGCGCGCGGCCAGGTCCGACGGCGGCATGCCGTGGACGACGCGCCGGTCAGGCCGGTCGTAGCCCTCGGGGAACTCGACGAGGATGACGCGATCCGCCACGCCGAGGCGCCGCGCCGAATCGAGGAA
>CAYNUO010000075.1:0-11965 GCA_964400405.1 uncultured Bifidobacteriaceae bacterium | reverse complement strand
GTGGGGCGGGCGGGCGAGAAACGCACGTGGCAACTGGGCTGGGGCGCGGCGCTCGGGCTGGCCGTACTGGCCAAAGGCCCCGCAGCGCTGCTGCTTGCCGGCGCCAGCGTTGCCGCGTGGGCGCTGCTGATGCGGCGCTGGCGGCTGGCGTTCTCGTTCGCGCATCCGATCTCGCTCGCCGCCTTCGCCGTCGTCGCGCTGCCGTGGTACGTGCTGTGTGCCGTCAGGAACCCGGAGTTCCTGCGCGTGTTCCTGTTCGAGCACAACGTGCAGCGCTTCCTGACGCCGGTCTTCGCGCACGAGCAGCCGTGGTGGTACTTCGGCGGCGTGCTCGTGGCGGGCCTGCTGCCGTGGACGGCGACGCTGGCGCCGGCGGTGCGCCACGCCTGGCGCGGAACGGCCGTCACCCGCGACGCACCTGCGGGCCACGCGCTGCTGGCGCTGTGCTGGGCCGTGGTGCCGTTCGTCTTCTTCAGCGTGTCGCGGTCGAAGCTGCCGGGCTACATCCTCCCGATGTTTCCGCCGCTGGCCTTCCTCATCGCGCAGCCGCTGGCGGACGCGCTCGACTCACCCGGCCGTGGCCGCGGGCTGATGGCGAGCGTCGGCGCCACGCTGCTGGCGGTGGGCGGCGCGCTGGCGCTGGCCGCACCGGCGCTCGTGCCGGCCGCGTTCGTGCCGGCCGTGCAGGCGCTGGGGCTGGCCACCTGGGGCATCGCCATCGCGGCCGCGGGCCTGGGCATTGCGCTGCTCGGCCTGCGCCGGCGCGGCTGGCTCGCGCTGGGGCTGACGGCCACGGTGATGGCCATCCTGGTGATCGGCGTGACCACGCGCATCATGCCGGCGCTCGACCCGCTGCTGACGTCGCGGGCCGCGGCCGCGGCGGCGCTGCGCGAGGCGCAGGGCGGGCCGATCTATGAGTTCGGACTCGAGCGGACGATGGACTTCGGCCTCGACTACTACCTGCGGCGCGACGTGCCGGAGTGGTCGCCGGAGGCCGGCGAAGGCGTGGTGGTCGTGAGGGCGACGACGGCCAGGACCTTCGCGGCCAGCGGCTACATGGTGGAGATTGTGGAGCGCATCTCCCCCGACGCGGTGATCACGAAGGTCCAGCGCCTCGACAGAATGCGCTTCCTCCGTCTGAACTGAGCCTGCGCGAACGCGCTACCGCAGTCCGAGCGCGTGGCGTGCGGCGATCTGCGCGCGGCGGCGGCGCCGCGTGGCGTCCTCGAGCACCTGGGCGAGCGGCAGCGGCGCCTGATCGGCGTCCCAGCTCCGTGCGAGCCGCTCGGCCACGGCGTGCCGGCGATCCAGCTCCATCCGGAAGCACGCGAAGCACAGCGTGCGGCTGTTCTCCATCCGGCGGGCGTCCCGAAAGCCGTAGCGCGCCTCGCGGGCGCGGCACCCGGCGCAGACCTGCGTGACCGGCCGCGGCGCGCGCACGCGGGACACCGGGGCAGTCACTCCGGGGACACCGGGAACTCCCGGAACGGCAGGTGCGGCGGGGGCGGTGGGTTCGTAGAGGGCCAACTGTTGAAGGGCGGACATGCGATCTCCTCTCTGGTGTGGCACCAGCCTACGAGGGGGGTGTGACAGACTAGGTCACATGGCAATCGGGCCGGTTTTCGAGGCCGAAGGCGAGATCGCGGCGCTCTTCCAGTTGCCGCCGGAAGCCTTCGTCAACGCCCGGAATGCGCTGGCCGCCTCGCTGAAGAAGGACGGCCACGCGGAAGCCTCCGCCCGCGTGAAGGCCCTCCCCAAACCGCCGGTCTCCGTGTGGGCTGTCAACCAGCTGCACTGGCAGCGCACGCCGGTCCTCGACCGCCTGATCGCCGCGGGCGACCGCTTCCGGCAGACCCAGACGGCGCGGCTGACCGGTGGCGGCGCGGACCTGCGTGAGTCCTTCGACGAACGCCGGGACGCCCTCGCCGCCGCCGTCTCGGTGGTGAGCGAGATCCTCCGCGCCAGCGGGCACGCGCCGTCGCCCGACCTTCTCCGCCGCGTGACGACCACGCTCGAGGCGCTGGCCACGCTCGGCACGACGGTGTTCGCCCCGCCGCGCGGACGCCTGATCGCCGACCTCGCGCCGCAGGGCTTCGAGGCCCTCGCGGCCTTGATCCCCCGCAACGCCGCCGCCCCGGCGCCCGAAGAACGCGGCGCGGTGGTGCCGTTCGGCCCGCCGGGCGCGCGCACGGACGTCCCCGGCCCGACGACCGCCCAGAAGAAGCGCGACGAGCAGGCCGCACGGGCGGCCGCGGCGAGGGCACTCCGGACGCTGGAGCGGGAACTGGCCCTCGCGCAGACCGCCCTGAAGCGGGCACAGGCCGCCATGAAGGCCGCCACGGCGAAGGCGAAGGCGGCCACGCGGGCCAAAGCCGCCATCGAGCGGACGAAGAACATCGTGGACCGGCGCCATGCCGCCGCATCGGGCAAGGCCGACGCCGCCGTCGCTGCGGCACGCGATCGCGCGCGGATCGCCGAGGAAGCCGCCGCGGCGGTGCAGCAGGCCGAGCGTGGGGTGAAGCAGGCGCGGGAACGCGCCGGTGAGAAGCCGGACTAGCCGCAGGCCGCCGCGCGGCCGTCCCCGGGATCAGTCTCCGTCGACGGCGCCGACGCCCATGGTCCCGCTCCAGCGGTGGGCGTCCGGCAATTCGATGTCGAGCTGATCGAGCACGCGTTCGACGGTGTGCTGCACGAGGTCGTCCACGGTGCGCGGCAACTGATAGAACGCCGGCATCGGCGGCAGGATCACGGCCCCGGCGCGCGTCGCGGCCAGCGCGTTCTCGAGATGGATGGTGGAGAGCGGCGCCTCGCGAAGCAGCAGCACGAGCTTCCGGCGCTCCTTCAGCACGACGTCCGCCGCACGGTGAATCAGGCTGTCCCCGAAGCCGTGCGCGATGGCGGCGAGCGTCTTGGCGCTGCACGGCGCCACGACCATGCCGTCAGTGCGGAACGACCCGCTCGAAATGGCCGCGCCCATGTCGCCCGGCGCGTAGACCTCGGTGGCGAGCGCCTCGACATCGCGGCGGGTCAGCTGCATCTCGTGCAGCAGCGTCCGCGCACCCCACTGGCTGATCACGAGGTGCGTCTCGACGCCGGCCGCCTTCAGCCGTTCGAGCAGCCTGACGCCGTACACCACACCCGTGGCCCCGGTGATTCCGACGATGACACGGCGCGGCCGCATGCCCGTCATCGTACCGCACGGCGGCCTCCGGCGACGGGCTCCCGTCGCAGGCAGGAGGCAGGCCGCCCGGCCAAACTGGCCTAAACTGTAGGGACCCGTCGGGCACCACCGTGCCGCGGGCCACTCCCATGCATCACACAGTCGTCGCACTCGTGGAAGACAAACCCGGCGTCCTCGAACGCGTGTCATCGCAGTTCCGGCGCCGCTCGTTCAACATCGTGTCGGTCAGCGCCGGCCGCACCGCTCCGGGCATGTCCTGCATTACGGTCGTCGTGGACAGCGACAAGCGGTCGGTGGACCGCGTGATTGCGAGCATCAGCAAGGTCATCAACGTCCTCCAGGTGGAGGATCTCGGCGACCGCCGGGCCGTGGCCCGCGACATGGCGCTCGTCAAGGTGGCCAGCGCGCCGGCGAACCGGAGCCTGGCGGACCGTTTCGTGATCGAGGGCCGTGCGCGCCTGATCGACAGCGGCGAGAACAGCATCACGCTCGAACTCACCGGCGGCCCCGAGCAGATCGACTCCGCCATCCGGGAACTGGAAGCCCTGGGCATCATCGAAATGGTGCGCAGCGGCGGCATCGCGCTCGGGCGCGGTGACGAAACCCTCAAGCGATAGGACCTGACCGATGGCACGCATGTATCACGACACCGACGCGAACCTCGCCCTCATCCAGGCGAAGAAGGTCGGCGTCATCGGCTACGGCTCGCAGGGGCACGCCCACGCGCTGAACCTCAAGGAGAGCGGCGTCGACGTGCGCGTCGGCCTGCCGGCCACGAGCAAGTCCAACGCGAAGGCGCAGGCCGCAGGTCTGGTCACGGCGCCCATCGCGGACGTCGCGAAGTGGGCGGATGTGCTCATGCTGCTCGTGCCGGACACGCGGCAGGCGGACGTCTACGAGCGCGAGATCAAGCCGGCGCTGACGGCCGGCAAGATGCTGATGTTCGCGCACGGCTTCAACATCCGCTTCAACTGCATCGTGCCGCCGAAGGATGTGGACGTGACGATGGTCGCGCCGAAGGGCCCAGGCCACCGCGTGCGCGAGGTCTTCAAGGAGGGCGGCGGCGTGCCGGCCCTGCTGGCCGTGCATCAGGACGCCACGGGGCAGGCCCACGCGCTCGCGCTGTCCTACGCGAAGGCCATCGGCGCCACGCGCGGCGGCGTCATCGAGACCACCTTCGCCGAGGAGACGGAAACGGACCTCTTCGGTGAGTCGGCCGTGCTGTGCGGCGGCGTCAGCGAGCTGGTGAAGGCCGGCTTCAAGACGCTGACCGACGCCGGCTACCAGCCCGAGATCGCGTACTTCGAGTGCCTGCACGAGCTGAAGCTCATCGTGGACCTGATGTACCGCGGCGGCCTGAACTACATGCGCTACTCGGTCAGCGACACGGCCGAGTTCGGCGACTACACGGGCGGACCGCGCATCGTGACCGACGCCACGCGCGCCGAGATGAAGAAGATGCTCGCCGAGATCGTGGACGGCAGCTACGCGAAGCGCTGGATCGAGGAGAACAAGAACGGCCGGCCATGGTTCATCGCCACCCGGCTGGCCGAGCAGCGGCAGCCGCTCGAGAAGGTCGGCGCGGAGCTCCGCGCCCTGATGCCGTTCCTGGATCCGGTCACGGTGACGCCGGACGAGCAGCAGTAGGGCGGAGATCATGGCTGACGCCCCGCACGGAAACGACGCGCAACTCACCCGGCTGCGGTCGGAACTGGACGCGATCGATTCGCGCATCGTCGAGGCACTCGCGGACCGCCTGCGGGTGATCGGCGTCATCGCCGCCTTCAAGGAGACGCAGGCCGGCCAGATCCGGGACGAGAGCCGCGAGAGCCAGCTCCTCGACCGCATCGCGGCGCACGCGAAGGATCTGCGGCTCGACCCGCACTTCGTCACGCGGCTCTTCCGCGAGATCCTCGACTACTCCGTCCGCCGTCAGCAGGATCACCTGATGGCGCGCGAGCGCGGCCCCGACCAGCCGATCATCGTGGCCTACGCCGGCACCGAGGGCGCGTGGGCGCACCTCGCGGCGCAACGGCACTTCTCGGGCCACGGGGCCGGCGTCGAGTTCCGGCCGTTCGAGTCGTTCAAGGCCACGGCCGAAGCCGTTCGCGGCGGGCTGGCCCACTTCGGCATGCTGCCGATTGAGAACTCGACGGCAGGCTCGATCAACGAGAACTACGACCTGCTCGCGCAGACGGACATCGCGCTGGTCGGCGAGGAGATCCAGCCGGTCGACAACTGCCTGATGGCGGTCGACGCCGTGCCGCTCGACCAGGTGCGGCGCGTGCTCTCGCACCCGCAGGCGATCGCACAGTGCTCGCGCTTCCTGGCGGAGCTGCCGCACGCCAAGGTGGAGGCGTTCACGAACACGGCGCTGGCCGCGCGCAAGGTGCGCGACGACCGCGACCCGTCCCAGGCCGCCATCGGCAGCCCGGAAGCCGCCCGGATCTGGGGCCTGACGATCATCGCCAAGGGCATCAACGACCAGACCGAGAACTTCACGCGCTTTGTCGTCGTCGGCCCGCGGCACCTGCCGTGCGACCCGCGCATCGCGTGCAAGACGTCGCTGATCTTCGTGACCAGACACGAGCAGGGCGCGCTGGTCGCGTGCCTGAACGTGCTCGCCACGCGCGGCCTGAACCTGACGAAGCTGGAGTCGCGTCCCCGGCCGGGCGCGCCGTGGGAGTACGTCTTCTACGTGGACTTCGAGGGCAACCTGAAGTCGCCGGACGTGGAGTCCGCGCTCAAGGAGCTGACCGCGCACGTGATCTCGCTGAAGGTGCTCGGCTGCTACCCGATCCGCACGGCGCGGCGGCCGACGCCTCCGGTCGAACCGTCGGAGGTCCGCTAGTGCCCGGCCCGATCAACCGCTACAGCGCCCGCGTCACGCAGCCGAAGAGCCAGGGCGCCTCGCAGGCACAGCTCTACGGCGTGGGCCTGACCGACGCCGACCTCGCGAAGCCGCAGGTCGGCATCTGCAGCATGTGGTACGAGGGCAACACCTGCAACATGCACCTCGACACGCTGGCTGCCGCGATCCGCAAGGCGACGCCGGCGGCGGGCGTCGTCGGCATGCGCTTCAACACGATCGGCGTCAGCGACGCGCTGTCGATGGGCACCGACGGCATGAGCTTCTCGCTGCCGTCGCGCGACATCATCGCGGACTCGATCGAGACGGTCATGAGCGCGCAGTGGTACGACGCGCTGATCGCCGTGCCCGGCTGCGACAAGAACATGCCGGGCGCGCTGATGGCGATGGCGCGGCTCAACCGTCCGTCGCTGATGGTCTACGGCGGCACGATCCGCGCGGGCGTCGCGCTCGGCAAGCCGGTCGACGTCGTCTCGGCGTTCCAGTCCTACGGCGAGCTGATCGCGGGCCGCATCAACGAGCAGGAACGGCAGGAGATCGTGCGGCACAGCTGCCCGGGCGCGGGCGCCTGCGGCGGCATGTATACGGCCAACACGATGGCGTCGGCCATCGAGGCGCTCGGGATGTCGCTGCCCGGCAGCTCCTCGACGCCGGCCGAGGATCCGCTGAAGCTCCAGGAATGCGCGGCGTCGGCCGCGGCCATCCGGCTGCTTCTCGAGCGGGACCTCAAGCCGCGCGACATCATGACGCGCGCGGCGTTCGAGAACGCGATGGTCGTCGTCATGGCGCTCGGCGGATCCACCAACGCCGTGCTGCACCTGATCGCCATGGCGAAGGCCGCGGGCGTCGCGCTCACGCTGGACGACTTCCAGGCCACGAGCGACCGCATCCCGTTCCTCGCGGATCTGAAGCCCAGCGGCCGCTACGTCGAAGAGGATCTGCACAAGGTCGGCGGCACTCCGGGCGTCATGAAGTACCTGCTGGAGCGCGGCCTGCTCGACGGCAGTTGCATGACGTGCACGGGCAAGACGCTCGCCGAGAATCTCTCGTCGTCGCCGCAGCTCACGGCCGGCCAGGACGTCGTGCATCCGCTCGAGACGCCGATCAAGGCCTCCGGCCACATCCAGATCCTCTACGGCTCGCTCGCCCCCGGTGGCGCCGTGGCGAAGATCACCGGCAAGGAAGGCGAGCGCTTCGAGGGTGTGGCCGCGGTGTACGACGCCGAAGAGGACGTGCTGCACGGCCTCGAACGGAAGGAGATCGGCCCGGGCACGGTGGTCGTGATCCGCTACGAGGGTCCGAAGGGCGGACCGGGCATGCCGGAGATGCTTACGCCGACCTCGGCGATCATGGGCGCCGGGCTCGGCAAGGACGTGGCGCTCATCACGGATGGCCGCTTCTCGGGCGGCTCGCATGGCTTCATCGTCGGCCACATCACGCCCGAGGCGCAGGACGGCGGCCCGATCGCGCTCGTCAGGAACGGCGACCGGATCGTGATCGACGCGAAGACGCGCCGCATGGATCTCATGATCGACGACGCCGAGATGGCCCGCCGCAGGGCCGCGTGGGTCATGCCGCCCTACAAGGCCACGCGCGGCATTCTGGCGAAGTACATCCGTTCGGTGCGCACGGCCTCCGAAGGCTGCGTCACCGACGAGTAGCCTGTGCTCGGACGCCAGCGCAGCGGTTCGGTGCTCTGCACGTCGTGCGGCGTGCTGGTGGGCGTCGCCGACGCCACCTGCTACAACTGCGGCCGCCGCAACCCCGGTCTCTGGGGCTTCGCGCCGGTGCTCCGCAACTTCGGGCGCGACCTCGGCTTCGTGCCGTTTCTGATCGGCACGTGCGTGCTCGCCTACGGCGCCAGCCTGATGCTCTCGCGCGGCGAGATCGGCATGGGCGGTCTGTTCAGCATGTTCTCGCCGAGCACGGAAGCGCTCTTCACCCTCGGCGCGAGCGGCGCGATTCCCGTCTTCCGGATGGACCGGTGGTGGACGGTGCTCTCGGCGTCGTGGCTGCACGGCGGCGCGCTGCACATCTTCTTCAACCTGCTGTGGGTTCGGCAGCTCGCACCGGCCACCGCTGAGCTCTACGGCGCCGGCCGCTCGGTCATCATCTACGTCGTGGCGGGCGTCGCCGGCTTCGCGCTGAGCTCGTTCGCCGGCGCCTATCTGCCCAACCTGCTGATCCTGCGCGGCGGACAGTTCTCCGTCGGCGCGTCGGCCTCGATCTTCGGATTGCTCGGCGCGCTCGTCTACTACGGCCGGCGCACCGGGAGTTCCGCCGTGCACGGACAGGCGACGTCGTGGGCGCTGACGATGGGCCTGTTCGGCCTCGTGATGCCGGGGATCGACAATTACGCTCACGCCGGCGGGTTTGCCGCCGGGTATCTCGTGTCCCGGATCCTCGACCCGCTCACGCCGGAGCGCATCGACCACCTCGCCATTGCCGCCGGATGCCTGGTGGCGTCGCTGGCGGCCATCGGCTGGTCGGTCTACACGGTACTGCTTGCCTAGAGCGGTGCTAGCTTAGCCTCAACCCTTTCACTGGAGATTCCGTTGGCTGACGTTCTCGCTCACTTCGACACTTCCGAGGGTTCCTTCACCATCCGCCTGTTCGCGGATGAAGTGCCCAACACCGTGGCCAACTTCGTCGGCCTCGCGGAAGGCACCAAGACCTTCACGGATCCCCGCACGCGGCAGAAGTCCACCGCGAAGTACTACGACGGGCAGATCTTCCACCGCATCATCGACGGCTTCATGATCCAGGGCGGCGACCCGCTCGGCCAGGGCGTCGGCGGGCCGGGCTACGAGTTCGCGGACGAGTTCCACCCGTCGCTCCGGCACGACCAGGCCGGTGTGCTGTCGATGGCGAACCGTGGCCCCAACACGAACGGCAGCCAGTTCTTCATCACGCTGGCGGCCACGCCGCACCTGGACAACCGGCACTCGGTGTTCGGCCGGGTCGTCGAGGGCCTCGACATCGTGAAGCGGATTGGCCGCGTCCGGACCGACGGCCGCGACAAGCCGGTCACGGACGTCGTGATCAACAGCATCACCATCACGCGCGGCGACCAGTAGCACGGCCGGCTTCGGCCGAGCCCGAGGGGCGACATCCGCAGGGGTGCCGCCCCTTTTCGTTTTCCGGCGCGTTTCGGCTCTATCCCCCGTGCTACTCCGTCCGGGCAGGCGGGAGGGCTTGCGCTAGACTTCTGGCCCATGCGCTACGCACTGCTCCCTGCCTTTCTCTTTCTGACCGTCGCCGGCCTGGCTGCCCAGGGCAAAGGTGATTGGCCGCTCCACAACCTCGACGCCACCAGCAGCCGGTACTCGCAGCTCGACCAGATCACACCGGCCAACGCCGGCAAGCTCGTGGTCAAGTGGCAACTCGACCTGCCCAAGCCGGCCTCGGCCGGCAGCGGCACACCCGTCGTGGTTGGCGGCATCGTCTATGTGAACTCGGGTCCCGAGCTCTTTGCCATCGACGGCACGACCGGCAAGATCCTCTGGAACAAGAAGAGCAACGTCGACTTCCCGGGCGGTGGCCGCGGTCCCGCCTACGGCGACGGTCGCGTTTACGGCGCGGGCCGCTCGGTCATCGCGGCCTTCAACGCCGAGAACGGGACGCCCATCACCACGTTCGGCAACAACGGCGTGCTGAACCCCGCGAAGGCCGGCCTGGACTTCAAGGATCCGGGCAAGTACCCGGCGGACCTGAATCCCGAGACGCTCGGCTACTTCATGGCGAATGCGCCCAGCTACGCGGCGGGCACACTCTTCGTGCCGCTCGCCTCGTCGGAGGGCGTGGTGCCCGGCGGGCTGCTGGTCGCCGCGGACGGCGCCACCGGCAAGGTGAAGTGGGTGTTCCGCACGATCCCGCAGGGACCCGGCGATGACGGCTGGGACCTGGCGAAGGACACGTGGAGTGGCGCCGATCGCCGCGGCGGCGGCATCTGGTCCGTGCCGGCCATCGACACGGCACTCGGCCTCGTCTACGTGAACGTGTCCAACCCGACAAACAACTACGACGGCTCGATGCGGAAGGGCGCGAATCTCTTCACGAACGCACTCGTGGCCCTCGACATCAACACCGGCAAGATCAAGTGGCACTTCCAGACCATCCACCACGACGTCTGGGACTGGGACCTCATCGGTGGCCCCACACTCTTTGACGCGACGGTGAACGGCAAAGCCGTCAAGGCCGTCGCCGCGACGCCGAAGACGTGTTACATCTACGCGTTCAACCGCGAGACGGGCAAGCCGCTCCATCCGATCGTCGAAATGGCGGTACCGACGAAGACCGACGTCCCCGGCGAGGAGATCTACCCAACCCAGCCGATACCGTTCAACGCGCGCAACGTGCCGCAATCCGCATTCTGCGCCTTGTTCCCGCCGAACGTTGACGATCCGAAGCTCGCCGCGATGGCGAGACCCGTCTTCACGCCTCCGTCGTCAAAGGAACCGCTGCTGCTGTCTCCGGGTGCGGTCGGAGGTCCGAACCGCGGTGCGGGGGCCTTCAGCCCGCGCACGGGCCTGCACTACGTCACCGGCAAGAACGACGCGATGATCCTGCAGGCCAAGCCGCTCACGGAAACCATCAAGTCCGGCCTCGGCAGCCCGGGCCACTTCCAGAGCTTCATCGAGTGGAAGATGGGAGCCGTCAAGGCCACGCAGAACATCGCGGCCTACAATCCCACCACGGGCGACCTGGCCTGGGTGACGGAAGTGCCCGGCACGACCAACGGCGGCCTGCTCGCCACGGCCGGCGGCCTCGTGTTCCAGTCGACCGGCCGCGTATTCCACGTGCTCGACGCGCAGACCGGGAAGAAAGTGGTGGAAGTGCCGATCAAGATCTCGACGTCGTCCTCGCCGTTCGCCTTTCAGGCCGGCGGCAAGGAGTTCGTCGCGATTGCGTCGGGCAGCAGCATCGTCGCGATCGGCCTGCCGTAACCGGCAGCGCGGCGGCCCCGCGGGTCTGCCGCGGGACGTTTTCGAGAGGGCGGTGCTCACCGGCACCGCCCTTTTTCTTTGCCCCTTTCCGGGTGCGGCAAAACAACGACGCCGCCCACCGTCTTGTCACGGAATAACCACCGCCGCGGTGTTCGAGCCTCTCCTAGGATGGTGGCATGCGGTCCGCCCCACACGTCCTTCAATGGCTCGTCCGGCTGCGCAGCGTCGGCGTCTTCCTCGCGGCGGCTGCCCTCGCGGCGCCTGGCCAGTTCGGTGCCGACGATCTGCTGGCGGCTACCCAGTCCATGCCAGCACACGAACGCCTGACCGGCGTCTGGGTGCTCGACCGCGACAGGAGCTCAGTGCCAGCGGCACCGGGCGGCAGCGGAGATGAACGGCCACGAGGCGGACCGGGACGCGGGGGGCCCGGCGGTCCGGGCGGCGCTGGTGGTCCAGGCGGCTCAGGACCGCGCGGTGGCGGCTTCGGCGGCGGTCGCCGGGGCGGTCCCGGCGGTGGCGGCTTCGGCGGCAACCGCGACGGCGCCCCGATGAATCCGGAGCGCATGCAGGCCGCCGGGAACTACATCCGCACGCTGAGCCAGCCGTCGACCCGGCTCACGATCGTCGCGACCCAGGAGGCCGTCACGATCACCGACATCGAAGGGCGCTCCTCCGTGCAGAAGACCGACGGCAAAGCCGTGGACGAGAAGGCCGGGAACGGCCTCGTGAAACTGAAGCGCAGTGCGAAGTGGTCCGCCGGCGTCTATGCCGTGACGCTCGAGATCGATGACGGCCCGAAGGTGGAACGCCGCTACGAAGTCTCGGAGGGCGGCACCGAGCTGCGAATCACGACAGCCGTAGCCGGCGGACGGGGTCCCGCCGGCGGCTCGGGCCGCGGGCCGACCGTCGCCGTGTACACCCGATCGGCCGAGTAGCCCACTGAAGGCGGTCGACCTGAGCCAACGAGCG
>CAYNUO010000074.1:9862-15387 GCA_964400405.1 uncultured Bifidobacteriaceae bacterium | reverse complement strand
TCGTGTCGACGGCGGTCGTCGTGGGTGAGCATGCCGTCATCCTGGGGATGTTCTGGCCCCCGTTCTGGCGCGCCGGCATGGGCCTGGTCGTCGTGGGTCTCATCGCCGGCTTCTCCGTGTTTCATCACGCGATCTGGCCAGCCTGGTGGGTGATGCTGCTCGGGTTTGCGCCGTGGGAGTGGCTCAACCGGGCGCCGGCAGTTCAAGGAGCAGTGCCGGAGTCCACACCGCGTCTGCCGGTTGCCGCGACAGTGGCGGTGCTGCTGCTTGCCCTTCAGCAGGTGGTGGTGTCCCTGACCCGCATCGAGGTCGCGCCGTACTTCTCGGCCTACGACATGTACTCGACGACGTTCGCCTCGCCCGAGGAGTTCGAGCGCACGAACGGTGCGCCGCGCCTCCTGCTGCTGGCATCGGTGCGCAGCGGGGAGCGCGACATCAGCGACTGCCTGGGCTCCGATGAGCGGGCGCGCCAGGAACTGGAGGCGGCTGCTCGTGCCGGCACGACGCCTCAGATGCCGGCGGTGAGGCAGCGCGTCGTGGATTGCGCGGCGGCGTTTCGCGCGACGCGCGTGCGGGTGCTGGCGGACCAGCGGTTGTACGACTGGGAACACGGCCGGACGGGGTACCGTTTCCGCGAACGACTCGTCGCGGAATGGCCGGTGCCCTAGCAGCCTGCCGGGCGTTCTCAGGCCCGCAGGTCGTAGCAGGCGAGGCGCGGGCCCACGCGGTTCAGCACGTCACGTGAGTTCTGGCAGACGTAGAGCAGGCCGCGGCTGAGCACCGGGAGCGTCCACGACTCCCGCGCCGCGAAGAGCCAGGTGCGGCCCATTTCCCGCGCACCTTTCGGCGACAGGTCCAGCCACATCAGGTGCCCCATCTCGCCGAGACAGAGGAACTGTCCGTCGACGGCGAGCAGCGACCCACGGTACAGGCCCATCGGGCTCCTGCGCCCGTCGATCGACTCGTCCCACTCCAGCGTTTCGCGCCAGACGACCTCGCCGGTGTCGGCCTTGACGCAGACCAGTGAGGCGTCGGGCTCGTTCCGGCCGTCGAAGGCGTAGAGGTGGCCGTCCTGATAGATGGCCGTGTTGAAGTGCAGGCCGATGTCGCGCGCCGTCCAGACGACCTTGTGCGTGAAGTCCTTCTGAATCTCGACGAGGGCGCTGCCGGTCCGATACGTGGCGGAGATGAAGACCTTGTTGTCGAAGACGACCGGGCATGACGCGTTGACCGACTCGTACGTGCGGCTGCGCCACGGGAACGTGAAATCCACCTTCCCGGTGGCCGGGTCGAGGCAGATCAGGCCGCCGCTCGGCGGCTGCGATTCGCCACCGGCAAAGACGAGCACCCGGCGCTGGCCGTGGATGAGGGCCGGCGTGGGCGACGCATAGCTCGCGCCCCACTCCTTCCCGGCCCGCCACAACTCCTTGCCGGTATCGGTGTCGAACGCCACGACGGTCGCGCCCGGCGCGCCCACGGTGACGATGAGGCGGCCGTCCTGGACGAGCGGCGTGGACCCGGTGCCGAAGAACTCCTGCTTCACCCGGTAGTCCACGCGCAGGTCGCGCTTCCACACCATCCGGCCGGACAGCAGGTCGAGGCAGTGGAGCGTGCCTTCCGCGCCGACCGTGAACACGCGTCCCTTGTCGATGACCGGGCTGGACCGCGGCCCGTTGTTGTACCCGTAGCGGTCTTCGTAGGCGGTGCCGTAGGGAAACTGCCAGTGCCGCGCCCCGGTCTCGGCGTGCACGCACTCGACGATCTCCTGGTCGCCCGTCCGGTGCAGGTGGACCAGGCGTCCGCCGGCGATGGCAGGGGAGGCGTAGCTGTCGCCCTTCGGGACGTCCCAGACCAGCGGTGGCGGGAGCGTCCGGCTCAGCCGGGTCTCCGTGGATCGTGCGTCGTGGGTCGGGCCGAGAAACGACGCCCAGTCGTGCGTGCGCGCATCGGGCGCCAGCGGCCTCGGCCGGCCCGTCGCGCGGCTCTGCGCCAGGCCGCGGCCTGGCAGCGCTGCCGCGCCGGCCGCCTGGAGCAGGGCGCGGCGCGTCAGGCCCATGCGGCGGCGCCAGGGTTGGACGTCATCAGCGGCATTGTAGGCCGCTCGCCACGGCGCCCTTCGTCTCAACCTGCTTGCATCGTCGTTGCGCCGCTGTCGCCCGCGACTGTTGTGATGCCGTCACAGGAGGACGGATGTTCAATCGAACGGTGGCGGCGGGAGCGGTGGTGGGTGCAATCGGCCTGGCGGCGTGGGTGTGGAGCGGGCCGGTGGTCGGTGCGGCGGGTCCCCAGATCATCCAGACGGCCGAGCTGGCCGACCAGGCACTGGGGACGTTCTACAACAGATTGATGACGTCGGCGATGGACGCCATCACCAACGACCGCGGTGTACGGCTCGGGTCGCTCAGCAGTGACCTCTTTCACGACCCATCCGAGTCCTACAACGAGTTCTGGACGGTCACGGATCGGGGGCCGAATGGCAACCCGAGCGTTCGGACCTTTCTGGTGCCGGAATTCACGCCGTTGATCATGCACGTCCGTGTCCACGGCACCGCGGTCAGCGTGTTGCAGGCGTTTCCCATCGTTGACGCGAGTGACCGGCCGGTCACGGGGCTCTCCAACGTCGCCGGTTTTGACGAGGCGCCCTTCAATTTCAACGGTACCGCCGCGATCGGCTATAACGCGAACGGCCTGGACGTCGAAGGCCTGGTCCGGATGCCCGACGGGTCTTTCTGGCTCGTCGACGAATACACGCCGTCACTCGTGCACGTGACATCGACGGGCCGAGTGATGGATCGGTTCGTGCCCGAGGATACGCAGCTGGCGACGTCGCTCGCGACGACGCCGAACTACCGCGTCCGCAAGACGCTGCCGACGCTGCTCAATACACGCCGGCAGAACCGCGGGTTTGAGGGCATTGCCGTGTCGCCCGACCGGCGCACGCTCTATCTGGCCATGCAGAGCCCGCTCGAGTACCCGACCCGCGCGCTCGGCCGTGCGTCCCGCATCGTGCGGATCTACGCGTTCGACGTCAACCGTGAGCAGATCGTCGGTGAGTACGCCTACCAGTTCGACGAGGTCTGCAACTTCCTTGGCCAGGCCGCCGGGTGCGGTGTCGCGCCTGGCGAGATGAAGATCTCGGCGCTGTACGCGGCGAGCGCGACCGTCCTGCTCGTGCAGGAGCGGACGGACACGGCGACCAAGGTGTACCGCGTGGATCTGTCCCAGGCCACCAACATCCTGGGTTCACAGTGGGACACCCGCGCGGCCGCCCCGACGGCCACAACGGCCGCCCTCGAAACCCTGTCCAGCCTGTCGGCGTCCGGCGTGACGGCGCTGCACAAGACGCTGGTGCTGGACGTGACGGCGCTCCCGGGAATACCGAACAAGATCGAGGGCATCGCCATGCCGACCAGTTCCGTGATGGTGGTCGGCAACGACAATGATTTTGGTCTGGTCGATACGGCGACGTTCGACGCGAATGGCCGGCTCTCGAACGATACCGGCGTGAAGAGCAAGTTGATCTTCATCGAGCTGGCCGCACCCATCAACTAGCCTCGCTGGGCCGGTCCTGCTCGAGTTGGCAGGGCCGGTCCCAGTCACTTGCCTGCGCGAAAGCACCCGCGGGGCAAGGCGGCGCTGGGGTATCCTTGCCGCCGGCCCTGGCGACCCACGCCAGGCGTTGCGACGAGGAGTTCACGACATGAAGGGTATGAGCAAGGTAGTGGTGGCGTTGGCCGCCGGCGTGATGATCGGCTGGTTTACCAACGCCCAGATCGTCAAGGGTCAGGGTAAGCAGGCGCAGTCGCCCGTGCTCGGCAGTCTGAGCCACGTCAGCTTCGCCGTGAAGGATGCCGAGAAGACGGGCAAGGCGTTCGCCGACGTCTTCGGTGTGACCGAGGTCCCCAAGACGATGGACTTCAAGGACATCAAGTGGGGGCCGACCTTCCCGGGCCGCACCATGAACGTCCGCCGCGCGGGCATGACGATCAACAACGTGAGCTTCGAGATTCTGCAGCCGCTCGCGCCGAACGACAGCCCGTGGGACGACTTCATGAAGGCTGGCGGAGAAGGCCTGCACCACCTCGGCATCTCGGTGCCGGACGTGGCCAAGGCGCGCGACTACCTGGTCTCGAAAGGCGGCGTCCAGACGCAGCAGTTCGAGCAGGGCGGCAAGATGTTCGCGGCCTACATCGACATGCACAAGGCGGGTCTGCCGATCACCTTCGAGGTGACGCCGGGCGCGCCGCCGGCCGCGGCGAAGTAGTCCTTCGCGGCTGGAAGATCAGCAGGGCCGGTGGCCGGAGCAATCCGGTGGCCGGCCCTTCGTACGTACGGCCACTCGCGCGGACGGGCCTCGCGGCGGTGAAGGAGTTGACCTGAGGTGATGTGGAGCCGACTGTCAGACTCGAACTGACGACCTGCTGATTACGAATCAGCTGCTCTACCAACTGAGCTAAGTCGGCGCTGGAAGGAACCAGCAGTTTACCACGCACGCGCCGCGGATCGCGCGTGCCGCGGGCGGACCAGGGGCCCGCCCGCCGTCTTTCGGGGCTACTTCTTCGCGGAGGCGACCTTCAGCTCGCCCAGCTTGGCGGCCATGTCCTCGGCGGAGGTGGCCGGCTTGACCGTTTTGTCGATGGCCGTGATGCGGCCGTCCTTGCCGATGTAGAACGTCCAGCGGTTCGCGATCTCCATCGTGCCCATCATGCGGAGCACGCCGTAGGCCTTCGCGGCCACCTTGGTGGGGTCGCCGAGCATCGGGAAGTCGGCCGCCTTCTTGTCGACGATCTCTTCCTTGTCGCCCCGCTTCAGCGTCACCTTGGTAGCTTTGGCGAAGTTGGTCTGCTCCTCGACCGTGTCCGTGCTCGCCATGAAGTAGGTCACGTCGTACTGCTTGATCAGGTGGCCGTTCTCCGCCAGGGACTTGCACTCGATGGTGCAGCCGCCGGTGAACGCCTTCGGGAACCACGCCAGCACCACGGCCTGCTTGCCCCTGAAGTCCGACAGCTTGTAGGTCTTGCCGTCCGACGCGCCCAGCGTGAAGTCCGGGGCCATGTCGCCCACCTTGAGTTCCACCTGCTGAGCCTGAGCCGTGCCAGCGAGCACCGCCGCCAAACCGATTGCCATCAACAGCCGCATTTCTGCCTCCTCGTCGTCACAGCCGACCCTGAATTATAGGAGATGCGGAGGCGGTATGCCCGTGGCCCGGCACGTAGTACGATGCCCGGCTTACCAGACTCCGATACCCGCTACCGTATGCCGGACCGAAAGCCGACGCGCGCCCCGCTCGTGATCAAGGGGGCCCGCACCCACAACCTGAAGAACATCGACCTGACGCTGCCGTCCGGCAAGCTGATCATCGTCACGGGTGTTTCCGGGTCCGGCAAGTCATCCCTGGCCTTCGACACGATCTACGCGGAAGGGCAGCGCCGCTACGTGGAGTCGCTCTCGGCCTACGCCCGGCAGTTCCTCGAACGGATGGAAAAGCCGGACGTCGACCGCATCGAGGGGATCTCGCCCGCGAT
>CAYNUO010000074.1:0-9762 GCA_964400405.1 uncultured Bifidobacteriaceae bacterium | reverse complement strand
CGACGGCGCCATCGAACCGTGGACGCGCCCGCTCTACAAGGCGCACATGGCCGAGCTGAAGCGGGCCGCCCGCAAGGCGAAGGTGCGACTGGACGTGCCGTGGTCGCACCTGACCGCCGACGAGCGCGCCTTCGTGATGGAGGGCGGCGAGGACTTCGAGGGCGTCAAGGCGTTCTTCCGCGGGCTGGAGCGGAAGAAGTACAAGGTGCACGTCCGCGTGTTCCTGAGCCGGTACCGCGGCTATCAGACCTGCCCGGAGTGCGGGGGCGCCCGGCTGCGGCGGGAGGCCCGCGACGTCCGTGTGGGCGACCGGACGATCGACGTCGTGTCCGCACTGACCGTCCGCGACGCCCAGGCCTTCCTTGCAGGACTGGTCCTCTCCGAGAAAGACGCTGCCATCGCCGACAAGCTGCTGCGGGAGATCCGCCGCCGGCTCGGCTTTCTGGCGGACGTGGGTCTCGACTACCTGACGCTCGACCGTCTGTCGTCGACGCTCTCGGGCGGCGAATCCCAGCGCATCAACCTCGCCACGTCCCTCGGCTCGGCCCTGGTCGGCACGCTCTACGTCCTCGACGAGCCGTCGATCGGCCTGCACCCGCGCGACAACCTCCGCCTCATCAACATCCTCAAGCAGCTGCGGGACCAGGGGAACACGGTGCTGGTCGTCGAGCACGACGAGGACATGATTCGCGTCGCCGACCACGTCGTCGACATCGGCCTGGGCGCCGGCGAGCAGGGCGGCCGCGTGATCTTCTCCGGCCCGCTGCCGGACCTGATGACGGATGTCCGATCGCTGACCGCGCGCTACCTGCGGGGCGAGCTCTCGATTCCGCTGCCGCAGACACGCCGGCGCGGCGTGGGCCAGAAGATCCGGCTGCGCGGCGCCACCGAGCACAACCTCCAGGATGTCGACATCGACATCCCGCTGAACATGCTCACCTGTGTCACGGGCGTGAGCGGGTCGGGGAAGTCCACCCTCGTGCACGACGTGCTCTATGCGGCCGTCAAGCGCGCGAAGGGCGACTGGGACCGGCGCGTCGGCACGCACCGGTCGCTCGAAGGGCTGGAGTACATCACCGACATCATCCTGGTGGACCAGACGCCCATCGGCCGCACCCCGCGGTCGAACCCGGTGACGTATCTCAAGGCCTTCGACCCCATCCGCGAACTGTTCGCGAGCACGAAGGACGCCAAGGCCAAGGGCCTGACCGCCAGCCACTTCTCCTTCAACGTGCCCGGTGGCCGGTGTGAAGCGTGCCAGGGCGAAGGGGAAGTGCGCGTCGAGATGCAGTTCCTGGCGGACGTGTTCGTGCCGTGCGACGAGTGCGACGGCATGCGGTTCAAGCCGCAGGTGCTGGACGTCCGCTACAAGGGCCGGAACGTGCATCAGGTGCTGGAGCTGACCGTCCGCGAGGCACTGAGCTTCTTCAGCCAGTCCCCGAAGGTGCTGCGCCGTCTGCAGGTGCTCGATGAGATCGGCCTCGGGTATCTCCGCCTCGGCCAGCCCGCGACGACGCTCTCCGGCGGTGAGGCGCAGCGCATCAAGATCGCCGCGCACCTGTCGTCGATGGGCGGCAGCCGCGTGCTCTACGTGCTGGACGAGCCGACGACGGGCCTGCACTTCGACGACATCGCGAAGCTGCTGACCGCGTTCCGGCGGCTCATCGACGCGGGTCATACGCTGCTCGTGATCGAACACAACCTGGACGTCATCAAGACAGCCGACTATCTGATCGACCTCGGGCCCGAAGGCGGCGCCGAGGGGGGACTGGTCATCGCGACCGGCACGCCGGAGCAGGTCGCGGCGATTGAGGCCTCGCACACGGGTCGGGCGTTGCGTCCGGTGCTCGAGGCCGGCCGCGCCCGCGCGGACTAGACGCGCACGCTGACGCGGGGCGGCGCCCGGCGCGAGAGTGCCACGCATAAGCAGCCGTGATGAAAGCGTAAAGATCATCACTTTGACAACATGCGCCCCGTTCCCGTCTACTGGATCCATGGGACAGACATTGCTGAAGAAGGTGTGGGACCTCCACGCCGTGCGTCAGCTCCAGACGGGACAGACGCAGTTGTTCGTCGGGCTCCACCTCGTCCACGAGGTCACGACCCCGCAGGCTTTCGACGCGCTCCGTGAGCGCGGCTGGACGGTCGCCTTTCCGAACCGGACGTTCGCGACCGTCGACCACATCGTGCCGACGACGGTGCGGAAGCGTCCCTTCCTCGACGTGATGGCCGAGGGCATGATGTCCGCCCTCGAGAAGAACTGTAAGGACTTCGGCGTGTCGCTCTGGAATCTCGGCCACGCCAACCAGGGCATCGTCCACGTGATCGGGCCCGAGATGGGCCTCACGCAGCCCGGCATGACGATCGCGTGCGGCGACAGCCACACCTCCACGCACGGCGCGTTCGGCGCCATCGCATTCGGCATCGGGACCTCGCAGGTGCGCGACGTGCTGGCCACGCAGTGCCTGGCGATCGAGCCGCTGAAGGTGCGGCGCATCCGCGTCACGGGGGCGCTGCCGAAGGGCGTCTACGCCAAGGACGTGGTGCTGGCGATCATCCGGAGGCTCGGCGTCCGCGGTGGCGTGGGCTACGCCTATGAGTTCGCCGGAGAGGTGATCGAGCGCATGTCGATGGACGAGCGCATGACCATCTGCAACATGGCCATCGAGGGCGGCGCCCGCGTCGGCTACGTGAACCCGGACGAGACGACGTTCGCCTACATGAAGGGGCGTCCGTTCGCGCCACAGGGCGAGGCGTTCGACCGTGCATGCGCATGGTGGAAGAGCCTCGCGTCGGACAAGGACGCCGTCTACGACGACGACGTTGAGATCAAGGGCGACGAGCTGACGCCGGTCGTGACGTGGGGCACGAATCCCGGTCAGGCGATCGGCGTGGCCGAGACCGTGCCGTCGCCCGATACCCAGCCGGCATCCGAGCGCGCGGGCGTGGCCGATGCGCTGGAATACATGGGGCTTGCCGCCGGCGCGCCGATCCTGGGAACGAAGGTGGACGTCGCCTTCATCGGGTCGTGCACCAACGCGCGTCTGTCCGACCTGCGCGAGGCGGCGAAGATCGTGAAGGGGCGCCATGTGGCGGGTCACGTGAAGGCGCTGGTCGTGCCGGGGTCCGAAGGCGTCCGGGCCGCGGCCGAACGGGAGGGCTTGCACGAGATCTTCCGCGCGGCCGGCTTCGAGTGGCGCGAGGCCGGGTGTTCGATGTGCCTCGGCATGAACCCGGACAAGCTCGAGGGCCGTCAGGTCTGCGCGTCGTCGTCGAACAGGAACTTCAAGGGCCGGCAGGGAAGTCCGACCGGGCGAACCCTGCTGATGAGCCCGGCCATGGTGGCCGCGGCCGCCGTGACGGGCGCGGTGGCCGACGTGAGAGGGATGGTGCAGGCATGAGCGCGGCGCAGGAGATCAAGCAGGTCGTCGGCCGGGGCATCCCGGTGCGCGGCGAGGACATTGATACCGACCGCATCATCCCGGCGCGGTACCTCCGCGTGGTGAGCTTCGACGGGCTCGAAGCGCATGTCTTCGAGGATGACCGGGCCGAGCTGAAGGGCGCGCACCCGTTCGACGACGCGCGCTTCAAGGGGGCCTCGGTTCTCGTGGTGAACCGCAACTTCGGCTGCGGGTCGTCCCGCGAGCACGCGCCGCAGGCGATCGCCCGATGGGGCGTCAAGATCGTCGTCGGCGAGTCGTTCTCGGACATCTTCTTCGGGAACTCCGGCGTCATCGGCCTGCCGTGCGTCACGGCGCCCAAGGCCGACGTCGAGGCGCTGCAGACGGCGATCGAGCAGAACCCGGCCGCAGACGTCCGCGTCGATCTGCAGGCCATGACGTGCACGTGGCCGGGCGGGTCGTGCGCGATCGCGATGCCGGCCGCCGTCCGCGACGCGTTCGTGACGGGCGCGTGGGACACGACGGGCATGCTGCTCGACAAGTTCGACGAGGTTCGCGCGGTCGCGGCCCGTCTGCCCTACGTCAGCGGCTTCGCCGCACGGTAGCTCGCCGCCGCTCCGGTTCGGACGGTGGTCGTGCAGCCGCGCGAAGCGGGGCTGTGGAGCATGCCGTCTTCACGACAAACGCACCGCAGGCGCCGGGTGGGATGTCGCCGGTGGGACCCGTAGGTCAATCAAGCTACGGGCGGCGACAGGGGCCCACCCGGATGCGACAGGTCCGCCGGAGGTGCGTTTGTCCGGCATGCGGAACCGCCCCCGAGCGCGGCTGCACGACCACCGTCCGGACCGGAGCGGCGGCTACGCGGCGTCGGAGGCGGTGGCCTTGCGCTTCGGGGCGGCCGGGCCGCCCATCAGGTCCAGGAACGACGTGGCGGCGTGCGACCGGTGGCCGGCACGGCGATAGACCATGCGGACCTGCCGCTTGAAGCGCACGTCGGGAATGTTCAGCGCGACCAGCTCCCGGCGGGCGATCTCGGGTTCGGCGCAGCGTCGCGGCAGCACGGCGACGCCGAGCTGCATTGCCACAGCGCGCTTGATGCCTTCAAGACTTGGCAGCGAGATCAGGATGTTGGCGGTAATGCCCTGCTCCTGAAACTGCCGGAGAATCCGTTCCCGCACATGAGACGGGTCGTTGTGCGCGATCACTGTCTGCCGGGCGCATTCGGCCAGCGTCACGGACTTCGCCTTGGCCAGCGGGTGCGACGGGTGCACGAGCATGACCAGCTCGTCCTGACCGAGCGCCACCGACTTGAGCCCCTCCTCAGACGGCTGGAACGTGAGGATGCCGAAGTCCAGCGTGCCCTGTGCGACCTCGGCGCCGATCTGGCGGGCGGGCACGCGGCGCACCTCGACGTGCACCAGCGGGTGCGCCTCGCGGAACCTGGCGATGAGCGGCAGGATGGCGTGGACGGACGCCTCGTTGGCGCCAATCAGCACGCGACCCCGGCGCAGGTCCTTCAGATCCTTGACGGCCGCCTGGGCTTCGTCCGACAGCCGGACGAGGCGGTCGGCGTACTCATGCAGGAGCCGGCCGGCCTCGGTCAGCGTGGCGTCCTTCGTCGTGCGGTCGAAGAGGCGCTCGCCCAGGGCCTCCTCGATCCGGCGGATCGACTGGCTGACGGCGGGCTGCGTACGGTGGAGCTTCATGGCCGCCCGGGAGAAGCTCCGTTCGGACGCCACCTTCAGGAAGACGCGCAGTTCACTCAGATCCATATAAGCATCTCTAATGGAACCGTAATGACTATCACTTTGACATTATGCCATAGGCTGCCGTTTACTGTCTGTGGAGGGAGTGATGGAACGGGTCCGAATCTTCGACACAACACTGCGGGACGGTGAACAGGCGCCGGGCTTCTCGCTCAAGGTGGAGGAGAAGCTGCAGCTCGCCCACGCGCTGGACGAGCTGGGGGTGGACATCATCGAAGCCGGCTTCCCGATCTCGTCGCCGGCCGATGCCGACGCGGTTCGCCGCGTGGCCGCCGACGTGCGGCGGCCGGTCGTGGCAGGGCTGGCGCGCTGCCGGAAGGGTGACATCGAGCGCGTGGCCTGGTCGCTCGAACCGGCCGCGACGCCGCGGATCCATACGTTCATCGCCACCTCGGATCTGCACCTCGAGAAGAAGCTGCAGATCACCCGGCAGCAGTGCCTGGACTCGACCGGCGAGAACGTCACGCTCGCGCGTTCCTATGTGGACGACGTCGAGTTCTCCGCCGAAGACGCCCTGCGCAGCGACGTGGACTTCCTGTGCCAGGTGATCGACGTCGCCATCAAGGCGGGCGCGACGACGATCAATCTCCCGGATACGGTCGGCTACTCGACGCCGGACGAGATCCACGACTTCTTCCAGACGGTGATCCGCCGGGTCAACGCACCGGCCAACGTGATCTACAGCGCGCACTGCCACGACGACCTCGGTCTGGCCGTGGCCAATACCCTGACGGCGGTCGAAGCGGGTGTGCGGCAGATCGAGTGCACGATCAACGGGATCGGCGAGCGCGCGGGCAACGCCGCGCTCGAGGAGATCGTGATGGCGATGCGCGTGCGCCCGGATCGTCTGCCCTTCACGACGGGCGTCGATACGAAGCACATCTACCGCACCAGCCAGATGCTCGGCGCGCTCACGGGGCAGGGCGTCCAGGTGAACAAGGCGATCGTCGGCCGCAACGCCTTCGCGCACGAGGCCGGCATCCACCAGGCGGGCATGCTGAAGGACCGCCGGACCTACGAGATCATGCGGGCCGAGGACGTCGGCGTGCCGTGGAACCCGCTTGTGCTCGGCAAGCACTCGGGCCGGGCCGCGGTGCAGCAGAAGTGCAAGGACCTCGGGCTGCAGCTGGTCGGCGACGAGCTGGTCGAGCTCTACCGCGTGCTGATGGGGATTGCCGACGACCGGAAGATCATTACCGACGCCGACCTGGTGTCCGCGGTCGAACAGGTGAAGGGCGAGCCGGTGCCCGGTCGTCGCTGAGCCGCAGGCCCTGCCGGGTCAGAAGGCCAGTTGGCCTCTGACCAGCAGGACCGTCTCGGCTGGCCGCGGGGCGCCGACGTGGCGGCCGAACGTGGTGTGGATCAGATCGAACTCGTACTTCAGGTAGGGATTCAGATACCAGTTCACGGCGGCCGTGGCCGAGCGCATCGTCAGGCTCGACCCGGCTGCAGCCACCCCTGCCTGGGCGGCCGCCTCATCGACGCTCAACGTCTCGTAGCGCGCGGCAATCTGCCATGCGCCGGCGTGCCCGCCCGGTGGGTCGAAGTTGGCCGACGGACGCGGATTCCGCTCCGGCGCGGCCTCCCCGGTCAGCACCCAGCTCCCGGCGATCTCGAGGGCCTCGTGGCCGACCTCGGTCCGCGCCCCGTTCGCGGGGCGGACGCCGCCGGCCGAGCGGATGAACTCGACCCAGCCCCAGAACGGTCCCCGGCTGTAGGCGGCCATGGGGGACCAGCGGGTGCGTCGCCCATCCGCTACGGCGCTGGCGTAGCGGAAGACCGTCTGCTGTCCATGTGAGCGGAACGCGGGCAGCTCGGTGCCCTGGATGCCCGTGTCGGCGGCGACGAGCAGTGACAGGCCGGCCAGCGGATGACGGGGAGTCGGAGCAAAGGGGCGGACCGTCACCTTGCCGGCGACATGTGTCGCGCTGCCGGTATCCGTGTCGGACCGCCCGCCGTCGATGACGCCGTTGGTCAGCGAGCTCTGGTAGGTGAGCCGGCCGTGGGCGAGGTCGCCCATGACCTGCACGCCGGTGTCGCGGTTGGGTGAGACCGTGGCGACGAGGCCGCGCTCGATGAACAGCATCTGCGCGACGAGAATGGAGCGGTCGTAGCTGAACGGGACCCGTGCCTTCCCGAGACGCACGCGGAAGGCCGACGTCACGACCGTGTCGAAATACCCGTCGAAGATGGTCGCCGTGTTGCCGGCGGCGTCGACGTTCAGGAAGAACTCGATGTGTCGACCGGCACGACCGTCGAGGATGCCGCGCAGGCGCCGGACCGCGAAGGTCTGAGTTGCACCCCGGTCGAGGCCGTCCACAGGCACGCGCGCGTCGACCTGTGCGAGCGCGCCAATCCGCAGTCGGTTGTCGCCGTTGTCGGACTGGAGCACGAACGGGGGCACGCTCCCGGCCGGGGGCGCCGGCGTCTGGGCCGCGGCACTGGCCGCCGTCAGCGCGCCCAGCAGCAGAGCGGCGGAACAACCGCGGACGGCGCGTGCGCTCATGCCGGACGGGGCCGCTCGGCAGGCGTCATCGGAGATGGCGTGGCACCGTCGAGATGCACGTCGAGGCGCGGTGTCGCCAGCGGGATGCCGGCGTCGGCCATCGCCCGGGCGACGCGCTTCCTGAACTCGCGACCGACGTCCCACTGATGCTGCGGCAGGGTCTTGATCCGCGCGCGGACGATGAGCTGCCCGCGGTCGAACGCATCCACGCCGAGCACCTCGAGGGCGCCCAGCAGGTGTGGCGCGAACCTGGCGTCGGACGTCAGCGTCGCGGCAACCCGATGCAGCAGGTCGATCACGGCGTCCGCGTTAGCGTCCGACGCGATGGGCACGTCGAGCACGTAGTGGGAAAAGTCCTTGGACCGGTTGGCGAGCGTCTTGATCTCGCCGTTCGGAAATACGTGCACGGCGCCTTCAAGGTCGCGCAGGACGATCGTGCGCAGGTTGATGGCTTCGACGAGCCCGCCCTGGCCGTTGACGACGGCCACGTCACCGACGCGCACCTGATCCTCGAGCAGCAGGAAGAAGCCCGAGATGACGTCGCGGACCAGCGTCTGGGCGCCGAAACCGACGGCGACACCTGCCACGCCGGCGCCGGTCAGCACCGGCGTGATGTCGACGCCGACCTCGCGCAGGATCATCAGGCCCGCCATGCCGGTCACGAGCACGGCGATCGTCTTCCGGCCGATCTGCGTCAGCGTCTGGACGCGTTTGGTGCGCTCCTCGGCACCGGGGCCGGAATGCGAGACGGACCGTTCGAAGCGTCCCGCGGCGAGGCTCGCGGACCGTGTGACGATCCACGCGAGCACGGCGATCGCGATGACGCGGATGCCGCTCCGCTCCAGCCAGTCGACGATGTGGGTGGGCAGGTGCGCCGGCACCATCAGCGGGCGGCGGTGGACTGGACCGGAATCTTGAGGTCGAGCGACCGGCCGTCGCGGAGAATCCGGAACGTGGCCGGGGCGCCGATCTTCGCGTCCTGCACCAGGCGCTGCAGCTGCGACGCGTCGGTAATCGCCTGGCCGTTGAAGGCGACGACGACGTCGAGCGGCTGGAGGCCGGCCTGGAACGCCGGCGAGTTCCGGCGCATCCGTGACACGACGACGCCGCCGCGGTCGGCCCGGATCCCGAGCTGGTCGGCCAGCTGCGAGGTCAGCGGGGCGAACTCCACGAAGCCGATCGTGCCGCGCCGCACCGCGCCGTACTTGAGGAAGTCGTCCATGACCCGGCGGGCGAGGTTGCTCGGCACGGCGAAGCCGATGCCCTGATAGCCGCCGCTCTGGCTGAAGATGGCGGTGTTGATGCCGACGAGCTCGCCGCGCGCGTTGACCAGCGCGCCGCCGGAGTTGCCGGGGTTGATGGCCGCGTCGGTCTGGATGAAGTCCTCATAGGCGTTGATGCCGACGCGGCGGCCCAGCGCGGAGACGATGCCGAGGGTCACGGTCTGATTCAGCTGGAAGGGGTTGCCGATCGCGAGCACCCACTCGGCGACCTTCAGCTTGGAGGAATCGCCCCACGGCATCGTCGGCAGATTCCGGGCCTTGACCTTGAGGAGCGCGAGATCCGTGGCGGCGTCCACGCCGACGATCTCCGCCTTCAGCTCCCGTTTGTCCGACAGCGACACGGTAATCTCGGGCAGCTGCCGCGCGGAGATCTGCCCGGACTCACCGGCCACGACGTGGTGGTTGGTCAGGATGTAGCCGTCCGCGCTGACGACGACGCCCGAGCCAAGGCTGCTTTCCGCCCGCCCCGAGCCGAAGAAGTCGTCGGGCGACCCGAAGAAGTACTGGAAGAACGGGTCGTTGGCGAACGGCGAATTCGGCCGCCGCATGACCTGCGTGGATGAAATATTGGCGACCGCCGGCACGGTGCTGCCGGCGACCGCGCTGAAGTCCGGCAGACCGGCGAGTGCCGACGCGGCCGCAGCGGGGGACGGCGATGGCGCGGCGGCCGCGACCGGCGTCTGCACGGCGACCGGCGGCACGGCGACGGCTTCGGAGGCGGAACGCAGGCGTCCGGTCAGGACCATGCCGGCGGCAAAGCCGCAGACGATCAGGACGGTTCCGGCGGCGATTCGGGGAGCAGTCAT
>CAYNUO010000073.1:11771-15441 GCA_964400405.1 uncultured Bifidobacteriaceae bacterium | reverse complement strand
CTCGTCGACGCGCTGCTCCGGCAGAGCGGCGTCTTCCGCGCCAACCAGGAGCTGGTGGACCGCGTGATGGACAGCAACGACCTGGAGCGTGAGCGCGGGATCACGATCATGGCCAAGAACACGGCCGTGCACTACAAGGACCTGCTGATCAATATCGTCGACACGCCGGGCCACGCGGACTTCGGCGGCGAGGTGGAGCGGACGCTGTCGATGGTGGACGGCGTGATGCTGCTGGTGGATGCCTCGGAAGGCCCGCTGCCGCAGACGCGCTTCGTGCTGCGCAAGGCGCTCGAGCGCGGCCTGTCACCCATCGTGGTGCTGAACAAGATCGACCGGCCGGACGCGCGCCCGCAGGAAGTGCTGAACGAGGTGTACGACCTCTTCATCGACCTGGACGCCACCGAGCAGCAGATCGAGTTCCCGGTGCTCTTTGCAAACGCCCGTGCGGGCACGGCCAGCACAGAGATGCATACGCAGGGGCCTGACCTCCAGCCGCTGTTCGAGGCGATCGTGGACCACGTGCCGCCGCCGCACGGCGACCCGAAGGCGCCGCTGCAGATGCTGGTGGCCAATCTCGATGCGAGCGAGTACCTGGGCCGGATTGCCATCGGCCGCATCTTCAACGGCACGGTCCGCCTGAACGACCCGATCGCCGTGATCAAGCTCGACGGCACGTCGTTCGCGACGAAGGCGACGAAGCTCTTCTCGTTTGACGGGCTGAAGCGGGTCGAGGTCAGCGAGGCCATGGCGGGCGACGTGATCTGCCTCGCCGGCATCGAGAACATCACGATCGGCGAGACCATTTCGGACCCCGAGACGCGCGTGCCGATTCCGCCCATCGCGGTGGACGAGCCGACCGTCTCGATGATCTTCGGCGTCAACACGTCGCCGATGGCCGGCCGCGACGGCCAGTACGTCACGTCGCGCAACCTGCGCGACCGTCTGCAGAAGGAACTGCTTGGCAACGTGTCGATGCGCGTCGAGGACACGGACACGCCCGAGCAGATGAAGGTGATCGGCCGCGGCGAACTGCAGCTCTCGATCCTGATCGAGATGATGCGCCGCGAAGGCTACGAGATTCAGGTCTCACGGCCGGAGATCGTGCTCCGCGAGATCGACGGCAAGCGGATGGAGCCGGTCGAGGATCTGGTCGTGGACGTGGCCGAGGAGTATCAGGGCGTCGTCATCGCACTGGCCGGCACGCGCAAGGGCGTCATGTCGCGCATGGTCAACCACGGCAGCGGCCGCGTGCGTCTGGAGTTCCGCATTCCGACGCGCGGCCTCATCGGCTTCCGGTCGCAGTTCATGACCGACACCAAGGGCACCGGCATCATGAACCACCTCTTCGCGGCGTGGGAGCCGTGGCACGGCGCCATCCCCTCGCGGACGACGGGGGCACTGGTCTCCGACCGTGGAGGCGTGGCCACGGCCTACGCGATCTTCAACCTGCAGGAGCGCGGCGAGATCTTCGTCGAGGCGGGCGCGCCCGTCTACGAGGGCATGATCATCGGCGAGAACGCGCGTGCCCGTGACATGGACGTCAACGTCACGAGGGAGAAGAAACAGACCAACATGCGCGCGTCCTCTGCGGACGAGGCGATGCGTCTGGTGCCGCCGCGGCTGCTGAGCTTGGAGCAGTCGATCGAGTTCATCAACGACGACGAGCTGGTCGAGATCACGCCGAAGTACATCCGACTGCGGAAGCGCGTGCTGGCGGCGAACCAGCGTCCGAAACCTGCCGACGCCGAGTAACTCGCCGGCCGGTCTCCGCGGGCCGTGCGTGGCGTGTTGTCGACACCTGCAGGCGACTTGGCTTGTACAGGAGCCCGGGTGCTGGTCACACGCGCCCACGGAGCCAGCAGTGGCGACGACACGCCACGTGCGGCCCGCGGAGACCGGCCCGTGCTAACTTAGGTGCTCCGCATGTCCGAACCGTCACTCCCGTCCGCTCTCTGGAAGCAGATGTCCGCCGACCGCCGCCTGAAGGCGGCCGAGGCGTTCTGGCAGGACCCCAACGGCGTCAACGAACAGGGCGAAGCCATCGGCACGATCGCGCTGCGCCTGAAGTTCCGCCCGCGCAGCGTGCTGACGCTCCCCATCGAGCGGAAGGTGAAGTACCTCGTCGGCCTGCCCGCGGTCTCCGAACTGGTGGCCGCGCGCCTGCTGGTGGCGTATCACATCGCCTGTCAGCGTCCGATGATGGCGGCGTTCCTCGATCACCTGGGCATTGCCCATGAAGACGGGCTCATCGAGGACGAGGACGTGACGCCGCCAGGTGAAGAGAAGCTGCGGGCGGCCGCGACGGCGCTGGCCGCCTCGTTCCCGGCTGCCGACGTGGCGCTCTATCTCTCGACGCTGACCTGGCAGGACCCGGACGCCTGGGGCGCCCTGGCCGACGTGCCCGAGAGTCAGAGCCCCGCACCGCTCTAAGAGGGGCTGGCCTGCATGGAGTGGATGTCGAGCGCCGAGGGGTGGATCGCGCTCTTGACGCTGACGGCGCTGGAGATCGTCCTCGGCGTCGACAACATCGTTTTCATTTCCATCCTCGCGGGAAAGCTGCCGCCCGCGGACCAGCCGCGTGCCCGCCGGCTCGGGCTGTTCCTGGCGATGTTCATCCGCATCGGGCTGCTGCTCTCGATTGCCTGGGTGATGGGCCTCACCGCGCCGCTGTTCACGACGTTCGGGCACGACATCTCGGGTCGCGACCTGATCCTGATCGTCGGCGGCCTGTTCCTGATCGCGAAGAGCACGCAGGAGATTCACGACAAGCTTGAAGGTTCGGAGCACGGCGCCGGACCCGCGAAGGTCGTGGCGTCGTTCGGCGCGGTGATCGTGCAGATCCTGCTGCTCGACATCGTGTTCTCGATTGACTCCGTGATCACGGCCGTCGGCATGGCGGAGCACGTCGAAGTGATGATCGCGGCCGTCGTGATCGCGGTGGCCGTGATGATGTTTTCGGCCGGCGCCATCGCGGCCGTCGTCGACCGGCACCCGACGCTGAAGGTGCTGGCGTTGAGCTTTCTCCTCCTGATCGGCGTGTCGCTGCTGGCCGAAGGACTCGGCCAGCACATCTCGAAGGGCTACATCTACTTCGCGATGGGCTTCTCCGTGTTCGTCGAAATGATCAACCTCCGCGTCCGCGGCAAGGCCGAGCCGGTCCATCTGCGCCGGCAGCTGCCCAAGTAGTGACTGCATCCGGGGACGCGGCGCTGGCCGTCCTCGGGTGGGATGCCGCCTGGCAGGACGCCTGGGCGGCCGCTGCCCGCGCGCCGCAGGCGCCCGCCGGTCTGGTTCCTGGCCGTGTGGCGATCGAGTTCAACCACCTCTACAAGCTGCACCTGGCCTCGGGCGAAGTCGAGGCCACCATCGCCGGCCGGCTGAAGCACCACGCCAGAAGCCGCGCCGAGCTGCCTGCTGTCGGGGACTGGGTGGCGGTGCGCGAGGGCGAACCTGGCCAGCTCGCCTCCATCCGCGCGGTGCTGCCGCGCCGCACCCGTTTCTCACGGAAGGTCGCGGGTGACGTGACTGACGAACAGGTCGTGGCCGCCAACGTCGACCTGGTGTTCCTGGTCATGGGGCTCGACGCTGACTTCTCGGTGCATCGCCTGGAGCGCTATCTGCTGCTCTCCCGTGACAGCGGCGCGGCGCCGGTGGTGCTGCTGACGAAGGC
>CAYNUO010000073.1:9050-11671 GCA_964400405.1 uncultured Bifidobacteriaceae bacterium | reverse complement strand
GGTGCGGCGGGGGCCTGACCCGGCATCGGGATCACGATGTCGTCGGGCGGAATGTCGAGGCCCGTCGGTGTCATCCGCGCGGCCGGCCGCCCAGGGCTGCCGGGCAGCGGCGTATCCCCGGCCCAGGACGGAAGCGGCTTCACCCACAGCGCGACGGCGACCGCCGCAGCCACGAGCAGCAGCACCAGGGCGGCGACCTTTGGCCACCGGCGTGTCGGGGTGTCGGTCTGGACGCTGAACGCCATCGCGGGCGGGCGGCTCGCGGGAGCCGCCAGTTCGAGTGCCGCGGCGCCCTGGCGGACGTGTCCCGGCGTCACCAGGTCCTGCGAATCCTGCGCCGCGAACGCGAGCGAGCGATCGCACAGCAGGTTGATGACGCGGGGGATGCCCGCGGCAACGGCCCACACCGTGTTCAGCGCATCATCGGTGAAGCCGACGTCCCGGCTGGGCTTCGCCACGCGGATCCGGTGACGGATGTAGGCGTCCGACTCCTCACGGGTCAGCGGTGAGAGCGTGGCCCTGAGCGAGACGCGCTGCGCGAACTGCCGCATGTCGGCCTGGTTCAGCGTGTCCAGCAGATTGAGCTGCCCGACCAGAATGATCTGCAGGAGCTTGGCGTCGTTGGCCTCGAGGTTCGAGAGCACGCGGATCTGCTCGAGCACGCCCTTCGAGAGGTGCTGCGCCTCGTCGATGATCAGGATCGCGGTGCCGCCGACGGTCGCAATCGACTGCAGGAACTCGTAGAGCGCCGACAGCAGATCGTGCGTGCTCGGCGCGTCCAGGCGATCGGCGCGGACGGCGTCACGCGAGACGACGCCGAAGTCCGTGAGCACCGCGCGCAGCAGTTCGTCGACCGAGAGAAACGGATTGAGGATCAGTGACGTGAAGGCCGCCGGCCCCATCTGCTCCAGCAGCGCCCGGCACAGCGTCGTCTTGCCGGTGCCGATGTCGCCGGTGAGCACCAGGAAGCCTTCGCGGCGGTGGAGCGCCTGCAGCAGCCGGCCCGTGGCGGCGTCGTGCGACGCGCTCTTGTACAGGAACTTCGGGTCCGGCGAGAGCGCGAACGGCCGCTGCACGAAACCGTAGAACTGTTCGTGCGCAAGCATCGACGGCTGCGGAGGTGTCAGGGACAGGCTCACCGCTGGCAAGGATAACAGCGCCACGCGTTTTCCCTATAATCCCCGCACCCGGAGGCCCCATGGTGATTGTTCCTGTTCTGGCGCTGGCGCTGGCCCTGCAAGGGGGTGCTGCCGTGGCTTCGAAACCAGCCCCGAAGGCAGTGCAGAAACCGACCTCGAAGCCGGCTCCGCGGCCGCAGACTACTGTCCCGGCAGGACCCGTCTACTTCACGTCGCCGCTCAGCCCGGACGAGATGCGCGGCAAGCAGGCCGTGCTGGAGACGTCGCACGGCGCCATCGTGATGGACCTGCTCGCCGAGGCCGCGCCGACCCACGTCGCCCACTTCATCGTGAAGGCGCGCGACGGCGCCTACGACGGCACGACGTTCCACCGGGCCGTGCCGCTGGGCATCATCCAGGGCGGCGACCCGCTGTCCAAGGATCCCGCGCAGCGGGCCCGCTACGGAACCGGCGGCCTCAACACGCTCAGGTTCGAGGCCAACCCGCAGAAGCACACGCGTGGCGCCGTGTCGGCCGTCCTGGTGCCCGGGAAGCCTGACAGTGCCGGGTCGCAGTTCTTCATCTGCATCGCCGACCAGCCGGCCCTCGACGGACAGTACACGGTCTTCGCGCGCGTCGTGGAAGGCATGAACATCGCGCAGAAGATCTCGCAGCAGGCGGTGGACGCCGCCGGGCTGATGGCCGAGCGCGTCGAGGTCACGAAGGTCAGCATCCGCGACAAGCCCGCCCCGGTACCGGACCCGTTCACGACCGAGACGATCGAGCAGCTCTCCGGTTTCCGCGCGGTCGTCGAGACGTCGATGGGCGCCATCACGCTGGAGATGCGGCCCGATCTGGCGCCGAACCACGTGCGCAACTTTCTCCGGCTTGCGCAGTCGGGCGTCTATGACGGCACCGCGTTTCACCGTGTCGTGAAGGGGTTCATGATTCAGAGTGGGTATCTGGCGTCCCGGAAGGAGCCGCTCGACGACCGTCAGAACAGCTTCGTGAAGCCGCAGCAGCCGGAGTTCAGCAAGACGACCCACGACAAGGGCATCGTGTCGATGGCCCGTCTCGAAGACCCCGCCAGCGCGACCACGTCCTTCTTCATCGTGACGGCGCCCTCGCCGGGCATCGACGGCATCTACACGGTCTTCGGTCGCGTCGTGGACGGGATGGACGTGGTGGAGAAGATCGAGGCCGTGCCCGTGAACGGCGAGACGCCGGTCACCCGCGTGGACGTTACGCGCGTGCGGGTGATCGCGCGGTAGGTTCGGTACGTCGCCGTGTCGCGTGGCCGGGGTTCGCTGTTCCTGGGCTCACTGGGCGCCATGTACCCCGGCTTGACCACAAGCATTCGCCCTGGAACAGCGAATCCTCGTCCACACGACGCGGCTCCCGGTGCGTCGCCGCGTCGCGCGGCCGGGGTTCGCTGTTCCTGGGCTCACTGGGCGCCATGTGCCCCGGCTTGACCACAAGCATTCGCCCTGGAACAGCGAATCC
>CAYNUO010000073.1:4030-8950 GCA_964400405.1 uncultured Bifidobacteriaceae bacterium | reverse complement strand
TGGGCGCCATGTGCCCCGGCTTGACCACAAGCATTCGCCCTGGAACAGCGAATCCTCGTCCACACGACGCGGCTCCCGGTGCGTCGCCGCGTCGCGCGGCCGGGGTTCGCTGTTCCTGGGCTCACTGGGCGCCATGTGCCCCGGCTTGACCACAAGCATTCGCCCTGGAACAGCGAATCCCCGTCCACACGCCACGGCTCCCTGGCCGGTCGCAGAGCGGGGTTGTGGCCGTCAGTCGATCTGGCGGTGGATGGCCGTGACCACGCCGACGAGGAAGTCGAGCCGTACGTGGTCGCCCGCCTCGACGCCGCTGTCCACTGCTTCGGGCCCGACGCGCGCGACGTGCGGCTGGTCCGGGTCATCGTCGAACGCGTAGTACGCGTCGTACGACAACTGGCCGTGGATGCTGATCGGCTGCAGGCGGTGCAGCGTGGCGGTGCGGGAGCCTTTGAGCATGGTGTGGATCCGTCAGTCCTCCCAGGGCAGGCGCGGATGCGTGCCCGGCTTCGGAGGGTCGACGGCGGTGTCCTTCAGATTATGCACGCTGACGCCCAGGAGCCGCACGGGCCGCGCGCCGGCGTCCGTGCGGCCGAGCAGCGCGACCGCGCGTGCGGAGAGATCCGCGGCGTCGCGCGTCGCCGGCGCGGAGTGGCTGCGCGTGATGGTCGTGAAGTCGTCGTAGCGCACCTTGAGCGTGACGGTGCGGGCGAACAGTTGCTTCTTCTCGAGCCACGCCGCCGCGTCCCGCGCCATTTCGTCCACCTCCCGCGTCATCTCCGCGGTGTCCGTCAGATCGGTGGGATACGTGCTCTCGCTGCCGGACGACTTCGTCTCCCGATGTGAGACCACCGGGCGGTCGTCGATGCCGTGCGCCAGCTGCAGGAGCCACTCCGCAAGGCTCCCGACGGCCTCCTGGAGCACCTGTGGCGCGGCGGCCCGCACGTCGATGAGCTTCGTGATCCCGTGTGCCTTCAGCTTGCCGGCCGTGACGGGGCCGACGCCCCACAGCGCGTCCACGGGCAGACCCTGGAGAAACGCTTCCATCCGTTCCGGCGCGATCACGGTGAGGCCGTCCGGCTTCTTCCAGCCGGAAGCAATCTTCGCGAGGAACTTGTTCGGCGCCACGCCGGCCGACGCCGTCAGCCCGGTCGTCTCCAGAATCTGCGCCTTCAGCCGCTTCGCCACGGTGACGCCGAGCGGCTCCTGCCACGCGTTCTCGGTGACGTCCAGATACGCCTCGTCCAGAGAGAGCGGTTCAACCAGCGGCGTGACGGCGCGGTAGAGCGCGAAGATCGTGTCGGAGGCGGCCTTGTAGCGCGCGATGTCGGGCCGCACGATGACCAGGGACGGGCAGAGACGCTGCGCGCGGGCCATCGACATCGCGGACCGGACGCCGAACGCCCGGGCTTCGTAGCTGGCGGCGGCCACGACGCCGCGCCGGCTGGCATCCCCGCCGACGGCGACCGGCCTGCCCTTGAGCGAGGGGTCGTCGCGCTGCTCGACCGACGCGTAGAAGGCGTCCATGTCGAGGTGCAGGATGCGGCGGGTGCTCACGGCCGGCGTCGCGTCTTCGACGTCTAACGGTTCAGGCCCCGGTGGACCCGAAGCCGCCACGGGAGCCGTCGCGGATGGCGGACACCTCGTCCCACGTCACGCGCGGCGCGGGCAGGATGATGCCCTGTGCGAGGCGGTCGCCTCTGGCGACCTGCACAGGCTGGTCGGTGATGTTGAGCAACTGGATCCGCACTTCGTCAGCCGGGCCGCAGTAGTCTGGGTCCACGACACCGACGCCATTGGCCACCATCAGGCCGCGCTTGAGCGGCGTGCTGCTCCGGGCGAAGATGGCGAGGAAGTGGCCGGCCGGCACGCCGATGACAAGTCCGGTCGGCACCAGTGCGATCGCACGTGGTGGAATGACGACGTCGGCCGACGCGGCCAGGTCGAACCCGGCGGCTTCGTCAGTGCCATAGACAGGGAGTGACACGGTGGGATCGATTCGCGAAATCCGAACACGCATCGGGGCAGCATACCGGAGCCGGGTGATCGGCGGGATGGCGGCACAGTTGGCGGCGCAACTGGCGGTGCTGACCGCCGTGCTCGTGCTCGTGGCGGTCGCGCCGTCCGCGGCGGCCCAGCGCCGTGCCGCGGCAGGCCAGTCCGGCGACGCGGCCGGCAAGCAGGCCGCCGACCTCGCGTCGACGCTGCCGATCGACGCGTCGATCCGCACCGGGAGGCTCCCGAACGGCTTCACCTACTTCATCCGCGCCAACGGACGGCCCGCCAAGCGCGCGTCGATGCGGCTGGCTGTGCAGGCCGGCAGCATCGACGAATCGAACACGCAGCGCGGCTACGCCCACTTTCTCGAGCACATGGGCTTCAACGGCGGCGCCCACTTCAAGCCGGGTGAGCTGGTGAAGTACCTCGAGTCCATCGGGTCGAGCTTCGGCGCGGACCTGAACGCGTACACGAGCTACGACGAGACGGTCTACATGCTCGAGATTCCGACGGACAAGGCCGGGCTCCTCGATCGCGGTCTCGACGCGATGTGGGACTTCGCGGCCGGCATGACGCCCTCGCAGGATGAAGTGCAGCGCGAGCGTGGCGTGGTCATCGAGGAGTGGCGGCAGCGGCGCGGCGTCGGCACGCGCGTCCGCGAGCAGCAGACACCCGTGATCTACGGCACGTCCAAGTACGCCCTGCGCGACCCGATCGGCACGACGGCGAGCCTGGAGGCGGCGTCGGCCGCGAGCCTGCGCGCGTTCTACGAGAAGTGGTACCGCTCGGACCGGATGGCGCTGGTGGTCGTCGGGGACGTGGACGTGGCGGCGCTGGAGCGGCAGATCGTGTCCGTCTTCGGGCGCATGAAGAAGCCCGGCGTGCCGCCGCCGGCCCGTGTCTATCCGATTCCGCCGCACGCGCAGCCCCGCTACAGCATCGTGGCGGACAGCGAGGCGTCGCAGTCGACGATCACGATCTTCGAGAAGGGGCCGCAGGAGCGCCAGGATCGTGTCGGCGACTACCGGCGTTCGCTGGTCGAGAACCTGACGTTCCAGATGTTGAACGCCCGCCTGGCCGAGATCGCCCGGAAGCCGGATGCGCCGTTCCTCGGCGCGAACGCCGGCAAGAGCCGGCTCGGCCGCGCCACGCTGGCGTCCGTGCTGATGGCGACGGCAAAGGACGGTGCGCTGCCGCGCGCGTTGACGGCGGTCGCCGAGGAAGCGGCCCGCGCCAGCCGCTTCGGCTTCGGCGAGGCCGAGCTCGAGCGCGCCAGGAAGGGCGTGCTGGCGTCCTACGAGCGCATGTTCAACGAGCGGCAGACGACGGAAAGCGGCGGACTCGCGTCGGAACTGGTCCGGCACTTCCTGGAAGGGGAATCCGTCCCGGGCATCGAACGCGAAACGGAGATGGCGCGGAGGTTCGTCCCGCAGATCACGGCGGCGGAGACGGCCGCCGTGGCGAGGAAGCTTCTCGGCGGTGCGAACCGCGTGGTGCTCGCCGTGACGCCACAGAAGGACGGGCTGACCGTTCCCACGCAGGCCGTGCTGGCGAAGGCGATCGCCGATGTCGGCACACGGGAGCTCACGGCCTGGGCGGATGCGGGTGAGGGGCGCGAGCTGATGGCCACGAAGCCGGCGCCAGGCTCGGTGACGGCCACGCGCACGATTCCGGAGCTCGGTGTGACGGTGCTCACGCTCTCCAACGGGGTGCAGGTCTGGCTGAAGCCCACGGACTTCAAGGCGGACCAGATCATCTTCACGTCGTATGCGAAGGGCGGACTGTCGCTGGCGACGCCGGCCGAGTACCGCAGCGCGGATCTCGCGACGAACCTGGTGGATGTCTCCGGCGTGAACGGCTTCAACCCTGTCGAGCTGGAGAAACTGCTGGCCGGCAAGACGGCCGAGGTCTCCGCGTACATCGCACCGAACACGCACGGCGTCACGGGCGCGGCCGCGCCGAAGGACCTCGAGACGGCGTTTCAGCTGCTGCACCTGCAGTTCACCGCGCCCGGCTTCACGGACGAGGGCTTCGCCCTGCTCAAGACGCGCCTGCAGGCGGCGCTCGCCAACCGCGCGCAGAATCCCGGCGCGGCGTTCGGCGAGAAGCTGCAGGAGGTCAACACGCTCGGCCATTACACGGCGAAGCCGCTGACGATCGACGACCTGCCGGCGCTGGACCCCGCCATCATGCGCCGCTTCTACACGGCCCGCTTCGCGAACGCAGCGGACTTCACCTTTCTCTTCGGCGGGGCGTTCACAATCGAGGCCATCACGCCACTCGTGACGCGCTACATCGCGTCGCTGCCGTCACGGGGCGCGGCGTCCAGTTCGATCACGGACACAGGTCTGAAGTTCCCGGCGGAGGTCCGGAAGGAAGTTGTCCGGAAGGGCAAGGAGCCGAAGGCGCAGACCGTCGTATCGTTCTTCGCGGACACCGGCCTCGACGAAATGGAGATGCACCGGCTGCGCGCCGGCGCGAGCGTGCTGGAAATGCGGCTGCTCGACATCCTCCGCGAGCAGATGGGCGGCACCTATGGCGTCAGCGTCGGCTATTCCGACAACCAGCCGGTGAAGGGCTACGGATTGGTGCAGGTGGTCTTCGGCAGCGCGCCGGACCGCGTCGATCAGCTCGTCGCGGCCGTGCTGACCGAGGTTGCACGGCTGAAGAAGGAGGGCCCGTCGGCGGACGACGTCCAGAAGGTCAAGGAGATCGAGAAGCGCTCGATGGAGACGGCGGTGAAGACCAACGCCTACTGGGTCAATTCGCTGCAGACGGTGCTGACGCTGGGGTGGGATCCGACCTCGGTGGCGCGGCGCGACGCCCGCACCGAGTCTCTGAGCACGGCCAACGTCGGTGCGGCGCTGGCGAAGTATCTGCCCGAGAACCGCTACACCGTCGTCACGCTGCTGCCGGCGCCGTAGC
>CAYNUO010000073.1:0-3930 GCA_964400405.1 uncultured Bifidobacteriaceae bacterium | reverse complement strand
AAGTATCTGCCCGAGAACCGCTACACCGTCGTCACGCTGCTGCCGGCGCCGTAGCGGCGCCCGCCGTGCGCGCTAGCGGCGCGAACCGCCGCTGACGCCGGGATTCGTGATGGGTGAGGACGTCGGGCCCGGTCGCTGACCTGGACCCGACGGCGTGCCGAGGGAACCCGATGCCGGGCTGGGTTGCAGGCCCGACGGTGGTCCTCCTGGCGGCCGTCCGGCACCACCGGCCCCGGGGCCGCCGGCGCCGACTCCGCCCGCAGCGCCGCCGTTGGCGCCCGCACCGGCCGCGCCGCCGGCCATCTGTTCCGGCGCGTTGTAGACGAACGTCCACTCGCTGTATTTGCCGCGGCCGTTGTAGAGGCGGATCGAGGAATCCGTGCTCGTGCTCACGACGCCGATGATGCCGCCCTGCAGCTGCCCGGATTGCCCGGCTCCGCCGCGGCCGCCGCCGATGCCGCCAATGCCGCCGACGCCACCAATGCCACCGGCGCCGCCCGGCGGAAGCGCACCACCGGCACCGCCCTGCCGGCCGCCTTGCACGCCGCCACCCTGGAGTCCGCCACCCTGCAGCCCACCACCTTGCAGGCCACCCTGTCCCATGCCGGCTCCCAGGCCGCCGCCCGCCCCGAGCCCTCCGCCCGGGACGCCGGTCATGCCGGTCGGAATGCCGCCGAGGCCCGCGCTGCCTGGAGCCCCCTGGAACGCGCCGGCCCGTTCACCGCCCTGCGGGTCGCGGCCGCCGATCCCGCCTGCACGAGCGGCTCCGGCCATCTGGGACTCGGCCGCGCTCACGGGCCGGAAGTCCTTGCCGGTAATCGGATCCTTGTACTTTCGGCGGAGAAACTTCTGATCGACCAGGACGTCGAGGTTGGGCGGGAGCGTGCCGGGGCCCATCTTCCGCTGGAAGAGTCCGACCGCACGGGCGTACTGTTCGCCGCGGAAGACGAGTTCGGCTTCCTTGTTGCGCTGCGCCGCCTGCGAGATGACGGGCAGCGCCACGGCGGCCATCACGCCCATGACGGCGATGCCGACGATGAGCGCGGCCATGGCGTAGCCGTGCTCACCGCCGGTTCGCGGATGAGCCTGGGCCGTGGAGGGCGTCACGGCCTCAGGATAGCAGCGGGGTGCCCTGTCACCCTCTCGGATGTGACTGCCGTGCGCCGGCCGAGGCCGACGCCCGCCGGGGGGCATTCACGCGCCGCAGCGTCTCACCGAAGGAGCCGTTGCCCTGCGGGGTTTCATAGAAGATGTTCAGGCTCGGGCTGTCGAGAGTCTGCAGATCCACCTTCAGCTTCACGCCTTCGAGCTTCCGGACGTCCTTCGGGTCGTCCAGATAGCGCTCCTCGGCGCTGACGACGGTCACCTCCGGCTGCACGCGGCTGCCGCCGGCGGCCGGTTCGGCCAGGGTCACGCGGGCTTCGATGACCGACTGCGAGTACTGCTTCGGCCGGCCCTTCGCGTCCACGACCGATGACGCGATGCGCAGCGTTCCTGAGCCGTTCGGCTCGAGCAGCAGCTGCACGTTCCGGACTTTCGACGCGTTCTCGCCCCAGACCTGGCGGTCCAGGTCGGTCGAGGCCGGCACTTTCAGCTCCTGCGCCTTCCAGGCGCCGGCGAGGGCCGGGATGACGGGGGCGTCTGCGGCCTGCAGGGCCGCGGTGGACACGGACACGGCCGCCGCAGCGAGCAGGCCGGCAAGGCAGGTGTACGTACGGGCAGTGGTCAGCATGGTCAAGAAACCTCCAGATAGTGGCGAAGCCGCCTGAGAATGCGTTGCACCCCCATAGACGCACGGACCCGGAAAAAAGTTTGGGGGCCGCTATACTGGCGTTTTCCCGCGGCGAGGCTGATGCAATACATCTACACGATGAAGGGGCTGGGCAAGGTCCATCCCCCCGATACCCGAGTCCTGAACGACATCTGGCTTTCCTTTCTTCCCGGCGCAAAGATTGGCGTGCTCGGCCTGAATGGCTCAGGCAAGAGCTCCCTGCTGCGCATCATGGCGGGGGAGGACACGAGCTTCATCGGTGAGGCGTGGGCGGCAGACGGTGTGACCGTCGGGATGCTTCACCAGGAACCGAAGCTGGATCCGGCAAAGACCGTGCTGGGCAACGTCGAGGAGGGCGTCGCGGGCATCAAGGCGCTGCTGGACCGGTACGACGAGCTGAACATGAAGCTCGGCGAGGACCTGCCTCCGGACGAGATGGAAAAGGTCATGGACGAGCAGGGGCGCTGCCAGGACCGGATCGATGCCACGAACGCCTGGGAGATCGACTCGCAGCTCGAGCTGGCGATGGACGCTCTCCGGTGTCCGCCGCCTGATGCCGACGTCACGAAGCTCTCCGGCGGTGAGCGCCGGCGCGTCGCGCTGTGCCGGCTGCTGCTGCAGTCACCGGATCTGCTGCTCCTCGACGAGCCGACCAACCACCTCGATGCCGAGTCGGTCGCGTGGCTCGAGCGCTTCCTCAAGGAGTACAAGGGCACCGTCGTCGCGGTGACGCACGACCGCTACTTCCTCGACAACGCCGCCGAGTGGATTCTCGAGCTCGACCGCGGCGAAGGCATCCCGTGGAAGGGCAACTACTCGTCCTGGCTGGAGCAGAAGCAGGAGCGCCTCGTCCAGGAAGAGAAGACCGAGGGCAAGCGGCAGAAGACGCTGCAGCGCGAGCTGGAGTGGATCCGCATGGCGCCGCGCGCGCGCCAGGCCAAGGGCAAGGCGCGTCTCAACGCCTACGAGCAGCTGTTGAACGAGGATTCGGCGCAGAAGATCGATCAGGTCGAGATCTACATCCCGCCCGGCCCGCGCCTCGGCGACATCGTCGTCGAGGCGCGTGGCGTCAAGAAGGCGTACGGCGAGCAGCTGCTCTTCGAGGATCTGTCGTTCACGCTGCCGCGCGGCGGCATCGTCGGCGTGATCGGTCCGAACGGCGCCGGCAAGACGACGTTGTTCCGCATGATCACCGGGCAGGAGAAGCCGGATGCCGGCACGTTCCGTCTGGGCGACACCGTGGAACTGGGCTATGTGGACCAGAGCCGCGACAGTCTCAACGCCGACAAGTCCGTGTTCGAGGAGATCTCCGACGGCAACGACGAACTGCTCGTCGGCAACCGGACCGTGGCGTCGCGCGCGTACGTCTCCTGGTTCAACTTCAAAGGTGCGCAGCAGCAGCGCAAGGTCGGTGCCCTGTCCGGCGGCGAGCGCAACCGCGTGCATCTTGCGAAGCTGCTCCGCAAGGGCTCCAACCTGCTGCTGCTCGACGAGCCGACCAACGACCTCGACGTCGACACGCTGCGCGCGCTGGAAGAGGCGCTCGTGAACTACGCCGGCTGCGCCGTGGTCATCAGCCACGACCGCTGGTTCCTCGATCGCATCGCCACGCACATGCTGGCGTTCGAGGGCGACAGCAAGGTTGTCTGGTTCGAGGGGAACTATCAGGACTACGAGGCGGACCGGAAGCGGCGCCTCGGCGCCGAGGCGGATCGCCCGCACCGGATCAAGTACCGCAAGCTGACCCGTTAGCGCACATCGAGACACGAGGAGAACCCCATGACGCCAGAAGCTGCCGCGGCTGTTCGCGATGCCTTTGTTGACATGATTCAGGGCGAGCACGCGGCGACCTGCCAGACGCTCGCCGCCGTCACCGAAGCGGGCAAGACCTACAAACCCGACGCGAAGTCGCGGACGCCGTGGGACATCGCCACGCACCTGGCGACCGCCGACGTGTGGCTGCTCGATTCGATCGTGGCGGGCACCTTCCACTTCGACCCCGAAGCCCAGAAGCAGGCGGTCGCGAAGTTCAAGACGAGCGCCGACCTCGTGGCGTTCTACAGCACCGCGATGCCGAAGCGCCTGGCCACGCTGAAAGGCCTCGACGGCGAGCAGCTGACCAGGACGCTCGACTTCTTCGGCGTCATGCAGATGCCCGC
>CAYNUO010000072.1:11918-15495 GCA_964400405.1 uncultured Bifidobacteriaceae bacterium | reverse complement strand
TCCGGGGCGCCGCCATGAGGCACCCAGCACGCATGCGAACCAGCCGGCCTGGTACAGCACGTAGTTCGTGATCTGTGTCTGTCGCACGCCGTTGCCCTGCGAAGCGGGGGAGGGTCTGCGGGAGCCTCGGACGTCGTCACTCACAACGGCGGTCTCACTGGGCGAGAATACCAGTGGACACAGGTTCCAGCCTTCAGGGGCGCTCGAACAGGTCGCAGGGAAACGGGGGTGACGTGCGCAGGCTGGTGGTGGGTTGCGGATATCTGGGCGAGCGGGTCGCGCGACTCTGGCGCGATGCGGGCGACGACGTGTACGCCACCACCCGCGGGGACAACGCCGACGCGCTTTCCCGGGCGGCACTGCGGCCGCTGACCGTCGACGTGACCCGGGGACCGTTGAGCACCCTGCCTGTCGCGGACACCGTCGTCTTCGCGGTCGGGCGGGCCCGGCGGTCGGCGGCGACGCCGTCCGACATTCACGTCGAGGGACTGCGCGCGGTGCTGGATGCGCTGCCCGCGGAAACAGGCCGCGTGATTTACGTGAGCTCGACGGGCGTCTACGCGCAGGACGCAGGCGAGTGGGTGGATGAGACGTCGGTGTGCGAGCCCGTTCGTGAAGGGGGACGGGCGTGTGTGTCCGGGGAGCGGCTGCTCTTCGCCCACGCGCGCGGGCGCGACGCGATCGTGCTGCGCCTGGCGGGACTGTACGGGCCAGGGCGGGTGCCGCGATCGGCCGACGTCACGGCGGGCAGGCCGATTGCCGGGTCTCCCCATGCGTATCTGAATCTGATTCACGTGGACGACGCGGCCCGCGCGGTGGTGGCGGCTGCTGCCTGCAAACCGATCACCAACCGGACGTACGTGGTGTCAGACGGTCATCCGCCGACGCGCGGAGAGTACGTGGGCCTGCTGGCGGCGCAGCTCGGCGTGGCCCCGCCGACGTTCGAAGGTGGTAGTGGTCTTGGCAAGCGCGTGCGGAACGATCGGGCCGCCCACGAGCTGGGTGTGCGGCTGCAGTACCGGTCGTACCGCGAAGGACTGGCTGAGCTCTCGCAATGCCGACACGCGTGACCACCGACGCTCCGCAGACCGTCGAGCCGACGACGGCCGACCTGGACGGCGTCGTCGAGCAGCTCCGCAACTCATGGACATCGCGCGTGACCGTGCGACGCCAGTCGCCGACGGACATGGGTGTACGGGAGGTGGCCATCCTCCTCGACGGGCAGAAGATCGCTTCGCTCCGGAATGGCGAAACGGTCACGGTTGATGTCCCGCCGGGGCGGCACACGCTCAAGGCGGACAACACACTGTTCAAGAAGACGCTCGAATTCACCGTGGCTGTCGGCGAGCACGCCAGCTTCATGACGGCCAACTACGCGGGGAAGGCCACGTTCTCGATCCTGATGTTCCTGATGGGTGGAAACCTGATCTACCTGCTGCTCGAACGCGAGAATCCCGGGCGCTGACGCGGGCGTTCGCGAAGCATCCCTCGCACCTCCTGTCGCTACGCTGGTTTCAGCGGCCGTCGGCCGTGGCATCTCCATTCCGGAGTTGCTCCCATGTGACGTCTCTACTTTCCCTATGAACTCATTCGTTATTCGTGTGTGTGGACTTGTCGTGTGCGCGGTGTCCGCGCCGTTCGTTGCTCAGGCGCAGACAGAGCGCGCGGTGCCGGAGCGTTTTGAAACCGAAGTGGTGGTCACCGCCGAGCGCGCGGAAACGCCGGCCAGTCAGGTGCCCGCGTCGGTCGTGGTGATTGGCAAGGACGCGCTGCAGGCGATGCCTGTCGTGCAGCCCGCCGAACTGCTCTCGTTTCTTCCCGGCTTCAACCTGATGCAGGGTCAGTTCTACGCCGGCCGCCCGGTGACCTCCGCGCGCGGCTTCTTCGGCGGTGGTGAAGCCGAGTACGTGCGTCTCCTCGTGGACGGCCGCCCGGTGGGCGATGCCGAGTCCGGTCTCATCGACTGGTCACTCGTGCCGGTTGCGGGCATCAAGCGCGTCGAGGCCTATCGCGGTCCCGGCGCGTCGTTCTACGGCGACAGTGCGGTCGGCGGCGTGATTCAGATCATCACGGACCGCGCCTCGAATCAGGCGCAGGTCTCGGTCTCAGGCGGGTCATTCTCGTCGTTCACGGGTGACGGTCTCTTCGGGCGCAAGGCGGGGAACGCCCTCGTCACGGTGTCGGGCGCCGCACGCAGTACGGACGGTGCGTTCGCGCACTCCGAGGCCCGTGAGGCGGTCGGCTCCGGCAGCGTGGAAGGCGCGATGGGCGGAACGACGGTGCGCGTCAGCGCCACCGGCCAGTCCCGCCGGCGCGACGACCCGGGGTCGCTCCCCGTCGCCGCGTTCAACGCCGCGCCTGCCTCGTCCGACGCCGCGTTCCGGTTCGACAATGCCGACCGCTCCAGCTACCTGAGCCTCGTGGACGTGAAGGCCGGCTCCGCCCCGTGGCAGCCGCTCGCGCGGTTCTACGTGGACGGCCGCAGCGAGGACGCGGTCCGCACGATCTACCTGGTCGCGGGCCTCTCCGACACGAAGGCCCGGGCGCTCTCGAGCCGGACCATCGGCGGCAGCCTGGAAGGGCAGCAGACGCTCGGCACGACGAAGGCCCAGCTGCGCGCGGGCGTCGACGTGGCGCGGGACCGGATCGACACCGCGTATCACGCGTTCGCGAGCGGCACGACGGGCGCGCGGCTGACGGCCGTCGAAGGGTCGCGCACGCGCCTCGGCGTGTTCGGTTCGGCAAGCTACGACGCGGCGTCGCGCGTGCGGCTGGTGGGCGCGGTGCGGTTCGACCGCGTGGACGACGGCAGCTTCGTCACGACCGGCACGGCACTGCCGGACAAGACGGCGTGGTCGCCACGAGGCGGCGTGACCGTGCGGCTGTCGGACAAGGGCTCCGTCGTGGCGTTCGGGCAGGTGTCGCGCGCGTTCAAGGCGCCGACGCTGGATCAGATGTTCGACCCGCGGCCGTATCCGGACTTCCGGGGCGGTTCGTTCTCGATCTCCAACCGCCGGCTGCTGCCGCAGCGGATGACCAACGTCGAAGGCGGCGTGTCGGGCGGCGGCCAGGTGGCCTGGAGCGTGCTCGCGTACCGGATGGACGTCGAGTCCGAGATCGACTTCAACGTGAACACGTTCTCCTACGCGAACCTCGGCGAGAGCCGGCACACGGGCGTGGAGTTCGAGGCGCAGGGCGCGTGGACGACGCTGCTCCAGCCGACCGTCAGCTACGCGCTGGTGCAGGTGAACGACCGCACGGCCGGCGCCTCGTCGCTGCAGGTGAAGAACGTGCCGAAGCACCTGGTCTCTGTCGGCGCGTCGTTCACCGTGCCGAAGGTCCTGAGCGGCACGGTTCGCGTGCGGCACACGGGCGGCGGCTTCCTCGATGACGCGAACACCATCGCGCTCGAAGGGCCGACCACGCTCGACCTGCGCGTGCGCCACCAGGTGGGCCGGCAGTTCATCTTCCTGGACGTGACGAACCTGACCGACCGCGCGTATCAGGAGTACGGCTACACGCTCAGCGACTTCGTGGGCCGCACCGTGCCGTACGTCTACGCCGGCGCCGGCCGCGC
>CAYNUO010000072.1:1432-11818 GCA_964400405.1 uncultured Bifidobacteriaceae bacterium | reverse complement strand
GTTCGCACGTACGGGGGCGGTGGGCGCGGGTGCGTGCGATGACGCGGCGTCGCGCGGCCGGGGTTCGCTGATCGCGGGCTCCGAGCTGCGGTGGATCTCAACGCGGTCTCACAAGCAGTCGCCCTCGATCAGCGAATCCCCGGCCACGCGCCGCCGCGCCGGCGCACATGTCCCGCGCCGCCCTCCCGTCGGCTTCATCCAGGCTGCGCTCCGTCGCGACTGTCCGGTGGCGTGCGGGTGGGCTTTGCTGCTCCAGGGCGAATGCTTGTGGTCAAGCCGTGGGTATGGACGGCGACCAGTGAGCCCAGGAGCAGTGAAGCCCACCCGCACGACACCGTCTCGTCGCGACTCAGCGCAGCGCCGCTGACCCGCGACAAATCGCGCCATGTTTGCGCCGCCGAGGGTTGATAATCGCGGCATGAAACTCCGACTCCGCGTTCTGGCCTTGGCGTGTGCCGGCGTCATGGTTCCTGCGGCCGTGTGGGCCGGCGTGCCCGTGCCGACGCTCGCCGCGAGCGGCGGCATCGTCCGCGTCACCTTTGAGATTGCCGGCGGGACCGCCGTCGCGCACTTCCCGGACGACATCGCGGCCGGCGAGACGTTCTCGGGGACCTTCGAGGCGCCTTCCGGGTACGTGCTCTCGCAAGGGAAGCAGACCGCGAAGGCCGGGCGCTCCTTCGCGTGGCATGTGCCCGCCACGGGCGCCGCCGGGATGACGCTCGTGCTTCGCGATGGCCGCGGCGTGGAGGTCGGGCAGATTGCGCTGCGGACGCCGGTGCCGAAGGACCGCGAGGCGGCGTTCCGCGTGCCGGCCATGATCCAGACCGGCCGATCCTTCCCGGTCCATGGGCCGTTTGACGGCAAGGCCGGCAACACACGCGTGCGCGTCGGCACGCAGCAGGCGACGGTGATTGCAGAGTCCGTGCGGCGGGCGATTGTCCGGGCCCCGGACGGCGTGCTCGGCCAGGCCCGCGCGGACATTCGCGAGGCGGGGCGGCGCTTCTCAGGTGAGGTGCGGAGCCTGGGTCTCGACGTGCAGCCCGCGGCGCCGGAGGCGGGCCGGGTGGCGCGGGCCATCACGATCCGCGGTCTGGCCGGGGCTACGCACGATGTTCCGATCGAGATGGGGGCGATCCCGCTGTACGTTCGGCACGAGGAGGTGCCGGCGGATGGCGTGTTCACCATCACGCGAACCTTCCGCACGGTCGAGGGGCAGGAGCCGATCTCGCTGGTCATCCCCACGAGCCGCAAGGAAGAAGTGGCCGTCGTGCTGCGGACGCCCTCGCGCACCAATCAGATCAAGATCGCGAAGCAGCACGCGGACCTCATCACTGCGATGCCGTTCGACGCGATGCCGATCATGCGGGAGCTGCTGGACGACTTTCAGCTCGGCGGTGACGCCGCGTTCGCGGCGTTCGAGCTCGACGAGCGGCGCGCGCTCTCGATGGTGCTCGGCGCGATTCCGAACGTCAGCACCGGCGTGGAGCTGATCGGGCTCGATTACTTCATCGGCCGTCCGGCGGCCGTGCGGGCCGCGACGGCTGCCGAGGCCCGGGCGGCAGCGCATCGCGTGCTGGCGCGGATCCTGTCGACGACGACGGCCGAACTCGCCGTCTACGTGCTCGGGCTGACCGGCGGGAAGGAAGACATGCCGCTGCTCGAGAGGTTCGCGATGGTCAACGGCATGGGGCAGCGGGGCCTGCGGGACGCGGCCGAGGCCGCGCTTGGCCGGCTCGGCTCACGGCCGCATCTGGATCGGATCCACGGGGATCTGGCGCCCGTGCTCACGCCGACGTCGCGTTTCAGCGAGGCTGCGGCCGTCACCCGGGCGCTCCGCAAGGCCGCCTTCACGGGAAACCTCGAGATGGTGGCGGATGTCTGCACGCACCTGGACGACCGGAAGGTCTGGGACGTCGACATCGCGGTCGATCCCGGCGCGGTCTCCCTCACGAGCCTGGCTGCCATCGTGGACGGGTCGCCGATTCCGCCGCCAGGCGCCCGCCGCAGCCGGGACGACTGGCGCCGCTACTGTCAGGAGCGCGTCCGCTAGACGCGCTGGCCGGCCCGCCGGCCGGATGCCCACCAGCGCTCGAACCGCGGGGCGGCCCAGAGCACCCACGGCACCAGCGCCGCGCCGGCCACGAGGTCGACGACGAAGTGGTGACGCAGGTACACCGTTGAGGCGAGGAGTCCCGTCACGACGATGCCGAGTGGCAGCACGTACCAGCGGACGTAACGCCACGCGTAGAGCAGTGTCAGCAGGCTGACGGCGGCGTGCAGGCTCGGAAAGGCCGCACGCGACGCTTCGTTGGGCACCATCGAGATCAGGGCATTCTGAAACGCCGTGATGCCCATTGCCCCGCCCTTCAGGTCCCGCGAGAACTCGCCGAGCGACGCGAGGTAGAGCCGCGGCGGAGCCGCCGGGAAGACCACATACAGCACGTAGCCCGTGTAGAAGCACACGATGAAGCCGACCAGCGCCACGCGGGCCTCGGCGCGCCGGCCTGTCAGCAGCAGCAGCAGTACGAGGGACGGCGCGATCAGGAAGAACGAGCCGTAGAAGGCGGAGAAGACCTCGGTCCGGCCGGGCGTGATGAACTGCTCGGCCCAGACCACCGGCTGCACGCCGAACAGCCACACGTCGGCCGCGGCCAGGTACTGATGGATGTCGTGCGGGTTCACGAACCGCACCGTGTCATGGAGGTTCGTGTAGACGGCGATGCAGAGCAGGAACGGCAGGATGGTCCGGGCCGACTCCAGCCAGACGGCCAGCCGCGGCCGCGCGCTCCAGCGCGCCCGCGTGCGCTCCATCAGCGGGATGCTGAGTGCCAGCAGACTGGCGGCGGTCAGCCGGATGAAGCCGCTGGCCACGCGCCCCGAGAAGCCACCGGTCTGGCGCAGCGTCCAGTCCGCGTAGATCGTCACGAGCGCGGACGGGATGAAGGCTACGACGAACAGTGCCTCTTCGGGCCGCAGGGACCGGAACGCCGACCAGAGGCGGGCGGGGAGCGCGGGGGAGGACGGCATCAGGCTCACGGCGCCGGCTAGAAGCGCGCCATGCGGTTGATCTTGAACACGATCGCGCGGTTGCGCAGGTCGGGAAATCCGCGCACCGCGGTGTCCAGTTCGTCCGAGTAGACGAGGAACATCTCGCTGCCAAGGATGTACTCCCACCGGAAGCGGATGTTCGTGGTGGTCGTGCGCGTCGCCGATCCGTATTGCAGAAGGCCACTGACGAGCATGCGCGGCGTGATGGTGTACGTGGTGCGGCCGGACACGACGCTGTTCTGGAAGGAGCCTTGCTCCAGGTCTACCCAGTTGATGGACACGATCGGCTCCACCGATAGACGCGACGTGAAGCGCGCCCTTGCTGCCGTGAACGTCAACGAATTTCGTGTCCCGTTGTAGAACTGGCCCGTCTCGAAGCCGATGTTGCCGGAGAGCGCGTGCATGTTCCCCAGCGTGAGCTGCAGGTTCGCGCTGGTGAAGTCGTAGCGGCCGACAGGGAGCGTGACACCCCGGAAGATCTGAAACGGCCGGACGAGGCGCTCGACGTTCGAATTCACCTGCGCGGTGAACCGGTCGGCGTTCTGCATCTCGATGCTGAAGTAGCCATTGTAGTTCCGCGACTGGATCTCGCCATCCCTGTCGACGAACCGGTCCAGGCCGGCCTGGTAGTAGTACTTCCGCACGAGCCGGTTGTTCTTCGGACGCGGGCTGAAGCGGGTCTGGACGCTGGTGCGGCGGAAATCGTCGCGCTGGATGAAGCCGGCCTCCGGGTTGAAGTTGTCGCCCACGGTGAGCCGATCGACTTCCAGGCCGTAGCGGTCGCGGTTCAGACTGGCCTGGACCCTGTAGCTCGTGTCGTCGCCGCTGAGGCCCGGGGTGTCGGTCTTCGCGACGTAGGTGTTGAGGTTGATGAAGTTGAAGACGTTGAAGCTGCCGTCCACGCCGAACGTCTGGCCGTTCCCGCGGCCGGCGCTCACCTGGGACCGGTTCGTGTAGACCATCCCGATGCTGCTGCGCGAGAGGATGTCCCGGCGCACCCGGACCACCCCGAAGTTGGTGGCCGGACTGCCGGTCAGGGTGTCCTCGGCGGTCTGCACGTTCATGGCGCCGACGAGGAAGGCCCCGGCGCGGCCCGTCAGGCGGCCGCCCGCCTGAATGGGGACGATGCGTCCCTGGTTCAAGCCGATCCTCCGGCTGAAGAACAGCAGGGGCGTCGTGCCGCCCGCATTGACGCCACCGGAGGATGCACCGCCGAAGTCGAAGATGCTCATCCCCTCGAGGAAGAACTCGCGCTTCTCGGGGAAGAAGAGATTGAACCGGGTCAGGTTCACCTGCTGGTTGTCGATCTCGACCTGGGCGAAATCCGTGTTGTACGTGACGTCGGCCGTCAGGTTGTTCGTCACGCCGTACTTGAAGTCCAGGCCGACGTCCGCGTTGCCGTCGTTGTCGAGTGGCGGCCGTGCGATCTTGTCCGTCGTCACGCTGGTGACCGCGTACGGTTTGAGCTCGATGTTCTTGCCGGCAGGGGGCGCCTCGATGCCGACGATCTTCAGGCCGTTGGCGATCTGGAAGATGGCGGCCGCGCCGGAGAAGCCGGCGATGAGCGGCAGCTTGTTCAGGTAGGACTCTTCGTTCTTCCACCGGACCGTACGCCGCATGTTGAAGCCCCACGTCTGCGAGGCGCCCGGCTGGTAGCGGATGGATCGGAACGGGATCGCCATCTCGGCCGTCCACCCGCGCTCGAAGCGGCCGGCTGCCGAGCGCCAGAGCGGGTTCCAGTCCGCGCTGCCCGGCCGCAGGTGGCTGGCCTGGGCATCCCAGAATGCGCCGAGCGGCGTGATCTCGAACAGGAACCCGGTACGCTTGTCGTAGAAGGTGTCGAAGTAAAACGCAACGTTCTCGTTGCGCGGGATGTTCGAGCTGTCCCGCCGCATCTCGTCCATGATCCAGTTAGAGGATGGCGTGGAATCCCAGCAGCGGACAGTGACATAGATCGTCGTGGCGTCGAACGCGACCCAGACGTCGGTCTTCTCGGTGGCCGGTGCGCCAGGCTTCGGCTCCATCTGGATGAAGTCGGACGCGGGTGCGACCGTGGTGTAGATCGACTCGTCCAGCGCCCCGTCAATGCGGAGGGGGACGTCCAGCTTGATCGCGTGCAGCGTACGGCCACCGTCCGCGTCGGTCGTGGACATCTGGCGCTGGGGCTGGACGTCCTGCGGCAGGTTGTTCTGTGCCTGGGCGGCCGCGGACGCGGCACAGAGACACACGACCAGCGCGGGAACGAGCAGTTTCACTGTCATGGAAACGATGATGATAATTCGCCGGATGGGGATACGCGCAGAGGTGTGGTCGCGGATGGTCGCGTGGTAGCGCGCCTGGGCCGGCTGGTGCCGGCGGGAGTGGTGCTTCTGGCCGCCGTGCTCGCGGTCGTGCCCCTGCCGGCAGCCGCGGTGGAGCGGTGGTACTCAACCGGTGTCTACCCGTTCATCGAACGGGCACTGACGACCGTATCGGGCCTGACGCCGGTGGCCTGGTTCGACCTGTGGCTGCTGGCTGCGCTCGGGTGGCTGGGCTGGACCTGGATCCGCGCGGCCCGTGCGCCCCGTGGCACGCGTGCGCGGGCGTCGGCGCAGGCCGCCTGGCGCACGGTGGTGGCCGGCAGCGCGGCGTACCTGGTCTTTCTGCTGTGCTGGGGCCTGAACTACCGTCGCGAGCCGCTCGTGACGCGTCTGACCCAGGAGCGGCCGGCGCCGGACACCGCAGCGGTGGTGGCCCTCGGCCAACTGTCGGTGAGGCAGATGAGCGCCCTGCACGCTCCGGCCCATCAGCAGGGCTGGCCGGGCCCCGACGTCGATGACCCGCGCCTCAGGGCCGCCGCCGCGCACGTCCAGGCGCTGCTCGGCCTGCCGCGCGTGGACACCGCACGCCTGAAGCCCACGATGCTGCGCTGGCTCTTCCGCTGGGAAGGCGTCGATGCGATGACCAATCCGTTCGGCCTCGACATCCTGCGCAATCCGGACCTGCTGTCGGTGGAGCGCCCGTTCGTCGCGGCGCACGAGTGGGCGCACCTCGCGGGGTTTGCGAACGAAGCCGAGGCGAACTTCATCGGCTGGCTGACCTGCCTGCATGGCGACACGCGCGCGCAGTACAGCGGCTGGCTGTTCCTCTACTGGCAGGTGGCGGCGGAGTTGCCCCCCGCGGAGCGCGATGCGCTGGCGGCAACGCTCCCGCCTCCCGTGCGCGCCGACCGCGACGCCATCGCCGCCCGGCTGACGCGCGGCATCGTGCCCGCCGTGCAGCAGGCCGGGTGGGCGGCCTACGACCAGTACCTGAAGGCGAACCGCGTGACGAGCGGCGTGCGGAGCTATGGCGAAGTGCTGACGCTCATCCACCGCACCGCCTTCGACAGCCGCTGGCGCCCCGTGCGTCCGCCGCGCTGACCACACCGGGTCCCGGGAGCACGCGGGGGCTCGTGCCCGTGCGGGCGGGCCTGTGGAGCATGCCGTTATGGATGCACGACAAATGCACTGAAGGCGCCGGGCGGGATGTCGCCGGTGGGACCCGTAGGTCGATCAGGCTACGGGCGGCGACAGGGTTCCCGCCCGGATGCGACAGGTCCGCCGGAGGTGCGTTTGTCCGGCATGCGCAACCGGCCCGCCCGCACGGGCACGAGCCCCCGCGTGCTCCCGTCAGCGCGGTGTAGTGGGGACGTCGATCAGCGGCAGACCGGCTTCGGCGATGTGCGCAAAGGCCTCGGCCTCCGTCGTCATCTCCTCGCCGTGCCGCGCGCGGTGCCGGAACGGGCGGAAGGCCTGCTCAGGGGTGAGCCCCGGAAGGCCCGGTGCCAGGTCGTGCCGCACGAAGAACGCGTTGACGCCCTGCTGCTCGCAGAACACCAGGCGATAGCCCTTCTCCCGCGCGACCTGCTCGAGCGCCGCGAGCGATGCGCCGAAGTACTCGACCGGCCGGATCGCCGGCGGCCCCTCGACCGGCGTCGTGACCGCCCGCGTGGGTCCGAAGTAGGCGTTGTACTCGAGCACCAGCACGCGGGCCGTGCAGGCGTCGAGCGCGCGCAGCAGCCAGTACTCGACGCTGTCGACATCGATCGACAGCAGGTCGATCTCGCCCGCGCAGCCATGCTGCCGCACCAGCTCGTTGATGTTGTCGGGCGTGACCATCGCCTGCACGACGACGACGCCGGGGTTGGTCCGAAGTTCGTGGCTGGCCATGCTGACGGCCCTGGCGCTGGCGTCCACCATCAGGCCGGTCCAGCCCATGTCGTGTGCGAGCACCGCGGCGCTGCCGCCGGAGCCGCCGCTGCCGATCTCCACGAACTTCCGCGTACGGACGCCGGCCGCGTCGAGCAGCGCCAGGATGATGCCGTCCTCCTCGTGCTGGGAGCGGAGCCGGAATCGCTTCGCGCTCAGGGCCAGCGCCGCGGGGATGTCGGTCGGCAGGTACTGCGCACGGATGAGCGAGGCCAGCTGGAGCCGGAAGGTCTGACGGGAGCGTTCGTCCGCTTTCTGGTTCGCGAGCACCTTGCCGATCGGCTTCTGGGCCGACGCGATGTCCTCGAGCTTGCCCGCGAGACGCTGTGTGAGGGTCTTCAGCTCCGACACTTCGTCACGCAGCGCGCGCAGCTGCGCCGACTCGGACGCGAAGAGGCGCCGGCCGATGCGGGCCAGCAGCCCGCCGTGGTCTGGGGAATCCGCCATGCAGCCGTCAGTGTACCGTGACGACGCGGCCGGAGGCAGCGCGGCCGAGCCGATCTGCGAGTGCGCCGCCCAGGCGATCGTCGGCCGCGACCGCGGTGGCCACGATGATCGACACACCGGCGGCGTCGAGCGCCCGCAGCGCGGCATAGAGGCGCACGGCGGCGGTCGTGAGGTCGCCGTCCGGACCGAGCGTCTCCGTCACGGCGCCCGCCTCGGCAAAGACGGCGCGGTCATCGTCGAAGACCAGGGCGCCCGCGAGCACACCGCGCGCGCGGGCCGCCCGGACATCAGTCAGCATGCGGGCCCGGCGTGCTCCGGCGGCGCCCGCGTAGAGGGTCAACGTGGCCCGGGGGGCGTAGTGCGTGTCGAGCAGGCCGGGTGAGGCGGCCGCGCTGCCGTCCGGCGCGTGCGCACCCGCGCTGACGTCGGGGATCAGGTTCCGGAGCATGTCCAGCGTCACGGCACCCGGGCGAAGCACGCGCGGCGGGGTCGTCGTCAGGTCCAGGACGGTGGATTCGACACCAACCGCGCAGGGGCCACCGTCGAGCACGAAGTCGATCCGGCCGTCGAGGTCCTCGAGCACGTGCGCGGCGCTGGTCGGACTCGGCCGTGAGAACAGGTTCGCGCTGGGAGCGGCGACCGGCACGCCGGCGGCCGCGATGAGTGCGCGGGCCACGTCGTGGCGGGGGACACGCACCGCCACGGTCGGGCCTCCGGAGGTGACGACCGCGGGCACCGCGGCGGCACGCGGCAGGACCAGCGTCAGCGGGCCCGGCCAGAACGCGTCGGCGAGTCTGAACGCGATCGCCGGCACGTCGCGGGCGACACGCGGGAGGTCCGCCGCGGATGCCAGATGGACGATGAGAGGGTCGTTCGCCGGGCGCTGCTTCGCGACGAAGATGCGGGCAGCCGCTTCGGCATCCAGCGCGTTCGCGCCGAGGCCGTAGACCGTCTCGGTGGGGAAGGCCACAAGCCCGCCGTCGCGCAGGCAACGGGCCGCGCGATCGATGACGTCGGATTGTGGAGAACGGGGGTCGACCGGAAGGGTGAGGGTCATGCGAGTAGGGGCGGCGCCGCCATGCGGGCCGCCCCTACCGGAGAACTACTTGACGATGCTGATGGCCTTGAGGGCCGCCGCATCCGCGGAGAGATCCGCGGCACCGGCCGGGAACTTGTTCGCCTTCAGCATGTAGGCCGTGATTTCCGCCGACTGCGCGCGGGTCAGGCTGCCGGGCGCACTCGCGGGCATCGAGGTCTGAATCTTCTCGACCAGATCGGCCACCGGGGTCTTGTCCCAGAAGCCCAGGAAGTCCGCACCAGCCAGCGCCGGGGCGCCGCCGCCGCTCAGGTCGCCGCCGTGGCACGCCGCGCACTGTTCGCCGTAGAGGGCCTCGCCCTTCTTGGCCTGTGCATCGCTGTAGACGCCGTCCTTCGCCGTCTTGGCCTGCTCGGCGCGAACAGCCGCTGTTGACACCATGAACGCCACGGTCAGGGCCGTCAGGGCGCCGGTAAACGCTACATGCTTCGCATAGGAACGCATTGAGTTCTCCTCCGCTTTACGAACAGTGCACAAATCCTACCACAGGGGTTCCGGGCGTTTTTCCTCGGAAATACCGCGAAGCAGCAGGAGTGCCGGCCGTGACGTGCCCGCCGGGCGGAAGTAATGACACACTGGCCCGGCAGGAGCCTTCGACATGAGCGACGCGCGGGAACGGGTCGGGTTCATCGGATTGGGCAGCATGGGCGCGCCGCTGGTCGGCCATCTGCTGGCCAAGGGATTCCCGGTCACGGTCTACGCGCGGAGAGCCGAGGCGGCCGCGCCCCTGGTTGCGCTCGGTGCGGCCGCGGCTGCGACGCCGCGCGAGGTCGGGGCGGTGTCCGACGTCGTATTCACGATGGTCACCGCGACGGCGGATGTCGAACAGGTGCTGTTCGGAGAGGGTGGCGTGGCCGAAGGCCTCCGGCCCGGGAGTTTCGTCGTCGACCTCAGCACGATCGATCCGGAGGGCGCCCGCGGCCTGGCGCGCCGGCTGGCGGAGCGTGGCGTCGCCTTCGTGGACGCCCCGGTTTCGGGTGGTCCCGACGGCGCGAAGCAGGGCACGCTGACGGTCATGGCAGGTGGCGACGCCGCCGCGCTCGCGCGCGTGCGGCCCGTACTCGACGCGTTCAGCGCGCGTGTCTTTCACATGGGGGCGTCCGGCGCGGGGCAGGTGACCAAGGCATGTCACCAGTTGCTGCTGCTCATCACGACGGAGGGCGTCGCGGAGTCGCTCTCGCTGGCTGCGAAGGCCGGCGTCGACCCTGCGGCCGTGCGCGAGGTCATGCTGCAGGCCATGGCGTCGAGCCGCGCGCTCGACCGCTTCGGCGGGGCCATGGCGGCGCGGAACTTCGAGCCCGGCATTCCCGCGAAGCTGTACCGGAAGGACGCGCAGATCGTCCATGACTTTGCGACCCGCGTCGGCGCGTCGCTGCCGGCGGGCGATGTGGTGCGCGCCAACATCGCGAAGGTGCTCGATGCCGGCCGTGGCGATCAGGATCTCTCGGTGCTGATCACCGCGCTCGAGTGACCACCGCTGTGAGATGAGCACCGCTCCGCAGCTCACCCTGCCGTTTGACGAGCCCGCGCCGCCCGCGCTCGCGCCGACGGTGCTCCGCTTCGTCC
>CAYNUO010000072.1:0-1332 GCA_964400405.1 uncultured Bifidobacteriaceae bacterium | reverse complement strand
CCGTTTGACGAGCCCGCGCCGCCCGCGCTCGCGCCGACGGTGCTCCGCTTCGTCCGTCACCGGAAGGCGCGGCGCTATCTGATCCGTGTCGACCGCGACGGCGCGGTCCGCGTGACCATCCCACGCGGCGGCTCCCGGCGTGACGCGGAGGCCTTCGCCCGGCGCAATCAGGCGTGGATCGCCCGGCAGCGCGCCCGGGCGGCCGGGAACGCGCTACCGCCCGACGAGGAGCGCCGCCTCCGGCAGCTCGCAAAGGACACGCTGCCGCAGCGGCTGCTGGCCCTGGCCGCGCTGCATGGCCTGGTGGTGTCGCGCATCAGCATCCGGAACCCGAAAGCGCGGTGGGGCTCCTGCGGCCCTGGCGGGCACATCTGCCTGAACTGGCGGCTCGTGCTCATGCCGGAGTGGGTGCGCGACTACGTGCTCATCCACGAGCTGATGCATCTGAAGCAGATGAACCACTCGCCGGCGTACTGGGCGCTGGTGGCCGCCGCGTATCCCACATACCGGGAGGCGCGCGCCTGGTTGCGCGTCAACGGCCGCGAGATAGGGTGAGGGCTCAGGAGCGCCCGCCCGACGGGAGCCTCCGTGCTCTCCCGCGCTAGCCGCCTCTGGTGTGCATCTCGAGGTGCGGGTCGCGCCGGAGGGAGTCCACCGGGATGACGCCCCGGTGGCCCGCAGCCAGCCGGACTTCCGCACCGCGGTCGGTGCGCGCCTGCCAGACACCGCGGATCGCGGCGGCGATGGCGTCGTCCGCCGCGCCACCCCGAAGCGGACCGCGCAGGTCGAGGCCGCGCGCCCCGTAGAGACAGAGAAACCATTGGCCGTCTGCGGTGAGCCGGCTGCGGTCGCAAGACGCGCAGAAGGGCTCGGTCGTCGACGAGATGATGCCGAACACGGTGCCGTCGCTCAGCCGGAAGCGGTCCGCCGGGGCGGACGTGGCCTCGTCCAGGGGCTCGATACGTCCGTAGCGGGCCTCGAGCGCACTCAGCATCTCGGCACGCGAGACGACGCGCTCCCGTGACCAGCGCGTGGCGCCGCCGACGTCCATGTACTCGATGAAGCGCACTTCGGCGCCGTGGCCCCGCGCGAACTCGACGAGCGGCACGAGCTCGTCGTCGTTCACACCGCGCATGACGACCGTGTCGAGCTTCAGTCCCGGAAAGATCGGGGCCGCCTCGGCGATCCCCTCGAGCACCCGCTCCAGATCGCGCGAGCGCGTCAGTGCGTGAAAGCGGTCCGCGTGCAGCGTGTCCAGGCTCACGGTGAGGCGGTGAAGGCCGGCGGCCTTGAGCGCGGCGGCGGCGGGCGCGAGCAGGATGCCGTTGGTGG
>CAYNUO010000071.1:12083-15614 GCA_964400405.1 uncultured Bifidobacteriaceae bacterium | reverse complement strand
ACGCCGGGGTCGTTGACGCTGACGGCGATGATCTTGTCGTCGATGCCCTTCTCGTCGCGCATCCGCATCACGCCGATGGCGCGCGCCTCGACGATCGTCAGCGGGAACACGGGCTCCTGGCTCAGCACGAGGATGTCAAGCGGATCGCCGTCGTCGCAGTAGGTGCGCGGGATGAAGCCGTAGTCCGCCGGATAGTGCACGGCGCTGTGCAGGACACGGTCCAGCCGCAGCAGGCCGGTCTCCTTGTCCATTTCGTACTTGTTCTTGCTGCCTTTCGGAATCTCGATGATGGCCGGGAAGGACTTCTCGATGGAGGTGTCGTCCAGATACGTGTCGTGCCAGGGATGCATTCCACGATTATCCCACGCCGATCGTGGGCAGAGGGAGCCGACCCTCCCTCTCGTGTTGCTCAGCAGATCCAGCGCCAGACGACCACCACGATCATCGACACGCGACAGGCCACCACGACCTGGGGGCCTCCGACGCCCGCGTACGACAGGTCGCAGATGACCTGACTCGCGACCTCGATCTCGGGCTGGAAGTTGCAGAACAGACCGGACCACTGGGCGTTCTTGAATGGCCGGGCATCCGGAGTCCGCGCCATCCGTGCCGCCCTGGCTTCCGCGGCGTCAGCCATCTTCAGCAGCGTCGGCCCGAGTCCTTCCCGGGCGAGCAGACCGCGCACACGTGCTTCGTCGGCGGCGGAGAGCACGGCGGGCTCGGGCTCGTTCGAGATGTCGACGCCGAACGCCTTCCGGACGTCCTCGAGCTTGCGGGCGCGCATGCGGTGGTCGTGCGGCGTCCGCGGCTTGCGGACGTGAGCGCGGATGTCCGGGTACAGCATGGCCAGCAGCCGGAGGTTGGCAGCGACGGTCTCGAAGTGCTCGGCGTGCAGATTCTGCCGCCGTTGCAGTTTGTACAGGCGGGCCAGCTCCTTCCCCACGTGGTCCATGACGGCATCCTCGCGGGAGAGCGTCTGGCCGGAGACGAACGCGGCAGGAACGGTCAGCGCGCCGGCGGCGCCCAGACCAGCGGTGACGAAGAAGCGGCGACGAGGCAGGGTCAGTGTCATCGGGTGAGTCCTCCTTGTGGTGAAACGGAGGACCACCTCGCAACGCACGCGCCGCACTGGGAATCTCGGGGCGGAGTCCGGCGCGGCCGCGCTCTTCGCGGCCCATTCGCGGGGGATCGGCCGTGTGCGCCGGAGGCGATCGGATTCTGCACACCACGATGCGGGTAGACATCTCCCCGCGTGGCACGCAAACCGCGTGGGTCGGGAGTAGCCGCTGCCCGGTCCGCGCCTCAAGCCGGCTCGAACGCTGCCGATTCTTCCCGGTGAGGGAGAGAGCCCGTGGCTGCATTCTGGATACTGCTCGGCCTGCTGACCGCCGTCGCCGTGTATGACGTCTCACAGCGGCGTCACGCCATCCTGCGCAACTTCCCGGTGATCGGGCACCTCCGGTACCTGCTGGAGGCGTTCGGCCCAGAGCTGCGGCAGTACATCGTCACGAACAACAACGAGGAACGTCCGTTCAGCCGCACGCAGCGGCGCTGGATCTACGCGTCGTCGAAGCGCCAGAACAACTACTTCGCGTTCGGCTCGGACAACGAGCCCGAGGCGTCCTCGAACTACCTGATCGTCAAGCACAGCGCCTTCCCGAAGCCGACGCCGCACGCCGGCGAGCCGGGCTACGACTCGATGCACCCGATTCCCGCCGCGATCGAGATCGGCGCGTGGCGGGGCCGGAGGCGGCCGTTCCGGCCGGGCTCGGTCGTCAACGTCTCCGGCATGAGCTACGGGTCGCTGAGCGGCGCGGCGGTCGAGGCGCTCAACAAAGGCGCGAAGCTCGCGGGCTGCTTTCAGAACACCGGTGAAGGCGGGCTCTCGCCGTACCACCTGCAGGGCGGGGACCTCGTGCTGCAGCTCGGCACGGGCTATTTCGGCGTGCGCGAACTCGACGGCCGGTTCAGCATGCCGCGCCTGAAAGACCTCGTGGCCGCCCACCCGCAGATTCGCGCGATCGAGATCAAGCTGAGCCAGGGCGCGAAGCCCGGCGCCGGCGGCGTGCTGCCGAAGGAGAAGATCACGGCGGAGATCGCGGCGATCCGTCACATCGATCCGGCACGGGACTGCGTCAGCCCCGCCTCGCACGCCGTCTTCCACGACGCGGACTCGCTGCTCGACTTCGTCGAGCGGGTGGCGCAGGAGACGGGCCTGCCCGTCGGCGTGAAGTCCGCCGTCGGCGACATGGGCTTCTGGAACGACGTGGCACGGCTCTGCGCGACGACGGGCCGCTCCATCGACTTCGTCACCATTGACGGCGGCGAAGGTGGGACCGGCGCGGCCCCGCTGGTGTTCGTCGACCACGTGGGCCTGCCGTTCAAGATCGGCTTCAGCCGCGTGCACCGCGCGTTCGCCGAGCAGGGCCTCACGCGGAAGGTCGCGTTCATCGGCTCCGGCAAGCTCGGCCTGCCGGACACGGCGCTGATGGCCTTCGTGCTCGGCGCGGACATGGTGAACATCGCGCGTGAGGCGCTGATGGCCATCGGCTGCATCCAGGCCCAGCGCTGCCACACGAACCACTGCCCCACCGGCATCGCCACGCAGAGCGCGTGGCTGGCGCGCGGGCTCGACCCGACCTTGAAGTCCGCGCGCCTCGCGAACTACATCGTGACGTTGCGCAAGGATCTGATCGCACTGACGCACGCGTGCGGCAAGGACCACCCAACGGAGGTCACGGCGGACCAGATCGAGATTCTCGACGACCGCTTCGGCGCGCGGACGCTGCGGGAGGCGTTCGGTGTTCAGGATGCGGCAGCAGGCGCCGCCGGCACAGGGCGGCGCGCCGCCTAGCAGGCCGGCACGGGCGGCCTAGAAGCGGAGACCGGCCGCGAAGCCGAACCGCAGGTCGCTGCCGTAGAAGTCGTTCTGCTGCGCGCCGCCGGCCGGCGTGAAGGACGGGCCCGGGTAGCGGACGAACCTGCGGCTGACATCCACGCGCGCGAAGGTCAACGCGCCAGGGAAGATGGCGAGGCCGGCGCCCAGTTCGTAGGCCGGCAGCGTTCGCCCGGCCGCCAGCTGGCACGAGAGCGGCGGCGGAAAGATGGCGATGCAGGCGACCGGGCCGCCAGCATCCGCATAGCGCAGGAACCCGGCGCCGGCCTTCGCAAACGGCCGCAGGCGCCCCATGGTCGGACCGACGGACCCGCCGAACAGGCCCTCCACGCGGTTCTGGCTGAAGCCCCTGTCGCCGGGGAACTCGCCCGGATAGCGGACCAGCGCGGCCTCGGCCCAGACCGGGCCCAGCGCCCGCACACCCAGCAGCACGCCGGCCCCGGTGTCACGGGCGTCGAACTCCCCGACCGACACGGTCGAGAGTTGCACACCAGCCTGCACGCGGGGGTCGCGCGACTGCGCCGAGACCCCGATGTCCATCGAAACAGCGAGCAGCGCAACGCCCGCCACCAAGGCCCGCGTCGCCTTCCGCCGCGTCGTCACCAGGCTCATGCCACGCATCATCGCACCGAGAT
>CAYNUO010000071.1:8459-11983 GCA_964400405.1 uncultured Bifidobacteriaceae bacterium | reverse complement strand
CCCCGCCGCCGTGGATCGCGACGAGCGCACCGCTCGACACGGGGTCGATCGCCCGACCTGTGAGCGTGGCGGATCCGGCGATGCGCGCCAGCCCCGCGCCGAGGCTCAGATAGCTCCAGCCGTTCCGCTGGCCGAAGTTGAAGGAGACATCAGGCCCCACGCGGACGAAGGTCTCGACGACACGCGGGAGCGTGGCCGAACCGGGCGTCGTGCCGCGGGCCCACGTGGCGTCCAGCCCCAGCGCAAGACGCGACGGGCCGAGCCGCTTCCAGAACCACCGTGCACCGGCGTCGACGCCGAAGGCACGGCCCGGCACCACGCTCGCGGCCGGCAGCACGGGCAGGAAGCCTGTATCCGAGGGCAGGCTGACCGTGGCGCCGCGGAGATCGACCACCCACGGGCCGGGCTCGCCGGCCGCGCCCGCGCGCTGCGCGCGCGCCGTCAGCGGCATCACGAGAATCAGACAGAGCGCGACACACGCGCGGAGCGGAGTCATCCGGCGTGGCTGCTCAATAACCCTTCGCGGGAGCCGTCACCGCCCCGCCCTTTGATTCCTGGACGATGCGGACGCCGGCACTCGCCCCGACCCGGGTAGCGCCGGCCGCGATCATCGCCTTCACCGACTCGAGATCACGCACGCCACCGGCCGCCTTCACGCCCATCGCCTCGCCGACGACCCGGCGCATCAGCGCCACGTCGGCCACGGTGGCCCCGCCCGGCCCGAATCCGGTCGAGGTCTTCACGTAGTCCGCGCCGGCCGCCTTGGCCAGCGTGCACGCCGTGACCTTCTCCTCGTCGGTCAGCAGCGCGGCTTCGATGATCACCTTGCTGACGGCGCCCGCCTCACGGCACGGCACCGCCACGGCCTCGATGTCCCGTTCGACGGTGCGCAGGTCGCCGCTCTTGAGCGCGCCGACGTTGATCACCATGTCGATCTCGCCGGCGCCATCGAAGAGCGCCCGGCGCGTCTCGTAGTTCTTCACATCCGCCGTCGTGGCGCCCAGCGGGAACCCGACCACCGACGTGACCTTCACCGGCGTGCCGCGCAGCAGCCGCGCGCAGGTGGCCACCCAGGTCGGATTCACGCACACCGTCGCGAAGTGGAACTGCGCCGCCTCGCGGCACAGCGTCTCGACGTCGGCCAGTGAGGCATCCGCCTTGAGGAGCGTGTGGTCGATCATGGCCGCCACGCTGCCTGCCGCACCGCCCGCCGCGTGCACGCCGATGCGCGAGGCGCCGGCATCGAGCACGCCCTGCACGCGATCCGGGCAGCAGTCCAGCGCCATCGAGTGGCAGGTGCACCGCGACGGCAGGGCCCGCGGCGTCCGCGCCACTTCCTCCGCAATGATGCGGATGAGCCTCCGCAGGTCGTCCTGATCCATCGAGCCCTATCCCCTCAGCTCCAGGTCGCGGACCTTGGCGAGCCGCCGCACGTAGCGGGCCTCGCGCATCGCCGTCTCCAGGAAGGTGATCACGATCTCCTCGGCCTCGGCATCGGTCAGCAGCGTGGACCCGATGGCGAGCACATTGGCGCCGTTGTGCTGGCGGGCGTAGCGCGCGAGCGTCACGTTCACGCACATCGCCGCCCGGATGCCCTTGATCTTGTTGGCCGCGATCGCCGACCCGAGGCCGGCGCCATCGATCACGATCCCGGCGTGAGCCTCGCCCTTCGCGACCGGGCGTGCCACAGCTGCCGCGATATCCGGATAGTCCACCGGGTCCGTTCCGTCGGTCCCCACGTCATGCACGGCCAGTCCGCGGCTGCGCAGGAGCTGCCGGAGGTGATTCCGAAGCCGGACGCCGGTGTGATCCGAGCCCAGCGTGACGATGCGCACATCGGCGACCGGCGCCAGGCTGTCGGAGGCCACAGTGGCGCCCGCGCGGATGACCTCGATGCGGCGGTCGCGCAGCGTATCCTGCGCGAGCGGCGTGATGATGCCGGTGGCGGCCAGTTCGACCGTGCTGCCCGGCTCGAGCACGCGGGCATCCGTCTCCGTGATGATGTCGAACTGCTTCATGGGCCGCGACGCTATGTTAACCTCGCCGTTGCCGGCGCCGTCACCCTCACGTACCCCCTCATGCAGACACTCTTCTCCGCCGAAACCATTGCCGACCGTGTGCGGGCCATGGCCGCCGAGATCCGGCGGGACCATCCCGACGACCTCCACCTGATCTGCGTGCTGAAAGGGTCATTCATCTTTGCGAGCGACCTGATGCGGGCCATCCCCGGCCCGGTCACCGTGGATTTCATCGCGCTCTCCAGCTACGGCGCGGGGACCTCGACCAGCGGCGAGGTCCGGCTGCAGAAGGACCTGGACTCAGGGATCGAGGGACGGAACGTCGTCATCGTCGAGGACATTGCCGATTCCGGCCTCACGCTCACCTACCTGCAGGAGATGCTGCGGACGCGTGCGCCGAAGTCGCTGAAGACGGCGTGCCTGCTCAGCAAGCCATCCCGCCGCGTCGTGCCGGTGCAGGTGGACTACATCGGCTTCGAGATCGAGGACCGCTTCGTGGTCGGCTACGGGCTCGACCACGCAGGGGTGCACCGCAACCTGCCGTTCATCGGCATCGTCGAGTAGGCGTTCGCTACTGGGCGACCGCTGCCCGCACCGCCTCGGCAGCCCGGCGCGCTTCCACCAGCACCGACGCTTCGTCCAGCGTCAGCACGCGCCGATCCTTCATCAGCACCGCGCCGTTGACGACCGTGTGACGGACGTCCCCGCCGTGCGCCACGTAGGCCAGATGCGACAGCGGGTCGAAGAGCGGCGTCTGCGCGGCGCCGTCCACGCCGACCACGATCACGTCCGCGCGCTTGCCCGGCTCCAGCGAGCCCGTCACGGACCCCAGACCCAGCGCCTTCGCCCCGCCGAGCGTCGCCATCTCGACGACGGCCTTCGCCGGCACGACCCGCGGGTCCTTCTGCGCCACCTTGTGCAACAGGGCCGCCAGCCGCATCGCCGTGAACATGTCCAGGTCGTTGCTGCTCGCGGCACCATCGGTCCCGAGACCCAGCGCCACGCCCTCGGCCAGATACGCCGGCACCGGGGCCACGCCGCTCGCCAGCTTCATGTTGCTCGCCGGGTTGTGCGCAATGCCGACGCCGCGGGCCTTGAGCACGGCCATGTCCTCGGGCGACACCCAGACACCGTGGGCACCCAGCACCCCCTTGCCCAGCACGCCGAGGCCGTCGAGGTAGGCGACCGCGGAGGTCGCGCCCCGCTCCTTCGCCGTCTGCGTCTCCGCCTCCGTCTCGGCGAGGTGGATCAGCATCGGTACGTTCCTCTGCACCGCCAGCGCCCGCGCGGCCTGCAGCGTGGCGGCATCCAGCGTGTAGAGCGCGTGTGGCGCTACCGCCGGCGTCACCAGCGGATGGCCGTTCCACTGCCGGATGAAGGCGTCTGCGCGGGCCAGGCCCTCCTGCGGCGTCTTCGCGTCCGCGACCGGAAACTGGATCACCGTCTGGCCGAGCACGCCGCGCAGGCCGGCCTTCGCGACTTCTTCCGCAATCGCGTCCTCGAAGT
>CAYNUO010000071.1:0-8359 GCA_964400405.1 uncultured Bifidobacteriaceae bacterium | reverse complement strand
AGCACGCCGCGCAGGCCGGCCTTCGCGACTTCTTCCGCAATCGCGTCCTCGAAGTAATACATGTCCGCGAAGGTCGTCGTGCCGGACTGAATCATCTCGAGCGCGGCCAGCCGCGTGCCCGTGCGGACGAAGGCTGGCGAGACGGTCTTCGCCTCCGCCGGGAAGATGTACTTCTGCAGCCAGTCCATCAGGGCCAGGTCGTCCGCGAGGCCCCGGTACAGCACCATCGGCGCGTGCGTGTGGGTATTGATGAGGCCGGGCATGATGATGCCGCCGCGCGCATCGATCGCCTGCTCCGCCCTGAAGTGCCGCGCGAGGTCGTCCGTGGACTCCACGGCCACGATCCGGTCGCCGTCGATGGCCACCCCCCCTGACGCCAGCACGCGCCGGGAGCCGTCCATCGTCACCACCTGCCCGTTGGTCACGATGAGCGAGACGGTCCGCGTGCCCTCGCCCGCACAGCCGGAGAGCACGAGCGCCGCAAGCAAGCCGATGAGAATTCGCATTGCCCAATCTTAGGATGGCTTCGGAGCCTTGCCCCGAGCGAGGTTTCCCTTTCCACGGGCCGAGTCGAGGGGTACGATTCCGCCGTGCCTGTCCGCATCGTCGACCACCCTCTCGCCCACGACGCCCTGATGACGCTGCGCGATCAGCGCACCGTCGCCTCGGACTTCCGCAGCACCGCGCGCCGCATCAGCGTGCTGATCGCCGCCGAGGCGCTTCGGGACGTGCCGACGGCCCCCGCCACCGTGCAGACGGTCCTGGCGCCTGCCACGGGCCGGCGCGTGGCGTCCGACATCGTGATCGTGCCCGTGCTCAGAGCCGGCCTGGGCATGCTGGAAGCCGCGCTCGAGATCGCACCGACGGCCCGCGTGGGATACATCGGCCTGCGCCGGGACGAGAACACGGCCGTCCCTTCGCGGTACTACATGAACCTGCCGGCCAAGCTGCACGACAGCTTCGTGCTGCTCGTGGACCCGATGCTCGCCACCGGCGGCAGCGCCGCCGACGCCATCGACGCCATCAAGGCCGCCGGGGCCACGCACATCCGCCTGGCCTGCATCGTGGCGTCCGCCGACGGCGTGGCCGCGATGGCCGCGCGCCATCCGGACGTGGACGTCGTCACGCCGGTCATCGACCCGCACTTGAACGATCGGAAGTACATCGTCCCCGGCCTGGGCGACTTCGGGGATCGTCTCTACGGCACGCTGTAGCCCGAGCGTGGCCAGGGGCCTCAATTCGCTGTGATAGACTCGTCGGACGAGCTGGGCGCTTGGCTCAGTGGTAGAGCATCGCCTTCACACGGCGGGGGTCGGAGGTTCGAATCCTCCAGCGCCCACCATCCAGCTTCGCGAACCGGGTCTCGACTCCGCCAGACGGGAGCGAGCACCCGGTTTTCTACGTACGGCCCGTGGCGGGCCGCCGATCAGAACAGGCTGACTTTCACGTTCAGGTAGCGCTTCGGGTCCTTGCGGATGTCCGACACGAGACCCTGCACCTCGGTGACGGTGCTGTTGAGCTTCTCGTAGAGCTGCTTGTCGTGCAGGAGCTGGCCGGCCGTGCCCTGCCCGGCCTGCAGGTCGCTGACGACCTTGTCGAGCCGCCCTGTCACCGAGTCGAGCCGCTTGAACAGCGAGTCGTCGTTCAGGAGCTTGCCGGCCGTGCCCTCGCCGCGGTTCAGCTTGGCCGTCATCGTATCCAGGTTCGACGTGGTGTTCTTCAGGGACTTGCCCAGCTCGTCGTTGTTCAGCAGCTGCCCCAGGCTGCCCTTGCCCGCCCGCAAGTCGGCGGTAATGACCTCGAGGTTCTTCAGCGAGCCTTCAAGCGACTTCGCCAGGGTCGGGTCCTGCATCAACCGGCCGATCGAGCCCTTCCCCTTGTTGAGGCCCTGCGTGATGGCCTCGACGTTCGAGAGCAGCTTGTTCAGATCCTCGTAGAGGGCGTCGTCCGTGAACAGGCGCCCCACGGTTCCCTTGCCGGCGCTGATGTCGCTCATCAGCGTCTTCACGGCCTCGATGCTGTCGCCCGCGCGCGCGGCCACGTCGGAGATCGAGCCCGCGGCCGGCCCCGTCGTGACGTATCCGAAGTCGGGAACCGGCGTCCCCTTGCTTGCCGCCGTGATGTCCACCGCGGATTCGCCCAGCAGCGACACCGACCCCAGCGACGCCCTGGAAAGATCCGTGATGCGCGACTGCATGTCCTTGGTGATCTCCATCTCCAGCTCGACCTGGTCGTCCTTGAACGAGATGGCCGTCACGGCTCCGGTTTCGACGCCCGCCACTCGGACCGGCGCGCCCGTCTTCAGACCCGCGATGTCGCTGAACACGGCCTTCACCGTGTAGCGCTGCCAGGGGAAGCCGCTGTCGCCACTCAGCAGGAAGATCAGCAACGCGGCCATGCCGACGGCAAAGATCGATACAACACCGACCTTCAGCTCGGTCCAGGCAAGGGATCGGGTACGTGGCATATCAGGTCCTCAGGACAGAAAGCTCGTGATGTACGGGTCGCGGCTGCTCCGCAATTCCCGCGAATTGCCCTCGAAGTGCACCACGCCTTCCTTGAGCATGATGAACTCCGCTTCGTCCAGCTTGGCGGCGTTCGGCTGCCGGAACTCGACGCCGGCCTTCCCGCGCACCGCTTCGTGGTCGGAGACAAAGAACGCGTCCCGGAGCTGGTGCGTGACGAGGATTGAACTGACCTCCTCGAGGTCCCGCAGTTTGACGATCTCCTCGTCCACGGTCAGCGCCGTGATCGGATCCAGGCCGGTCGTCGGCTCGTCGTACAGCAGGATGCGCGGCTTGGTGGCCATCGCCCGGCCGATCGCGACGCGCCGCCGCTGCCCGCCGGAGAGTTCCGCCGGCATGCGGTCGATGAACTCCTCCAGCCCCATGAAACCCAGCACCTGCTCCACACGCTTCCGGATGTCGGCGAGCGGCGCGTCCGCGGCTTCGTAGAGCTTGAAGCCGACGTTCTCCGCCACCGTCAGCGAATCAAACAGCGCGCCGTCCTGAAAGACCATGCCGAAGTCGGTCCGGACGGCCATCATCTGCGCCTCCGTCAGCTGATCGACCCGCACGCCGCGGACCCAGATCTCGCCACCATCCGGCTTCAACAACCCCAGCAGCAGCTTGAGAACCGTGGACTTCCCAGATCCGCTGGCGCCGAGCAGCAGCTTCGTGTGGCCTTCGAGCAGCGTGAAGCTCACCTCGCGCAGCACGACCTTGTCGTCGAACGCCAGCGAGACCTTGTCGAACACCAGCATCGGCGGCTCGTCCGCGAGCCCCGCCGTGCCGCCCCGTGCTGCCGTTGCGCTCTCCACCATCAGTAGATCAACGAGAAGAGGAGCCGCGTCACGAAGAAGTCGACGGCAATGACCATCACGGACGACGCCACGACGGCGTTGGTCGTGGACCGGCCGACGCCCTGCGTGCCGCCCTTCGTCCTCAGGCCCACGTAGCACCCGATGCTGACGATCACGAAGCCGAGAATGAACGGCTTCGTCAGGCCCATCCACACATCCTGAATGTAGAGCCCCTCGGTGACCGACTTCCAGTAGAGGCTCGACGCGACGCGCAGCTGATAGACCGCGATGAGCCAGCCGCCGATGATGCCCACCGTGTCCGCGATGACGGTCAGCACCGGCGCCATCAGCGTGCCGGCCAGCAGGCGCGGGACGACGAGCTTCCGGATCGGGTCCGTGCCGAGGGCGCGCAGCGCGCTCACCTGGTCGGTCACCACCATCGACCCGAGTTCCGCCGCGATGCCGGAGCCCACGCGCCCGGCGAGCATGAGGCCCGTCAGCACCGGACCCAGCTCCTTGATCATCGAGGCGCTGATCAGCCGCCCGACGAACGGCCGCGCGCCGAACTGGTCCAGCGTCATGCCGGACTGGAGCGCCAGCACGGCGCCCGTGAAGAAGCCGGTCAGCAGCACGACCGTGAGCGAGCCCATGCCGATGGCATCGAGCTGCTCGATGAAGTCGTGCCGGTAGAACGGCCGCGAGAACGTATTCCGGATGGCGGCGCCGCAGAGCTGCACGTATTCCTGCACCTCCTGCACCATCGCCTTGATTACGCGTGTGAGCACGTCAGTCCGTCAGTCGGTCAGTTGCCGGCGGCCGGACCAGGCACCACACCCAGATCCCGCGTTCGGAGCGCCTTCAGGATATCGCGGAGTGAGGCCGCCCTCTCGAACTCCAGGTTGGCGGCGGCGGACTTCATCTCCTTCTCCACCTCGCGGATGCGGGCATCCAGCTCCGCCCTCGAGTGGAACACCTCCGCCTCGGCCTCCGGGACCTCGATTGTGGAGTAATCCCGGTCGTAGATGCTCAGCCGCGCGTCGTCGATGCCCCGGATGACCGACGTCGGCGTAATGCCATGCTCCGCGTTATAGGCCGCCTGGGCCGTCCGCCGGCGTTCCGTTTCGGACAGGCACTTCCGCATCGAGTCGGTGACCGTGTCCGCGTACATCAGCACCCGGCCCTCGACGTGCCGCGCCGCCCGGCCGGACGTCTGGATGAGCGACCCGGCCGACCGAAGGAAGCCCTCCTTGTCGGCGTCCAGAATCGCCACCAGCGAGACTTCCGGCAGGTCCAGACCCTCACGGAGCAGGTTGATGCCGACCAGCACGTCGAAGACGCCCTTCCGCAGGTCGCGGAGAATCTCCACCCGCTCCAGCGTGTCGATGTCCGAGTGCAGGTACCGGACCTTCACGCCCAGCTCCTGGAAGTAGCTGGTCAGGTCCTCCGCCATCCGCTTGGTCAGCGTGGTCACCAGCACGCGTTCGCGCCGGGCCGCACGGATGCGGATCTCGCCCAGCAGGTCGTCCACCTGGCCCTTGACCGGGCGAATCTCGATCGGCGGATCCATCAGCCCCGTCGGCCGAATGATCTGCTCGACCACCACGCCCTTCGACTGCGTGAGCTCGTACGGGCCCGGCGTGGCCGACACGAAGACCACCTGCCCCACCCGCTGCTCCCACTCGGCGAAGTTCAGCGGCCGGTTGTCGAGCGCCGACGGCAGGCGGAAGCCGTAGGAGACGAGCACCTCCTTGCGGGAGCGGTCGCCGGCATACATGCCCCGGATCTGCGGAATGGTCTGGTGGCTCTCGTCGATGATCACCATCGCGTCGGCCGGCAGGTAGTCCAGCAGCGTCGGCGGCGGCTCACCGGCGGCCCGGCCCGTCAGGTGGCGCGAGTAGTTCTCGATCCCGTGGCAGTAGCCGATCTCCTTGATCATCTCGAGGTCGAACATCGTCCGCTGGTGCAGCCGCTGCGCCTCCAGGAGCTTGCCTTCCTTCTCGAGGTCCGTGCGCCGCTCGACCAGCTCGTCCTTGATGGTCTCGACCGCCTGCTTCGTCTTGTCGCGCGACGTGACGAAGTGCGACTTCGGATACACCGCCACTTTGTCCAGCCGCCGGATCGACTTGCCGGTGATCGGGTCGAAGACGACCAGTTCGTCAATCTCGTCGCCGAAGAGCCCGATGCGTAGCGCGCGTTCTTCGTAGGACGGATAGACCTCGACGACGTCGCCGCGGACGCGGAACGTGCCGCGCCCGAACTCCGTGTCGTTCCGTTCGTACTGAATCTCGACGAGCTTCCGAAGCACCTGATCCCGCGGGATGCGCTGGCCCACTTCGAGCGGCAGCAGCATGCCGTAGTAGGCCTCCGGCGAGCCAAGGCCGTAGATGCAGGACACGCTCGCGACGAGGATGACGTCCCGCCGCTCGAACAGAGACCGCGTGGCCGAGAGCCGCATGCGGTCGATCTCGTCGTTGATCGTCGCTTCCTTCTCGATGTACGAGTCGGTCGACGGGACGTAGGCCTCCGGCTGGTAGTAGTCGTAGTAGCTGACGAAATACTCGACCGCGTTGTGCGGGAAGAAGCGCCGGAACTCCTGATAGAGCTGGGCCGCGAGCGTCTTGTTGTGCGCCATCACGAGCGCCGGACGGTTCACGTCGGCAATCACGCGCGCCATCGTGAAGGTCTTGCCCGACCCGGTCACGCCGAGCAGCGTCTGGAAGCGGTCGCCCCGGTTCAGCCCGGCCGTCAGCTCAGGGACGGCGCGCACCTGGTCCCCCTGCAGCTCGAAATCACTGACCAGTGAGAAGCGTCCTTGCGTGGCGGTCATGGCTCTACAGCGGGCTCCAGTGGGGCATCGCGGAACAGATGATGGTACTACGTCCGTCCTGTGCCGGGGCCCGGCGTGCCGCCGGAATGAGAGACCAGCGCCGGTATAATCGCCGCTGCGATGCGTTGTCTCGCCGTCTGCCAGAACGAGATCGTGATCCGGATGCTCAACGAAGCGTTGAGCACCAGCTACGACCTCGAGTTTCTCGTGCAGAGCACCACCGTCGCCCGCAGGATCCGCACGGCCGGTTTCCCGGTGACCGTGGGCGACCCCGAAAAGGCCGCCCTGTTCATCAAGGCGGACCTGATGCCCGGCACCGCCGTCATCGTGGAGGACGACGGCCGCCAGCGGCTCATCCCCATCATCGAGGCGGCGCATCATGCCGGCGGCACGCTGATCTACGTGCTCGGCGCCTCGGGCGGGACCGCCGCGCACAAACGCGAGGAGCAGCTCAAGAAACGCTTCCCGGATATCAGCTACCTCACCCCCGGCGAGCTGTTCGGCTCCGCGCTGGCCACCGAGTTCAGCCGCTCGCTGACCCGCCTCCGCGTCCAGCAGTACCGGCACTACTTCGAGGACGCGAGCCGCGTCCTCATCCTGCTGCACAACGACCCGGACCCCGACGCCATGGCCAGCGGCCTGGCGCTCCGCACCGCGCTGCGGCGCACGCGGAGCACGGCGAAGATCGGCGCCTTCCGCGGCGTGACCCGTCCCGAGAACCTGCGGATGCAGCAGATGCTCGACATCCACGTGGAAGCCGTCACGACGGAGTCGCTCTCCGCCTACGACCGCATCGCGATGGTGGATGTGCAGCCCGCCTACTTCGGGGACAAGGTCGGCCATGTGGACCTGGTGATCGACCACCATCCCGAGCAGCCCGGCTACCGGCCGGTGTTCACCGACGTGCGCACCGACTACGGCTCCACGTGCACCATCCTCACCGAGCACCTGCGGGCCGTCGACGAGAAGATCTCGGAGCGCACCGCCACGGCGATGCTCTACGCGATCAAGAGCGACACGCTGTTCTTCAACCGGCAGGCCAGCCGGGTGGACATCGACGCCTTCTCGTATCTCTACCCGCTCGCCGACGCCACGCTCATCCGGAAGATGGAGGGCGCGGAGATCACGCCGGAACGGCTGGACTTCATCGTCACCGCGCGGACCAACGGCCGCTTCGCCGACCAGGTGTTCTGCGCGTTTCTCGGGGATGCTCCCCGCGACGACGTGGTTCCGTACGTGGCGGACTTCTACCTGCAGCTCGAGAACGTCCGCTGGACCGTGGTCGGCGCGCAGGTCGGCGACACCATCACCATCTCCGTGCGCAACCTCGGCTACACGCGCAACGCCGGTGAGTTCGTGAAGCAGGCGTTCGGCGGAATCGGCAGCGCCGGCGGGCACCGGGCCATGGCCAAGGCCGTGATTCCCGTGGCCAAGTACAAGGAGATCTACGGGTCACTAGCCCCCGCGGACGTGACGGCGCGGCTCGACAACCTCGTCCGCCACTTCCTCAGGAACCAGCCCGAGAAGAAGAGCCGCTAGCCACCGTAGCACTTATGTGCGACCATGGGCCATGAACAAGGAAGTCACTCTCCGCCAGGCCGGTGGTTCCGTCAGCGCCACCCTGCCCAAGGACATGGCCGATCGACTCCGGCTCGAGGCTGGCGACCGGGTGTTGGCCGTTGAGACCGACCAGGGCATCCTCCTCACTCCCTATGATCCTGAAACACAAAGGGCCCTGGCCGTTGCGTCCGGCGTGGCGAAGAAGTACCGGAACGCGCTGCGCGAACTCGCGAAATAGTCATGGCGAGGCGTCGGCGCGAACCAACGTGGCTCGGCCGTGTTGTCATCGACGCGATTCACAACGACCAACTCCGTGAGCATGGCGGGCTTCCCGGGGTCCGCGACGAGAACGTGTTGGAGTCAGCGCTCGCGCGCCCTCAACAGAAGTGGAACTACGGCGAGGGGGACAGCATCCCCGGACTCGCCGCGGCCTATGCGTTCGGTCTCGTCAGGAACCATCCCTACCGCGACGGGAACAAGCGGATCGGCCTCCTTGCCATGGCGACGTTCCTGGGTCTCAACGGCTATGAGTTGACGGCGACCGAGGCCGAGGCCGTCGAGGCCATGTTGGCGCTGGCGGCCGGCGTCACAACCGAGACATCGCTGGTCGCCTGGGTTGAGGCACACAGCCGGAAGACCTCATCAGGCTCCCGCTAGGCCTTCGCCTCGCA
>CAYNUO010000070.1:0-15799 GCA_964400405.1 uncultured Bifidobacteriaceae bacterium | reverse complement strand
CGCGACGTTCCTGCGACGGGCGTTTGAAAGTCTGACGTCCGAGCTTGAGCGGACAGCTTCCGCGCCGGCCGTGAGGGCCGGGACGTAGTATTGGGAACCGCCAAAGGAGCGGCGAGTTCATGGCGAAGAAGAGCAAGGCTCGGGTCGGCCTCCGCAAGCACGTCCGCAGGGTCGCGGTAGCGCGAAAGAAGCCCCGCCTCGCCACGCGGATTCCCGGTGCGAGTGCCGTGCAGGCAGGGCCGGTGCGCGCCGTCATCGTCGACGCGGCGCGGCGGATCTACCAGGACAAGGGTTACGACGCCGTCACGATGCGCGCGCTCGCGCACGACATCGGGTGCAGCATCGGGTCGCTCTACACGTACTTCCGCGACAAGAACGAGATCTTCTCGGCCCTGCAGGATGAGGGCTGCGCGCTTTACCTGAAGTGGGTCGCCGGGATCTCCGGCAACCCGGTCGAAGCGCTGCGGGAGTATTTCCTGCGCTACTACGAGTTCAGCAAGGCGCATCCCGAGTACTTCCTGCTGCTGTGGGTCGAGCACGCCGCGCCCCGTATTCCACGGGACCACGAAGGCATGGCGCGGGCCGTCGAAGTGGGGCAGGTCCTGGCGCAACGGGCGATCGACGAGCGGAGCATACCGCCGGAGCTGAAGCCGTTTACCGTCACGGCTGCGTTGTGGAGCGCGGTCCAGGGTCCGGCCGTTCTGGGTCTGTTGTACAACTCCCTCGACGAACGCCGCGTCGAATGTGACCATCTCGCCGTGTGCCTGCTCGACATGGCGCTGGCCGGTCTGCAGTCCGGTGCGTTCTCCGGCGCCGCGGCCCGACACGCACCGACCGCTGGCGCATCGACGCCGTCCCGCCCCCTCGCGTTCGCAAAGTAAGCCCCGCCCCGCCTGCCGGACCCTCCAGAGAGAACGCGCGTACGATCAAGTTGAACGACCGTTCAACTTCAGATAAGCTCTGCGCTGCTCCGAACGCCCGACCCGGCATTGAAGGCCGGCATCAGGGCGACGCCATTCCCTGCGCTGCGCGGGGACGGCCTCGTCGTTTCCGTGGAGGACAGGTCAGCATGCGTGGATTTCTCGCGGTTGTGGCACTCGTGGCGCTGGCGACATCGGGCATCGACGCCCAGGGCGGCGCCGCTCTGACGGGTGTCGTGACGTCGCAGGCGGAAGGAAAGATGGAGGGCGTGCTCGTCACCGCACGCCGTGACGGCGCCAACTTCGACGTGACGGTCGTCAGCGATGCGCAAGGCAGGTACAGCTTTCCGCGCTCGCACGTCGCGCCCGGGCGTTACACGCTGAAGATCCGCGCCGTCGGCTATGACCTCGCCGGTGCTGCCACGGCCGACGTCGCCGCCGGGAAGACCGCGAAGCTGGATATGACCCTCGACACGGCGAAGGACCTCTCGGTGCAGGTCACGTCCGCGGAGTGGCTGGATTCGGTCTCGGGAACAGACGAGCAGAAGGCGATGGCGCAGCGCAACATCATCGCCTGCACCTACTGCCATTCGATGGAGCGCATCGTCAAATCGCGGCACAGCGCCGAGCAGTTCCTGCCGGTCATCGACCGAATGCAGGCGTACTTTCCTGATGGCTCGATGGCGGGTACCGAAGGCCGGGGGCGTGCACGGTTCGTCGGTACTGACGCGCCGACCCGCACGAAGAATGACCCGAACTGGGGCTTCTCGCCGGGTGTGAAGAAGACCGAACTGGCCGCGTATCTCGCGACGATCAACATGAACGGCGGCCGCGCCCTGCCGACGGCGTTCAAGACGCTGCCGCGCCCGAAGGGAAAGGCGACGCGCGTGATCGTCACGCAGTACGACCTCCCGCGGAAAGACACCGTCCCGCACGACAGCGACGTCGATTCGAAGGGGAACGTCTGGTACACGGACCAGAGCGACTACTTCGTCGGCAGGCTCGACGCGAAGACCGGCGTCATCAAGGAGTGGGCACTCCCGAAGGCGACCACGCGGTCCTTTGGCGGCGGTGCCGACGTGCAGGTCGACAGGAAGGACCGCGTGTGGTTCTCACTGACGACCGACAAGGGGGGCAGCCAGATGGGGCTCCCGGGCTTCTTCGATCCGAAGACGGAGACATATCAGCACGCGGACCTGCAGCAGGGCGATCAGTTCCTGACGCTCGCGCCCGACGGCAACATCATCTCGGGCGAGTTCAAGATCGACGTCGAGACGACGAAGATCATCGACCGGTTCCCGTACGGAGAGGCGCAGAAGAAGCCGAGCGCGCCCCCGGGGCCGCACTGGAACTATGAGCCGGCGATGGATTCCCGGGGCAACTGGTACATGACGGACTTCGGCAGCAGCTACATCGTGAAGATCGACGCGAAGACCAAGGAGGCGAGCTGGTTCAAGACGCCGACCGCCTTCTCGCAGCCCCGGCGCGGGAAGATGGACGCCCAGGACCGCTTCTGGTTCGCCGAATACACGGGCGACAGGATCGCGGCCTTCGACACGAAGGCGGAGCGGTTCACCGAATACGACACCCGCATCAAGTGGTCGGCGCCCTACACGGTGTCGGTTCCCGATGCGAAGGGACGGGTGTACTCGTCCAGCAACACCACGGACCGCGTGTTCAGGCTCGATCCGCAGTCCGGGGAACTGATCGGCTACCTGATGCCAACCCGCGACTTCGACGCGAAGCAGATCACGGTCGATCCCGTCAGCAGGAAGGTGATCTGGATGTCGAACGTGCGCAACGCGCGCATCATCAAGATCGAGCCCCTCGACTAGACGCATATTCCGGCGGGGCAGCGCCTCCTGAGGCAGGCCCCGCCGAACGACGGCTCCTGGCCATTCCAGGCGGCTCCAGGTCTCGCTGTCCACGCGTTGAACATACGTTCGAAGTACTTGAACATTCGTTATCCGTAGGGTAAGCTGCGCGCCGTTTCGGTGAGCCCAGGTCTTGTTCCTCGGTTGGTCGGCTTATGGTCCGCGATGGACCAAGGGGGAAGGTGTGATGAGAACGAAGAAGGCATCGGCGCTGGTGGCGACCGTGCTGTGCGCCGGCGTGCTGCTGTCGGCGTCGGCCGGAGCACAGAGCCTCGGCAGCATCGCGGGCGTCGTGAAGGACTCCTCCGGCGGCGTGTTGCCGGGCGTGACCGTCGAGGCGGCCAGTCCGGCGCTGATCGAGAAGGTCCGCGCCGTGGTGACCGATTCGTCCGGCAACTACAAGCTCGTGGATCTGCGGCCCGGCACGTACACCGTCACGATGACGCTCCCGGGATTCGCGGTCTACAAACGCGAGGGCATTGACCTCTCCGCCGGCTTCACCGCCAACGTCAGTGCGGACCTGAGGGTCGGCTCGCTGGAGGAGACGGTCACAGTGACCGGAGCCAGTCCGATCGTCGACGTACAGAGCGCGCGCACGCAGAACGTGATGCGCAGCGAGACGCTCGACCAGCTTCCCTCCGGCTCGAGAAACCTCATGGCGTTCGCGGGCCTGACGCTCGGGGCCACGAACTCGACCGCCGGTCGCAACGACGTCGGTGGGGACAAGGGCGAGACGAACACGGGGATCACCCTGCACGGCGGCCGGGGCGACGACGGTCGCACCAACTGGGACGGCATGAACACAAATGTGTTCTTCGGCGGCGCCGGCGGCCAGCAGCGCATCTATCTCTTCAACACCGTCTCCGTGCAGGAAGTCGTCGTCGACACCGGCGGCTCGACGGCCGAGACGGAAACCGGCGGCGCCAACATCAATATGGTGCCCAGGGAAGGTGGCAACAGTCTGTCGCTGTACGGCATTGGCAACTTCACCAACGAGAACTTCTCCGCGGCGGCCGTGCCTGACGCCCTCAAGGCCCGCGGCATCACCGACCAGTCCACGCTGAAGAAGATCTATGACGTCGGCGTCGGTGTGGGAGGTCCGCTGAGGCAGGACAAGGCCTGGTTCTTTGCGACGCACCGGTCGTGGGGAGCCCAGAGCTACGGCTCCGAGGTCTACCCCAACGCCTCCTCCAACCCGCTCGTCTACGTACCCGGAAAGGAACGTGGCTTCACCGACAGCGTCGCCGCGGACTCCTCGTTCCGCGCGACCCTCCAGCTCAGCGCGAAGCACAAGGTGAACCATGAGTTCCACCTGCAGAACTCCGGAACCCTCAACCTGGGCATCAGCGGCGGCGCCCTGTCGGCTCCGGAGGCAACTAGCGATGGTCCCAATGGGCCGCACGTGCTGAACCAGACCACATGGACGTTCACCGCCACGAACAAGCTCCTGATCCAGGGCGGCGCGTCGTTCCTTCGGCAGGTCGTGAACTTCGTGCCGCACGTCGAGAACGTGAATCGCTTTCTCGGAACGGGCGAAGTGGTGTGGCCCGGCCCAGGCGTGTTCTCGATCGTCGACGTCGCGGGCATTCCAGGGCTGTATCCCGCGGGCTTCAGGTACGGCACAACGGGCGGCGGCCTGTTCAGCCTGGGCAGAAACGGCAACAACAACAACTTCAATCAGAAGTTCACGGTGTCGTACATCACGGGGTCGCACGCGATCAAGGCCGGTCTCCAGACCCTGCAGGGAAACTACGACTTCCGCGGCATGGACGACGGCGTCGAGCAGGTGAACTACACGCTGCAGGCCGGCCGCCCCGTCAGCCTGACGATGTTCGCCGGCCCCTTCCAGTCGAAGACGCGCCTGCGTTCCGAGGGCCTCTTCGTGCAGGACCAGTGGACCGTGAAGCGCCTGACGCTGAACCTCGGTGCGCGCTACGACCACTTCAACGGCCGTGCGCTGCAGCAGGACATCGAGGCCGGCCGTTTCCGCCCGGCCTACTCTGTCGCTGAACGAAAGAACCTGCCGGACTTCAAGGACTTCACGTACCGGGTGGCGGCGGCATACGACCTGTTCGGCAACGGGAAGACGGCCGTCAAGGCCGGCTTCGGCAAGTACCTGATGGGCCAGGGCGGCTCGTTGGCCCAGCAGGGCTTCGCGCCGTCCGTGGCCATCGCCACGTCGACCGCCCGAACCTGGAATGACGCAAACGGCAACATGGTGCCGGACTGCGTGCTTGAGAACTTTGCGGCCAACGGCGAGTGCGGCGGAATCCTGAATCCGCTGTTCGGACAGCCGTTCTCGGTCCAGACGCTGGCCGACGACGTCCGTGAGGGCTGGGGCAATCGCGAGTTCAGCTATCAGTGGAACGTGCAGTTGCAGCAGGAGCTGATGCCGGGAGTCGGCCTCGCGGTCGGCTACTTCCATACGCAGTGGGGCAACCAGTCGGTGACCCGCAATACCCGCGTGCTGCCGTCGGACTACACGCCGTATTGCATCACCGCGCCGGCTGACACACGGATCGGTCCCACGGCCGGTCAGCAGATCTGCGGCTACTACGACATCATGCCGGCCGGCCTGGCCAAGGGCTCGGCCTTCGAGATCACGCAGGCTCGCAACTTCGGCACGCCGAAGGACACCTTCGACGGTGTCGACATCGGCCTCAACGCCCGTTTCGGCAAGGGTGCCCTCGTAAACGGTGGCGTGAGCGTGGGCCGCCAGGCGTACGACTTCTGCTACGTCAACGATCGTCCCGACCTGACGCCGCAGGACTTCCATGTCAGCGCCTTCTCGCCGAACCGGTATCCACGCAACAGCGACTTCTGCAACGTGACGCCCTCGTGGTGGAACGGCATCGGTTCGCAGATCAAGCTGCAGTTCGTCTACCCGCTGCCGTACGACATCGTCGTCAGCGGCGCCTATAAGCATCTGCCGGGCATTCCGGTGAGCGCCAACTACGTGCAGACGACGGCGCAGCTTGCGCCGCTCCTCGGCCGGCCTTCCACGGCGGCCGGGACGGTGACGCACTCGGTCATCCCCATGCAGGGCAGCGCCGTGCCGGGTGCCAACACGGCCGCGGCGGAGGTGTTCGACGAGCGGCTGAACCAGACCGATATCCGTCTGACCAAGAACATCAAGGTGGGACGCGGCAAGCTGCAGGCGGTCTTCGACATCTACAACGTGCTCAATGCGCGGACTCCGCAGGCGATTCTGAACACCATCAGTGCCGCCTACTACCGGCCGACGGCCCTGCTCGGTGGCCGGCTGTACAAGTTCGGCGCGCAGCTGAACTGGTAGCACCTGGCGTTATAACGCTGCGATGGGGCCGCGTGGAGCGGCCCTGTCGGGCGTCCCGTGTACTCCTGACGCGCCGATCCGGATCGTGCCGGCGGAAACACTTCTGGAGAAACATCATGACGTGCGAACGAACGTCTCGTCTCGGGGCCGCTCTCGGAACGGTCGCCGCCGTGGCGCTGTGTCTCGCCCTGCCGAGGGCGCAGAGCGAGGGAGACAACCACTGGGTGGCGGCGTGGTCCACGACGGTGCAGGCGCCCCGGCACATGGCCTACGACCCGAACGACGGCCTGCCCAGGGGACTCGACGCGCAGACCATGCGTGTCGCGGTCCCGGTCACCATCGGAGGTCGTTCGATTCGCATCAGGTTGACCAACGCGTTCGGCGACCAGGCCGTGACGTTTCAGAGTGCGTCGGTCGGATTCCAGGACAGCAACGCGAGCGTCGTCCGGGACTCCCTCCGGCCGCTGTCATTCGGCGGCCGGCCGCACGTGACCATCGCCGAGGGAGCCGTTGCGTGGAGCGACCCCGTCGCGCTGCCCGTGAAGGCCGGGCAGGCCATCACCGTCAGCCTGTTCAGCGAGCGTGCGACAGGCCCGAGCTCGGGAGACTTCGGGAGCGGGCCTGGCGGTCACGCGACGCCGGTCACCTTTCTCGCGGCCGGTAACGCCACAGGTGATGTCTCCGGAACTCCGTTCAGCGGGAAGGCCCGCGGTGCGTATTTCATTCACGGCATCGATGTCCTGGCACCAGCCAGCGTGCAAGGGGCCATCGTCACGATGGGTGACTCCTTGACCGCGGGGGCGACGGCCTGGCCGAGCATCCTGGGTCGCCGCGTGTTGGAGGCCGGCGGCAGGTTCTCGGTGCTCAATACCGGCAGTGGAGGCAATCGTCTGCTGGGCACATCGCGGTGCTTCGGGGCATCGGCTCAGAGCCGTCTCGTGATGGACGTGCTGGAACAGCCAGGGGTCAAGGCGCTCATCGTGTTCATCGGCATCAACGACATCCTGCAGCCCGATATCGCGAAGACGGAGTCCATGCCCAAGCAGGTCCGGGACTGCGTGAGCAGGGAGATCACGACGGCCGACGACATGATCGCGGGATACCGCCAGATCTCGACGCGCGCGCATGCACACGGCGTGAAGGTGTTTGCCGCGACGTTGATGCCCTACAAGGGGAATCCGGCCTGGACGGAGCGGGGAGAGGCGACGCGCGCCGCCGTCAACCGATGGATCCGAACGAGCGGCGAGTTTGACGGAGTGATTGACTTCGAGTCCGTGATCGCCGACAAGCAGGACCCGGGCCGGATGTCTGCGGTCGCCGGGGCTCGGGATGGATTGCACCCCGGCCCCGCCGGGCACAAGATGCTTGGCGAATCAGTGCCCTTGTCGCTGTTTGCGGCGATTCGCAGATAGCCGCCGTCAGCCGCGGGTGCGAGTGAACGTACTGACCGATGCCAGGGCCGAGCGTGGGCTGAAGGAGCAGATATGCGTAGCGGGGTTGTGACACGTGCGGCGTCAGCGTTCATCGCGCTGCTGGTGTGGCGGTCGCCGGGTGGACTGCTGGACGCGCAGGCGGTCCCGCAGCAGGTGCCGGCGATGAGCCCCGCGGCAAAGGGCATCGGTCAGAACGAGGTGCCGCTGCGAACCGAACCACCGGCCACAAAGTTCGCGTATCCGACCGGTCCGGACACCTTCGTGCCGCTCCCGAAAGATGTCCAGGTCTTTGACACAAAGGAGTACCGCGTTCGCGTGGTGCCCGTGGCCAATGGACTGTCGAGGCCCTTTTCGATGGCGTTCCTGCCCGGCGGAGAGATTCTGGTGACCGAGCGAACCGGGACGCTGCGCGTCATCCGGAACGGCACGCTGGATCCGAAATCGGTCGCCGGTGTGCCTGTCGTGGTGGCCAGACCTTATGAGGGACTCCAGGACATCGCGTTGCACCCAGACTTCAGCAACAACCGCTGGCTGTACCTGACCTACACGAAGCCGGGTCCGGGTGGGAGTGCCGCGCAGGCGCTTGCGCGCGGTCGATTTGATGGCCAGGCCCTCGTCGACGTGCGTGACCTCTATGTCGTCGACACGTGGACGGAGCGCAGCAAGGCGCCCACGCTCGGATCGCGGATTGCCTTCGGGCGTGACCGGTTGCTCTACATGGCGATCGCCAGTCCGATCTCGATTCAGAAGGAAGCGCAGAACCCGGCGACGGCGCTTGGGAAGGTGATTCGCCTGAAAGACGACGGCACCCCGGCTCCAGGTAACCCCTTTGCCGGCCGGCAAGGTCATCGGGAAGAGATCTTCACCATCGGACATCGCAATCCGCTCGGTCTCGCCGTGCATCCGGTGACCGGCGACGTGTATGGGACGGAGAACGGTCCGCAGGGTGGAGACGAACTGAACATCCTGCGCGCGGGAAGGAACTACGGCTGGCCGGTGGTATCCCAGGGCCGTGACTACGGTGGGCAGTACCTCCCCTCGCACTATGAAGTGCCGAACATGGAGCCACCCTTCATGTACTGGGTTCCGGCGATCGCGATCTCCGGGTTGACGTTCTACACGGGGGACGCCTTCCCGAAGTGGAAGGGGAACGCCTTCGTCGGCTCGCTGTCGTACAACCATCTCGAGCGCCTCACCTTCAACCCCAAAGGCGAACCCACGGGTGGCCGCGAGTGGCTGCTCTTGGAGCTGAAGCAGCGCATCCGGGACGTCAGACAAGGGCCGGACGGCAACATCTACGTGCTGACCGATGCGGCCTACGGCGCGCTCCTGCGAATCGAGCGCGCGGAGTGAGCCTGCGCAGACACGGCCTCTGGCGGTCGGACGGGAGCGGAGGGGACGGAGCGCGCCACCGGGAGCCCCAACGGCCATGAACTCAGTGCGGGCCCGGATGGCGCGGGCATGACGCGATGGCTGCCGGTCGTCGGCGGGCTCAGCATGAACGTCGCGCTGGGCTCGCTGTACGCGTGGAGCGTGTTCGTGCTCCCGCTCGAGCGCGAGTTCGGCTGGTCCCGTTCAGAGACGTCGTGGGTGTTCACGATCGCGGTCGTGTGCTTTGCCGTGTCGTTCATCGCCGCTGGGCGGATTCAGGACCGGCACGGTCCGCGCCTCTGTGCGGCGCTGGGAGCCGCCCTGGTCAGCGCAGGATTCGTGCTTGCGAGCTTCACGTCGTCACTTCCGTTCCTGTACGTCGCGTTCGGTGCGGTGGTGGGACTGGGAAACGGCTTCGGCTACGCCACGCCGACGCCAGTGGCCTCGAAGTGGTTTCCCGACAAGCGCGGCCTCGTGGTCGGCCTGATGGTGGGTGGGTATGGCGCGGGGTCGGCCGTGCTCGGTCCGCTGGCGACATCGCTGATCGAATCGATCGGCTGGCGACCCACGTTCAGGGTCCTCGGGGGCGCGTTTCTTGTGATGGGCCTGATCGGAACGGCCCTGATGCGGAATCCACCCGCGGGATATCGGCCGCCAGGGTGGACTCCGGTCGCGGGCGGGAGCATCGCTCTCCGGGAGATTCCGCCAGGAGCCATGCTCAGGACCCCGACCTTCTGGCTGCTGTGGCTGGGCTATTGCCTGGGCACCACGGCCGGGCTGATGACCATCAGTCAACTGGTGCCGTTCGCGCGCAGCGCCGGCCTGAGCGCCGCAGCGGCGACACTGGGCATCACGATTGGTGCCGTCGGGAACGCCGGTGGCCGGATCCTGTCCGGGTGGTTGTCGGATTCGCTCGGCCGTCTGACGACCCTTCGCGTGATGGTGCTGGGGTCCGCGGTCGCGATGCCCGTGCTCTTCGCGGTGCGGCAGGACATCGTTCTGTTCTACCTGCTGATTGCCGTCGTCTACTGGTGCTACGGCACGCAGTTGTCGGTGTTCGCCTCCACGACGGCGGACTTCTACGGAACCCGGCACCTCGGCGCGAACTACGGTCTTCTGTTTTCGGCGTGGGGCGTGGCCGGCATCGTCGGCCCGATCGTCGGCGCCCGCGTATTCGACGCCACGGGCAGCTACCAGTACGCGTTCTACGCAGCGGCCGGGCTCGCCGTTCTGTCACTGGCCGCGCTGGCCGCTGCCCGCGCGCCGGAGACGCGTTCAGGCGCAGTGCCGGTTGAGGAGGGTGTGTGACGCCGAGGGGTCTGCTTGCGATCGGCATCGGGACGCTGGCGATGGTGCTGAATCTCACGGTTCCTGACAGGGCCACGGCTCAGCGTGGCGTCGCGGCAGCGCGAGCCGCGGACGCTCAGTCTGTGTACGTGCACCCGGATCTTCGGAGCGCCCTCGACGCGTTCGGCGCGGGAAAGATTCCCAGCGTCCAGCCGCGGCCGTCGCCCACCGTTGTGGAGCGCACGGTGCCAGGGTCAAAGGGCGCACCGAACGTTCGTGTATACGTCATCAACGGCGGTACTCGAACCGGTACGCCACGTCCGGCCATCTTGCACATGCACGGGGGTGGCTACGTCATGGGTACTCCCGCCATGGCCGTTCCCGCGCTTCAGCAGCTTGCCACCGCGCTTGACTGCGTCATCGTGACGGTGGACTACCGGCTCGCTCCAGGCACGCAGTTTCCCGGCTCACTCGAGGACAACTACGCGGCGCTGACGTGGCTCTACCGGACCGGACCGGAACTGGGCGTCGACGTGTCGCGGCTCGCGGTGATGGGCGAGAGCGCGGGCGGCGGCCATGCCGCCATGCTGGCGATTGCCGCACGCGACCGGAGAGAAGTCCCGATTGTCTTCGAGGCTCTGGTGTATCCGATGCTCGACGATCGCACCGGCAGCGCCCGTCGGATGCCGCCACACATCGGCACGTTCGTCTGGACGCCGGAGCAGAATCGTCGCGGCTGGAGCGCATTCCTCGGCGTGCCCGCGGGCGCTGCGCATGTACCTGACGGCGCGGTGCCCTCGCGGGTCGCGTCCGTCGCCGGTCTGCCGCCGGCCTGGATCGGCGTCGGCTCGATCGACCTGTTCGTCGAGGAGGACATCGCCTACGCGCAGCGCCTCATCAACGCTGGTATCGCAGTGGAGTTGCAGGTCGTGCCGGGCGCCTTCCACGGGTTCGACGTCTTCGCACCGGAGGCGCCAGTCACGAGGCACTTCATGGCTTCGCTGACCAACGCACTGCGGAATGCGCTCGTCTCCGGAGGAAGGCCGGGGCGGCGTGACGGTAATTGAACGTGCGTTCAAAGCGCTTGAAGTCGCGTTATCCTCAGGATAGGCTACCCGCCGTTTCGGCGAATGCCCCCACCGCGGGGGCCGGTCGCGTGGAGATACTCGGATGAGACACGTCCTCTTCGTCGGAGCCGCGCTGGCCGTGACCACCGCCCTGGTGACCGGGCAGGGCGGCCTCAGCCCGACGCTCGTGCCGTTCACGCTCGAGCAGGCGCAGTCCGGCCGCGCCGTCTATGACGCCCACTGCGCGTCGTGTCACGGCGGGACATTGAGCGGGGGGCTCGCGCCGTCACTCGTCGGAGGCACGTTCAAGGTACGGTGGAACGGCCAGTCGCCGGCCGCGCTGCGCGACTATCTCCGGCGGCAGATGCCGCCCGGCCGGGCGGGTGCACTGACGCAGGATGAGTACACGGGCCTTGTTGCGCTCCTGCTGAAGGACAACGGCTTTGCGGCCTCCGAAGTGCCGCTGCCGTCGAGCGACCAGGCGCTGGCGAAGATGCGGCTCGGATTTCCAGGCCTCCGGGGATCGGCGGGCGGTTCGCTTGCCGTCGGCGTGGCGCTGCCGGACTGGCCGAAGGCCGTCGATCCACTCACGCGATTGACGCCGGTGACCGACGACATGCTCCGGAACCCTGCGCCAGGTGACTGGCTCACGTGGCGCCGCACGCCGGACGGACAGGGCTTCAGCCCGCTCACAGAGATCACGGCCGGCAATGTTGCGGGCCTGAAGCTGGTGTGGTCGCAGACGCTCCGGCCGGGCCCCACGCACACGACACCGCTCGTGCACGACGGCATTGTGTTCGCCGGCAGCGCCGGCTCGGCTGTCGATGCGCTGGATGCGACGACGGGCGAGGTGCTGTGGAGCTACGCGCCGGATGCATCTGCGGCCAGTGCGGCGAGTCGCAGTCTGGCTCTCTACGGCGACGCGCTGTTCCTCCTGAAAGGGCGGCTGGGCCTGGCGGCCGTCGATGCGCGCCAGGGGACGCCGCGCTGGGAGGCGAAGCTGGCCGCGAACTCCACCGGCGGTCCGTCCGTGTTTGCAGGCCGGATCTTCCAGGGCGTCGGGTCCAACCCCGGTGCGCGAGGGCTGCTGCAGGCGTTCAGTGCGAAGGGCGGGGACGCGTTGTGGTCGTGGTCTGCCGTTCCGAAGACGGGAGAGCCGGGGGGGAACTCATGGGGTGATGTTCCTGATGAGCAGCGCAAGGGCGCGGCGATCTGGACGACGTCCTACTACGACCCTGACCTCAATCTGCTGTTCTTCGGCACCGGCAACACGTACGACACGGGCTGGATCGGCCTTCCGACGAAGACGCCCGGCGTCACGAAGGATGCGCTCTTCACCAACTCGACGATCGCCCTGCATGCGGACACGGGAAAGCTGGCGTGGTACTACCAGCATCAGCACGGCGATCCCTTCGACCTCGACTACTCGTTCGAGCGGATGATCGTGTCGCTGCCGGTCAACGGCCGCATGACGAAGGCCGTCCTGACGATGGGGAAGGCGGGTGTGCTGGACGCGCTGGAGGCGACGACCGGGAAGTATCTGTTCTCGGTCGATGCGGGAGTCCAGAACTTCATCAAGCACATTGACCCGGTGACCGGCGTCAAGACCATCGATCCAGCGCTGATTCCGATTCCGGGCCAGGAGAAGGTCTGGACGGTGTGTCCGAACTGGATCGGCGTCAAGAACTGGCTGCCCGGTGCCGTGAACCCGAACATGAAGGTCGTGTTCACCACGCAGAACGAATCGTGCATGGATCTCGCGCCCGTGTTTCCCGGCGAGATCGCCGCGCTTTCAAGCGGCGTGATGCCGCGCACGCGGCCCGTACCCAACAGCGACGGGCGCTTCGGCCGCGTGCAGGCGATGGATCTGCAGACCCGCAAGGTGCTCTGGACCGAGCGCCAGCACGCGCCGATGACGAGCGGGGTGCTGGCGACGGCCGGGGACGTGGTGTTCGCGGGTTCCCTCGACCGGACGTTCACGGCGTACGACGCGAAGACGGGCAGGAAGCTGTGGAGCACGAAGCTCGCCGACGTACCGTCGGCCGCCCCGATCGCCTACGCCGTGGGCGGCAAGCAGTACATCGCAGTGGTGACCGGCTTCGGGTCGCTCCACTCGACCGGCTTCATCCAGCTCGTGCCGGACATCACGTTACCCGCCAGGCCCGGGTCGGCCATCTACGTCTTCGCGCTGCCTTAGAAAGGTTGCCTCTATGCGGTACTCTCCGCGACTTGCCTGCGCCCTCACGCTGACGCTCGGTCTGAGCCATGCCGTGCCGGCGTTCGCCGCGGGTGCCCAGGCCGCCCCCGGACCCGTTGCCACGAAGGCCGCCGCGACGCCCGCACCGGACGTGCAGGCGTTCGTGAAGCAGTACTGCGTGGGCTGCCACAACGAGCGAAACAAGAAGGCGGTCAGCAACTTCGTGCTGGATGCCGTTGACGTGAGCGTTGCCGGTCAGCGTGGCGACATCTGGGAGAAGGTGGTGACGAAGCTGCGCGCGGGCCAGATGCCGCCGGTCAGCGCCCGTCGTCCGGATCGCGCGCTGTCCGACCAGGTGGCAGCGTGGCTCGAGACGGAACTCGACCGGCACGCCGCAGCGAAACCCAACCCGGGCCGCAAGGAGGCGCTGCATCGGCTGAGCCGCACCGAGTACAAGAATGCAGTGCGTGACCTGCTCGGACTCGAGATCGACGTCGAGAACCTGCTGCCGCCGGATCCGCTGGGCGGCGGCGATGCGAACTTCGACAACATCGCGAGCTCGCTGCGCATGAGCCAGTCGCTGCTGGAGCGCTACATCACCGTCGCACGCCGCGTCAGCCGGACGGCCATGAGCGGCAACGTCCCGCCCAATACGCAGTCTTTCAAGCCGATTCAGGAGCTGCGTCAGGACGTCCGGCTTGAAGGCATGCCGTTCGGCACGCACGGCGGTCACGCCATCGACTACGTGTTCCCGCTCGACGCCATCTACAAGTTCGACATCACGGTCGGTTCGTCGCTGCCGGCGCAGACCGGCGCGGGCACCGAGCCGGCGATTCAAGGGGAGGTGCTCGAGCTGAGCCTGGACGGGGAGCTGGTGAAGGAATGGACACTCGTCGCCGCGGGACGCCGCGAGCGAGCCCCGTCCTACACCGTCCAGGTTCCGATCAAGGCCGGTGCCCACCGGCTGATTGCGACGTTCAAGAAGGTGCGTGCGTCCGTCGAGCAGGAAGGCGACCGGCTGCCGATCATCGGGCAGCAGCTTCCCGGCAACGCGCCACCCCCCGGGGTGCGCGAAGTCGTGGTGACTGGTCCGCTGCAGGTGCTGGGCAAGGGGGAAACGGCCAGCCGCCGCCGGATACTGACGTGCACACCGGCAACGGTGGCGGCCGAAGAGCCCTGTGCGCGGCAGATTCTGTCGACCCTGGCGCGCCGGGGATTTCGCCGCCCGTCGACCGATGACGACCTCGCATACCTGATGCGTTTCTACAAAGAGGGCCGCGCGGACGCTGACTTCGAATCCGGCATCGAGCGCGCCGTCCGGGCGCTGCTGGTGACCCCTGACTTCCTGTTCCGCGCCGAGTTCGATCCGGCCGGCGTCGTCCCCGGCGCGCCATACAAGGTCAGCAATCTGGAACTCGCGTCACGGCTGTCGTTCTTCATCTGGAGCAGCATTCCGGACGACCAGCTTCTGAGCGTGGCCGTGAAGGGCCAGCTCACGACGCCGGCGGCGCTCGAGGCGCAGGTGCGCCGCATGCTGAAGTATCCGAAGGCGGCAGCGCTGACGCAGAACTTCGCGTCGTTCTATCTCTGGATCCGGAACGTGGCGGATACGCAGATGGACCCCGATCTCTATCCCAGCTTCGACGTGACGCTGAAGCAGGCGATGGCGCGCGAGACGGAGCTGTTCTTCGACAGTATCCGGTCCGAGGACCGCAGCGTGCTGACGCTCCTGGACGCCGACTACACGTTCCTCAACGAACGGCTCGCGAAACACTACGGCATCACTGGCGTGTCCGGGCCGGACTTCCGCCGTGTTTCGCTGCCGGCTGACAGCCCGCGGCGCGGCCTGTTCGGCAAGGCGAGCATTCTCACGGTCACGTCCGTGCCGACGCGGACCTCGCCGGTGAAGCGCGGTAAGTGGCTGCTGGACAACGTGCTCGGCACACCGCCTCCCTCGCCGCCGGCCAACGTTCCCGCGCTGCCCGAGCAGAAGCAGGACGACGGACGCGTGCTGTCGGTGCGGGAACTGATGGCGAAGCACCGAGCCAATCCGGTCTGCGCCGGCTGCCACAACGTGATCGACCCCGTGGGCTTCGCGCTCGAGCAGTTCGACGCGGTCGGCAGGTGGCGCGAGGTGGATCGGTCGTTCGCGCGGATCGATCCGGCCGGCATGATGCCCGACGGCTCGAAGTTTTCGACGCTCGGCGACTTCCGTCAGCAGATCCTCGGCAATCCCGGGCCGTATCTCCGGACGATCACGGAGAAGCTGCTGATCTACGCGCTCGGTCGTCCGTTCGAACCGTATGACGCGCCAGCGGTACGCCAGACCCTCCGCGACGCACGCGCCCGGAATTA
>CAYNUO010000069.1:9810-16169 GCA_964400405.1 uncultured Bifidobacteriaceae bacterium | reverse complement strand
AACGTTGTTTAGCTGGAGTGCGCCAATTGGCCGGTTCCGGTGCGCGACACGCACCATGCCCAGCTGGTCTCGGGCGTCACCCGGGCGACATTATCCACGCTTCCTTTCGCGGAGCATCTGCAATTCCTGCCATGACTTGCCGCGAGGGGATGGCGGAAACATCCAGCAAATGGCGCGTGCGGTCTAAGCACGGGTTTCCGGTGGTTCGCAGCGTGCGCCATTTACTGGTGACCGACGCTTTGGCGTGGCGCTTGCTCGGGACGGATCGGCAGGAGGGGGGATGCGCGAGCTTGAATCGTCCCTGCAACAGTTCGGCGAATTTCTGCTGAAGCAGCGCCTGGTTCAGCCGAAGTCCGCGCCGTTCGTCGTGCGATGGGTGCGCCAGTTCCTGTCGCGCACGGCCGAGCCCGGACCCCTGAGTGACCAGAGTCGCAGCTTCTGCGAAGGCCTGGAGCGGTCCGGTCGATGGCAGGACTGGCAGGTCCGGCAGGCGGAGCAGGCCGTCCGTCTCTATTTCATCAACTTCCTTCGGCGGACGGACTGGTGCGCCCCATCGGTGTCCCGTGTTGTCGACGCCGACGGTCGCGTCGACCCGCTGGCGGCGCTGGATGACCTGCGGAAGCGCCTTCGGACTCGACACTACTCCTATCGCACGGAGTGTTCGTATGTGGACTGGTGCCGGCGCTTCCTGGACTATGCCGCCGAGACGGACGGTCCTCGACCTCGAGTGACGTCATCGACCACGCGCGACTTCCTGACTCATCTCGCCGTCAATCGACGCGTGTCTGCCAGCACGCAGAATCAGGCGCAGTGCGCGCTCCTCTTTCTGGGCCGGGAGGTGCTCGGTGTCGACGTGGAGGGCCTGGGTCAGGCGCCTCGAGCGAAACGGGGTGAGCATCTGCCCGTAGTCCTGAGCGTCTCCGAGACGGTGGCGCTGCTCGGCGCGATGCAGGGGACCGTCAGGTTGATGGCCGAACTGATCTACGGCGGTGGCCTCCGGGTGTCCGAGTGCTGCCAGTTGCGGATCAAGGATCTTGATTTCGACCAGAACCTGATCCACGTCCGCGGTGGCAAGGGTGGGAAGGACCGGTCGACGATTCTGCCGGAGGCGTGCCGGGAGACATTGCAGAACCAGATCGAGGCGGCCCGGACGCTGCACGAGGCCGACCGCGTAGCCGGCCTGGCGGGTGTGTGGATGCCGGATGCCCTGACGCGGAAGTATCCGAACGCCGGTCGGGAACTGGGGTGGTTCTGGGTGTTTCCGAGCCGCACACTCTCGACGGATCCCCGCGAAGGCGTCGTGCGTCGACACCACCTGCACGACTCGGTCGTCCAGAAAGGGGTCAAAGCCGCGGCGTCAGAGGCCCGGATTCACAAGCCGGTGTCGGTTCACACGCTGCGACACTGCTTCGCCACGCATCTGCTGCTTGGTGGCGTGGACATCCGCCAGATTCAGGAGTACCTGGGCCATGCCAATGTCGAGACGACGATGGTGTACACGCACGTCGTGAAGGACCTCCGGAATCCGGCCAGGAGTCCCCTGGACGCGCTCAGCGCACAGCTGAATAACGACGCGCGAGCAGGTGCTCAGGCAGGTCGCGAGCGAGTGCCTCGCTAGGACGCGGGGCCGATCTCGAAGAGAAAGTCCGCGCCATCGTGGGCGACCAGCCGGATGCCCGGTACGCGCTCGGCCTCCGTCGCCGCACGGGCCAGCTCGCTCGCGCGGTCCGGGTGCAGGACGACATAGCGGACGCCGGTCGTCCTCAGCAGCGCGACCGCATCAGGTGCGGGGAACTGCATGAGCGTGGCCATGCGCTCCTTGTGACCGGGTGGTTCGTGCCGGCCGAAGCCGTTGACGATCGGGTTCCAGTGCGCGGTGGAAAAGAGCAGGTAGTCCGCCTCGTGGAAGTTGTCCTGCGCGAAACGGTAGGTCGGCAGCGAGAGCACCGGACCGCTCGGCAGCGTCGAGAGGCGCGTGTAGACCGCCGGGATCGGCTCACGTGGTGGCGTGCCGCCGGGGAAGTTCACGACGTAGCTCTCCCAGAGCCCGAACGCGGCCAGCACGGCGAGCGCAGCGGTGCTGGTCACACGCCAGCGCGTCCGAAGCCACGCGGCCCCTCCGGCCACGAGCACGGCCTGTGCGAAGACGACGAGCAGCGCGAACCTGGCGGGTGCGCGCAGCAGCCCCATGGCCGGGAGCTTCGCAAAGAGATCGAATGGTCTGAGTCCAGAGCCGGGCCCGAACGACAGCGCCAGCGCGAGGCCACCGGCAATCGCCGCCGCGGCGGTCAGCCGGTCAGGGATCCGGAGCCAGCGCCACTTGCCGAGTGCCGCGAGCACGACACCGGCGACTCCCAGATAGAGCGTCTGCTCTCCCCAGATCCACCGTGGCTTCAGCGAGGTGTGTGTCTCGACCCACTGGCCGAGCGACGTGTTCGCGGCTGGCACGAGGTAGGACGCCAGATCGGCCGAGTTGCCCTGCACCTCGGCGAGGCTGTTGCCGGGCAGCTGCGTATAGGGGCCGACGAACCAGAGCAGCACGGGAAGCCCGACGGCGACCGCCGCGAGGCCGGACACGACGTGCTGGCGCGTGAGAGGGCGGCGCCAGAAGAGGCAGCACGCGGCCACGATGAGCAGCAGGGCGAGCATCGCCGCGAGGTACCAGCCGGACAGCGCCTGGATGAGCACGAGCGCCACGACGGTGCCGGTGCGGGCGATGGAAGGCCGCTCGACCCAGCGAACCAGTGCGAGCAGTGCCAGCGGCATGGCCCAGGTCCACAGCATCTGGACATGGCCGTGCGCGTGGTGCATGCGGAAGAACGCGAACGCGTAGACGAGCCCGGCGCCGAAGGCGGCGACGGAGTCCTTCGTGATGCGGAAGGCCAGCGCCTGCATCGCCAGGCCGTTCAGGACGAACGCGGCGAGCCAGACGCACCAGTAGGTGTAGACGGGGTCGTGCGTCAGCGCGTAGACGGGTGCCGCGAAGAGGCCGATGCCGACGTGATGCTCCGCCCAGCCAAGCGCGCCGGATTGCGGAAAGAACATGTTCGCGTCGAAGAGCGGCGTGCCGGTGAGCAGCGCGTGCGCATCCCAGGCGAGCGTCCAGATGAGCAGTCGCGCGTCGCCAGCGTAGCTCGCGTCCGAGAGGTTGTTGAAGTCGATGAGCGGGGCGCTCATCACACGGGTGATCAGCGCGAAGCCGATGGCGCTGAGACACCACGCGAGGCGCGACATGCCCCGATACGGTACCTCAGGCGGAGGGCTGGGTTGTCGGTGAGCGGAGGTGCGGGAACGCCGGCGAGGCTGATGCCGGCGGGGGTGCCCGCCGCCCCCGACCGATCGGAGGGGGGCGACGGGCTGTCTGGAGCGGACTAGAAGTTGACCTGCGTGCCGAACTTGAACAGCCGGCCACCGAGCAGCACGCCGGGCGTCAGCCAGCCCTGGGCCGTGCCGGCCGGCGTGTACCGGTTGTTGATGCCCTGCGGCGGGCGGTTGTTGAACACGTTGTAGAGCTCAGCGAAGCCCTGCACCCGGGCCTTGCCGAACTTGAACGTGCGCGACAGCCGGGTGTCGACCTCGTTCAGCCGGTCGTCATACATCGACGACGCCAGCGCCGTGGAACCCGAGTTCGGCGACGGCAACAGCTGATAAACCGTGTTGGTGCCGTTCAGTGGCCGGCCCAACGTATTCCTGGTCAGCACCTCCGGCACCTCAGCGGTGATCGGGATACCAGGCAGGTTCTTGAACGTGCCGGAGACCGTGAAGCCCCCGGGCAGCGGATAGATCACCTGGATCTTCGCCTGCGAACCCACGCCGTTCCACCACGCCGGCGCGACGTTGCAGAAGCCCTCGGAGCGCGGGGTCAGATTCGGGCTGGTGCCAGCCGTCGTGGGCTTGCTGTAGCCGATCTGGGCGGCGTTCGGCAGGTCGTTCATCCAGCAGGCGTCCACGACCGAGCGCCCGACGGCAACGCCGCCGGCGATGAGGCCGCCGTTCGGCATGCGGAAGTCGAACGCGAAGTCCACGCCGTTGTAGACCTCGCTCGGCTTGCCCTTGGCGCCGGCCACGTCCTTGACGCGCATCCGGACGTCCGAAACCGGGCGCCCCAGGGCCGACGCCTTCACGTCGTAGAGGCCGCACACCTGCTTGCCGCTGACGTCACCGAGGCGCCCGTCGGTCGGCGCGGTGATGCAGTAGCTGTCGAAGTCGGACGGGGAGACGGCCTTGTTGACGATCGCCTGCTGGTTCTTCCAGTCGTTCCGGTTGTACGCCACGGTGATGCCGAGACGCGGCAACAACTGGTGCTGCAGGGCCAGCGAGGTCTGGTAGCTGTACTCGCGCACGCCCCAGCCGGTGGCCGCCTTCGGATCCCACGTGAGCGTCGACCGGGTGCTGCCGAAGTTCGGGTCGAACAGCGGGCCGCACTCACCGTTGGTGCCGAGCGCGCCGAAGAGGTTCGTCAGCGTGCAGTCCGGAGCGCCATTGCCGTTGAAGTCGATCCACAGGCGCGGAGCCGACTGGACCGTGGTGTTGGACGGGGAGAGCGACTTCGCTTCGCCGCCGCCGAGCCCGGCGAGGTACTTGCCGAAGCCGCCCTTGATGGCCGTCTTGCCGTTGCCGAAGATGTCGTAGGCGGCGCCGACGCGCAGCGTGATGTCCTTGTAGTTCGGCAGGTCCTTCGTTTCCGGGAACGACTGCTGCGGCTTGAACGGGCCGGCCGCAACGGTAATCGCGGGAGCGAAGGCATTGAAGTGATCGAACCGTGCGCCCAGGTTCAGCGTGAGGCGCTTGATCGTCCACTGATCCTGCGCGAACACGCCCTGCGAGCGCACGCGGACGAAGTTCGCGAACGGTGACGCGAATTGGTTGATCAGGTAGATGCCGCCGGGGATCGCGTTGAGCACGACGTTGTAGCCGTTGGCCTTCGCGTCGCCGTAGGTGTCGTACCAGCCCTGGAGGGTCTGCAGGCCCACCTTGATCTGGTGCGAGCCGGTGATGTACGAGCTGGCCACCTTCTGCGTAAAGTTGTTGCCGCGGTGCGGGACGTCATACGCGCTGGTCGTGCCGCCCGGGAGCGCACCCCAGCCGAAGCCCTGCGCGCTGTCGAAGACGAAGCCGAGCGGGCCCGGCGCGTTCTCGTTGGTGAAGCTCACGGCCTGCTTCAGGAACGACGCGCGCGCTTCGAAGAAGAGCTTGTTGCTGGCGGCGTAGTTCCAGCTCGTCTGCGAGAGATACATGCCGGGCTTGTTGGAGTAGTCCTGGCCGTACCCGAAGCTGATAGCCGCCTCCGGCGCGAGCGGCGAGCCCAGGCTGATCGTCAGATACTCATTCCAACCCACTTCATAGTCGAGGCTCGTTGCGAGCTTCTGCTTCGGCGTCATCTGCCAGGTCACGCGGCCGTTGATGTTGGTGTAGGCCACGTCGCCGAACGCGGGCCGCGACTTGTCGGCCTCGTACTTCAGCGGGTTGGTCGACTTGTTGAAGAAGGACCACGGGCCTGTGCCGTACTGCTGGCCGCCCCAGTAGCGGTTCGCGTTGAAGAACCAGAGCTTGTCCTTCTTGATGGGACCGCCCCAGCCGAGGCCGTAGTCATACACCTTTTTCATGGTGCTGGCGTCGGCCGGCGCGCCGCGGTCGATCGAGGACTGCGGCACCTTGCTCGAGGCGAAGTTCTCATCCGAGTAGTTGGCCACGCCGAAGAGCGAGATCGTGTTGCCGCCCTCGCGGGGCACCATGTTGACGTTGGCGCCGCCCGTTTCGGTCTCGGCGCTGGCACCGCCCGTGTCGACGACCGTCTCCTGCACGCCCATCGTGTTGAACTTCCAGATGCGCTGCTGACCACCCGCCGCGGCGTAGAACACGTTCGTGTTCATGCCGTCGTAGTTGATCTTGCCGTCGTCGCCGCGGCCGCCGTGGATGGCCACGCCCGTGTTGGCGTCACCCTGCGCGCCGCCCACGTCGTTGCGGCCCTGCGTCGTGGATGTGGCGCCCAGCGTCAGCGACGCGAACTGCTCGAGGCCACCCAGACCGGATGGGAGGGCGCGGAGCACGTCCTGCTTCAGCACCTGCTGCGTGCGGGTGTTCTGGATGTCGACGACGGGCGTTTCGCCCGTGACCGTGATGGTCTCCTCGAGGCTGCCGACCTTGAGGTCGGCGTTTGCCGTGGCCGTGAAGCCGGCCGAGATCTCGAGGCCCTCCCGCTTGGCCGTGCCGAAGCCCGTCAGGCTGAAGGTCACCGAGTACGTGCCCGGCCGCAGGTCCGTGATGTTGTAGCGGCCCTGGCCGTCGGTTACCGCCGTCCGGACCTTCTCGATCAGGGCCGGGCTGGCGGCCTCGACCGTCACACCTGGCAGCACGGC
>CAYNUO010000069.1:6768-9710 GCA_964400405.1 uncultured Bifidobacteriaceae bacterium | reverse complement strand
TCGACCTGCGCGCCGAACTTGAAGAGCCGGCCGCCGAGCAGGACCGACGGCTGCAGGAAGTTCGCGCCGAACGTGTTGTTGTTGGCCTGAGAGGGGCGCGTATTGGTCAGGTTGTAGATCTCGAAGATGCCCTGCATGCGGAGCTTCATCACCTTGACGCTGCGCGTGAACCGGGTGTCGATCTGGTTCAGTCGCTCGTCGAACACCTGGGAGGGCGCGATGGCGGCGATGTTCATGGTCGCGTTGCAGGCGCCGGTCGGCGCGCACAGCGAGAGGTTGCGGCCGAGCGACGGCAGGATCTCGGCGTTCGTCGCGACATACGTTGCCGTGATGTTGACGCCCGGCAGGTGCTTGTAGGACGCGCTCGCCGTGATCCCCCACGGCAGCGGGTAGACCGCCTGCAGCTTGACCTGCGAGCCGAGGCCGTTCCACCAGCTCGACTGCTGATGGCAGTACTCGTCGGTGCGCGGCTGCGCCTGCGACGCGGCCAGGTTCGGGTAGTTATTGAGGTAGCAGTCGTCGAGCGTTTGCCGCCCGATGCTGACGCCGCCGTTCAGCAGGCCCTTCTCCCTGAAGCGCCAGTTGAAGCCGACGTCCACGCCGTTGTAGACATCCTTCTTCCGGCCCTTGGCGCCGTACAGCTTGTTCATCTCGTCGACCGTCATCAGCACCTGCCGGACCGAACTGCGCTTGTCCGGGTTGACGTCGTAGAGGTTGTTGAGCGTGATGCCCGCGCGGTCACCGAGCCGCGGGTCATTCGGCAGCGTGATCGAGAAGCGCGTGTAGTCGTTCGGGCTCTGCAGGATGTTGACCTGCTGCTGCTGATTCCGCCAGTCGGTGTTGAAGTAGCCGACCATGATGCCGAGACCCTGCCGGAGTTCGTGCTGCACGGTGACGTTCCACTGGTAGTTGTACTCCCGGGCGTTCCAGCCGAGCCGGGCGCTGTCGCCCCACGTGATGTTGGCGACCGGCTGACCAAACGCGAGGTTGTTCACCTGCCCGCACTCGCCGTTGGCCGTGAGCACCGTGAGCGTGCAGTCCGCCACGAAGTTGCCGTTGGCGTCGTTCCACGTCCGGTTGACGCTGGCCACGACGGCGTTGGCCGGCGAGATGGTGTTCAGGATGCCGCCGCCCATGCCGATCGGATACTTGCCCCACGACGCCTTGACCGCCGTCCGGCCATCGCCGCGCAGGTCGTACGCCGCGCCGAAGCGCGTCGTGATGTTCTTCAGGTTCGGGTAATCGTTGATCGCATCAACCCGGCGGGCCGGCAGGAAGGGCCCGGCAGGAATCTCGTCAGCCAGCGTGAAGCCCCGGAAGCCGTCATACCGGACGCCGGCGTTGATTGTCAGACGGTTCAGGCTCCACTGTTCCTGCGCGAAGACGCCGACGCCGCGCAGCCGGGCGTCGCTCCGGAACGGATACGCGCCCTGATTGATCCGGTTCGGCACTCCGTTCAGGAACGTGTACGTGATGCCGGTGGGATGGTTGCCGCGCGTGTTGAACACGCCCTGCTGCATCTGGACGCCGGCCTTGAACGAGTGCGAACCGGTGACATACGCCATCGTGAACTTCTCGTTGGCGTTGTGCTGGGCCTGGGGCTCGTTCAGGTCGTTCTGCGAGGAAAGGCCCAGGCCTCCCCACGTGTAGCCGAGTCCGGAGTCCGTCACCTGGGTCGCACCGGGAGCGTTCGGGCCGCCCTGGCTGGTGAACGAGACGGCCTGGCGCAGATACGAGTAGCCGGCCTGGAACAGGACCTTGTTGGTGGCCGGGAAGCTCCAGCCGATCTGGGTCAGATACTCGGGGCCGTATTCAAAGCTCGTGCTCGACTCCGGAGCCGTGGTCGCGCCGATGCCCATCCAGCACGCGCACGCCTTCTGCCAGTTCTCCGAGAACGTGACCTTGTTCTTGGCGGACGCCTGCCACGTGAGGCGTACGCCGTGGTCCCGGTAGTCCTGGTCGCTGAACGCCGGGCGGCTCCGGTCCGGCTCGTAGCGGTACCAGACCTGCGACTTGTTGAAGTAGTTGTTCGCGGCGAACGACTCGTTCCCCCACCAGCGGTTCGCGTTGTAGAACCACAGCTTGTCCTTGGCCACCGGGCCGCCGATGCCAATGCCGTAGTCGTACACCTTCTTCATCGTCTTGTTCTCGGGCTGGCTGCGCCGCGCCACGAGCTGCTCGGGGACCTTGCCGCTCGCGAAGTCGGCGTTGGTGTAGCTGAGCACGCCCTGCGCGCGGAACGTGTTGCCGCCGTCGCGCGGGATCATGTTCACGTTGGCGCCGCCGGTGTCGCTCTCGGCGCTGTTGCCGCCCGTGTCCACGACGGTCTCCTGAATGCCCATCGTGTTGAACTTGTAGATGCGCTGCTGGCCGCCGGCGCCGCCGTAGAACACGTTCGTGCTCATGCCGTCGTAGTTCGTGCGGCCGTCGTCGCCGCGGCTGCCGTGGATGCTGATGCCGGTGGAGAGCTCGCCGCGGTCGCCGCCGACGTCGTTTCTCGTGCCCGTGGAATTGGTGGCGCCGAGCGTCAGCGCGGAAAGGGCCGTGATGTCCTTCAGGCCCGACGGCAACGCGTCCAGCACCTCGGACCTGAGCACCTGCTGCGTGCGGACATTCTGAATGTCCACCGTCGGGGTGGCGCCGGTGACCGTCACCGTCTCTTCAAGGCCGCCGACCTTCATCTCGGCGTTCGCCGTGCCGGTGAAGCCGGCCGAAATCTCCATGCCTTCGCGCTTGAACGTGTTGAAGCCGGCCAGCGTGAAGGTGACCGAGTAGACGCCAGGCCGCAGGTCCGTGATGTTGAACCGGCCCTGGCCGTCGGTCACGGCCGTCCTCACCTTCTCGATGAGCGCGGGGCTGGCCACCTCGACCGTTACGCCCGGAAGCACGGCCCCCGTGGTGTCGCGTGCCGTGCCGGCGATGCCGGCGGTGGTCTGTGCCAG
>CAYNUO010000069.1:0-6668 GCA_964400405.1 uncultured Bifidobacteriaceae bacterium | reverse complement strand
GGCCGGCCCGGCGGGCTCGTAGCGGAGGGGGAGGTCGGCGACGACAGCCGTCTGGTCGAACTGCGTGCCCCAGACGTCCGGCTGGTTGGTGACGGCCAGCCGCCAGCCGCTGCCCACGCGCCGCAGCCAGAGCCCGTAGAGCCCCGGAAAGCCGGCCGAGACGTTCCCGGGCTTCAGTGTGGTCGGGCCGAACGCCAGCGGCTTCGCCGTTCTGAGCTTCATGATGCCGTGTCCGGTGAACCGCACGACGCCCGAAGTCAGCGTGTCGACGGATGCGTACGCGGCGTCGTCGACCGGGACCTTCGAGAACTCGAGCGTGACCCCGTCGTGGCCTTCGAGCGTCGCGGTGAAGCGGTCGACGCGGTCGTGGTCCACCGCGTCCACGTTGCCGCGATTGCCGCTGACCGGCGGCGGCCCGCCGAGAGGCTGGCCGTACGCGATGTAGCCGAGCATCATCTCGTCCGCCGCGTGCGGGCCGAAGATCACCGGCTGGGTCGCATCGAAGGCCTTCTTCCCGCCGCGGGCCGGGCTGTTGTCGAACCGGTACAGCACCTCCACGCGCGTGCCCGCGGGCACGACCTTCGGCTTCACGTAGGTGTAGACCTCCTCCCACCGGTGGTCGTAGCGCGGGACGTCGAGCAGCACTTCCGACTTCCCGTCCGGATAGAACGCCCGGTAGACAGTGGACGCTGTGCGCGAGTGCCCGTGCGGCCACAGCGCGACGATCGTGGTCTCACGGTCGAACGTCTTCGCCGCGCCGACCTTCCAGTCCGCGTGTCCCGGCGGCACTTCGAAATTCGTGTTCCCGGCCGCGTTGAAACGCACGCGGTGGGTGGGCCTCCCGCGGGCGAGCGTCAGCCCGATCCGCGACGTGTCGACGACCGCCGTGCCTGGGCCCTTTGGCTTGAAGTAATGCATGTCCAGACGGACTGCCGCGCCGCGCGGCGCGAGATACGCGAATCCGTCCGGCAGCAGGCGGGGCTCCGCGCCGGGAGCCGCGCATCCAAGCGAGGTCTCCCGGTCGATTCCCGGCCGCAACGGGATGGCGGGGGGAAGGATGAGCGCGCCGCACATGTGGTGGACCGCGGAGCTCCCTCCCAGGAACTCGACGCCCCGCACCCAGTAGTCGTCGGGGAGCTCACCGACCTCGAAGGTGACCATGTCCTCGTTGACGTCGTCCGCCAGCGCGTGGGGCTCACCCTTCACGTCGACGTTTGGTTCACCGAGCGCCCACCCATCCGGATGCACCTGGGGGAGCGGCGCCGGTGGAGTCGCCGGCGGTGTGCCGGCGGTGGCGCCACCGCGGACCCAGGCGGTGATCGTCGCGATCTGCGCGGCGCTCAGGCCGCGCTCGTTGATGAAGACGCCGGCGCTCGCGCCGCTGGCGAGCCAGGGGGGCATCTGCTTCGACTCCACCGCGGTCGCGATCGCGCGCGCCCACGGCCGGACTTCCTCATACGTCGAGAGCGGCATCGGCGCGACGAGTCCACCATGGTTCGCACCCTGCTTTCGATGGCACGACTGACAGTGCGTGCGCAGGAGGGGTTGCACGTCGCCGTAGTAGGTCGGCGTGCGCGCCTGCGCGGCGGGCCGCGGTTGCGACACCACAACGGCGGTCACCGCCGCCAGCAGCGTGAGAAGCAGGATCCGCGTCCCGGTAGTCATGGCCCTCGCCTGTCAGCCGAGCTTGATGACGACCATGCTGACGTCGTCGGTTGGCGGCGCGAAGTCGGCGACGTCCTGCTTGATCGCGTCGTAGATCCCCCGGGCTGAGAGATCCCTCGCGGCGCGCAGGGCGTCCTCCAGACGGCCGGGGAAGTAGAGTTCCTCGCCGCGGCGATGGTCCGAGAGGCCGTCGGTGTGAATCAGCAGGATGTCACCGGCCCCCATCAGCTTCCACTCGTTGAGCTGGTAGGTCTCCTTGAAACCCAGCGGCGCCTCGCTCGTGATGCTGCGGTCGATCGCGTCGAGCGACGGCATCATCCCGAGGGGCGGAAACGAGATCGACTGCTCCTTGTCCACTTCGACCAACCGGTTCATGGCACGCGAGAACACCACCGGCGTCGGCTGGCCGGCCGACAGGAACCGGAAGGTGGCGTCCTCCGAGATCTCGCCGTAGATCAGCGAGACGTACTTGTGGGCGCCGGACGACTGGAAGAAGCGCGTGTTGAGGTTCTCGAACAACCGCTTCGTGATGTTGCCGAACATGTCCAGCTCGTAGAGCGCGCCGGTCAGGAAGGCCTGGTGCAGCATCGCGGCCAGCACCGCGTCGGTGGCCCGGTGGCCGGCCACGTCGATCAGGGCCACGCCGGCCATGTGCTCGCACCGCTCGAGGTTCCGCACGACCTCGGGCCGTCCGAGTTCCGCGGCGCGCCGGGCGCGCGCGGCCAGGTCGAAGCGGCGCTTGAAGTCGACATAGATGAGATGGTCCCCGCCCACCGTCCCGGTCAGCGATGTGCACCCGCCGAACATCTCGATGCCGCGGAGCCGGGGCACGTCGCCCGAGCGCGGCACGAGGTACTTCGTGATGTCCTGGAAGTTCTGCAGCTCGCTCCGGAGCTGCGCGAGCGTGGCGTGGTCGTCGGGCGGCGTGGTCATGGGCGGGCGAGTGTCCCGATTATCGCTGAGGTGCGGAGGAGAGGTTCTAGAATGGCCTCAGATTCATGCCCTGCCTGGACCGTCGAAGAGTCTGGCTTGCCGCGCTGGCGATGGCCGCCGCCGGGCAGGCCGCCGGCGGTGCCGGCCTGCTCGCGCAACAGACTCGATCCGCCGCCTCGGCGCCGGATCAGGCGTTTCTCGATCGCTACTGCGTGTCGTGCCACGGCGCCACCCGCCGTCTGGCCGGCGTGGACCTGCGCGGGCTCGGCGCGCCCGCGCCCGGTGGAGACGCCGCGCTATGGGAACGGGTAATCCGGCAGGTGCGCGCGGGCGTCATGCCTCCTGCCGGCGCAGTGCGGCCGGACGCCGCGGCCATCGCCCGGTTCGTGCAGGGTGCCGAACGCGCCGTGGATCTCGCGGCCGCGGAGGCGCCGGCGCCAGGGCGCATCGTGGCGCATCGGTTGAGTCGCACCGAGTACGCCAACGCCGTGCGGGACGTGCTCGCGCTCGACGTCGACGCGTCCACGCTTCTGCCGGCGGACGAGACGTTCGAGGGCTTCGACAACATCGGCGGCGTGCTGTCGGTGTCTCCCGTGCTCGTGGACCGGTATCTGTCAGCCGCGCGGCGGATCAGCCGCCTCGCCGTCGGCGATCCGTCGATCGGCCCTGCCTTCGCCGCCCGCACGTACCGCGCCGAGCAGACGGCGTTCCAGGACATCCGGACCGACGACGACCAGCCGTTCGGCTCGAGAGGCGGCCTCGCCGTGCGCCATCACTTTCCACTCGATGCCGAGTACGTGGTCCGCGTCGCGCTGCTTCGCAACATCCTGGGCTATGTGCGGGGCCTGACGACGCCGCACGTTCTCGAGATCAGGCTCGACGGCACCCGGCTGCTGCGCGGCACGGTGGGTGGCGCGACCGGGCTGGCGCCGGCTCCGCTGAGCTTCACGGGCGTCATCCTTGGCGATCCGAAGTGGGAGGCCTGGGCGGTGACGGCGGACGACGGCCTGGAGGTTCGCTTCAAGACCACCGCCGGCCCGCACGCCGTCGGCGTGTCGTTCGTCGACGAGCCGTTCGCCATGGAAGGCGTGCAGCAACCGCCGCTGACGGGCCTCGGCTTCGCATACAGCGAGTTCACGAGCGCGCCGTGGGGGCCGTGGGGACCGGCGGTCGACAGCGTGACCGTGGACGGCCCGTTCGCGGCGTCAGGAGCCGGCATGACGCCGAGCCGCACCCGCATCTTCGCGTGCCGTCCGGCTTCGGTGAACGATGAGCCCCGCTGCGCGCGGCAGATCCTGCTGGCGCTGGCCCGGCGCGCCTACCGCCGTCCGGCGCGTGAGGCGGATGCCGACCGGCTGATGCCGTTCTTCGAGCGCGGCCGGAAGGAGCTGGGCACCTTCGACGGCGGGATCCAGACCGCCATCGAGCGGCTGCTGGTGGATCCCGCGTTCCTGTTTCGCGTCGAGCGTGACGGCGCCGGCCCCGGCAAGGCCCGTCGCGTCGGCGACATCGATCTGGCGTCACGCCTCTCGTTCTTCCTGTGGAGCAGCGTGCCGGACGACGGCCTGCTGGCCGTCGCGGAAGCGGGCACGCTGCACGAGCCGGCGGTGCTGGCGCGGGAGACGCGCCGGCTGCTCGCCGACAGCCGTGCCCGTGCGCTGACGACGAGCTTCGCGATGCAGTGGCTGGGGCTCCGCGAGCTCCGGCCGGTGACGCTCGACGAAGAGCTGTATCCCGAGTACGACGGCAGCCTGCGCGACGCCTTTCTGAGGGAGACGGAGCTGCTCGTGGCAGACCAGATTCGCCGCGACCGTCCGGTGCCGGAACTGCTCAGCGCGGACTACACGTTCGTCAACGAGCGTCTCGCGCGTCACTACGGCATTCCGGGTGTCTACGGCGGGCACTTCCGCCGCGTCCCGGTGGATGGCCGGCGCGCGGGATTGCTTGGCCATGGCAGCATCCTGACGGTGACCTCGTATCCGAACCGGACGTCGCCGGTGCTCCGGGGCCGGTGGCTGCTCGACAACGTGCTTGGCACGCCGCCACCCCCGCCGCCGCCCGCGATTCCGGCGCTGCCGCCGCCGGTGCTGGGAGATCGCGTGCTGAGCATGCGGGAGCGCACGGAGCGGCACCGGGTGAACCCGGCGTGCGCCGGGTGTCACGTTCGGATGGATCCGCTTGGCTTCGCGCTCGAGAACTTCGACGCCATCGGCCGGTGGCGCGACACGGGTGAGGACGGCGGCCCCGTCGACGCGTCGGGCGCGCTGCCGGACGGCACGGCGTTCAGCGGCGCCGCCGGCGTCCGGTCGCTCGTCACCGCGCGGCCTGAGACGTTCGTCACGACGCTGACCGCCAAGCTGCTGACCTACGCGCTCGGCCGGGCGCTCGAGCCGCCAGACATGCCCGCCGTCCGCCGCATCGTGCGCGAGGCCGCGCCGGGCGGATACCGGTGGTCCGCGCTGGTCGAGGGCGTGGTGCGCAGCCTGCCATTCCAGTGGAGTCAGGCGTCGTGATGGTCCGCCGCCGGGCATTGTCCCGTCGGGCGCTCCTTCGCGGGGCGGGCGCCTCGCTCGGATTGCCGCTGCTCGACGCGATGGTGCCGGCGCTGACGCCGCGGGCCGCCGCGGCCGCACCTGTGTCGCGGTTCGGCGTCGTCTATGTGCCGAACGGCGTCGTGATGACCCAGTGGACGCCTGCCGGCCCGGCCGGCGCGCTCTCCACACTTCCATCGTCCCTGACTCCGCTCGAGCCGTTCCGGGGGGCGCTCACCGTCGTCACCGGTCTGCGTAACGGGCCGCCGAACTACGCCGTGCACGGCGCCGCGAGCACGCGGTTTCTCACCACGGAGCCGCCGGTTCCGTCGACCGGGTCGGTGGTCGAGGCCGGCGTGTCGATGGATCAGGTCCTGGCCCGCGTGGCGGAGAAGGAGACGCAGCTCGCGTCGCTCGAGCTCTCGCTCGAGGCGCCGTTCACCGGCGTCTGCGATATCGGATCGAGCTGCGTTTACACGGACACGATCGCCTGGCGGAACACGACGACACCGCTTCCGATGGAACACAACCCGCGCGCGGTGTTCGAGCGGCTGTTCGGCGAGGCGGACACCACGGGGCGCGCGGCGCGGGCGGCCCGCCTGGCCGCTCGGCGCAGCATTCTGGACTCGGTGGCCGACAGCATCCGGGAGCTGGCTGCCGGCGTGGGCCGCGGCGACCGCGCCAGGCTCGATCAATATCTGGACGGCGTGCGCGACGTGGAGCGGCAGATTCAGAAGATCGAGGAACAGGGTGCGCGCGAACTCCCGTCACTCGAGCGGCCGACGGGCGTGCCGGCCACGTTCCAGGCCCATGCCCGGCTGATGTTCGACCTGCAGGTGCTGGCGTTCCAGTCCGACCTCACGCGCGTGACGACCTGCATGCTCGGCCGGGAGCTGAGCGGACGCAGCTATCCCGAAGTCGACGTCCGGGACGCCCACCACCCGACGTCCCACCATCAGGGCGACGCCGAGAAGCTGCGCAAGCTGGCACGGATCAACCAGCACCACACCGCGCAGTTCGGGTACTTCCTCTCGCGGCTTGCCGGGACGCCCGATGGGCCGGGGTCGCTGCTCGACCACTGCACCCTGCTCTACGGCGCCGGCATGAGCGACGGCAATTCCCACTCACCGGACGACCTGCCGGTGCTGCTCGCCGGTGGCGGCGCCCGGTGGAAGGGTGGACGGCACCTGCGCGTCCCGCCCGGGACCCTGGTCGGCAATCTCCACGCCACCCTGCTGCCGAAGCTGGGTGTGCCCGTGACGGCGTTCGGCAACAGCACCGGCGTGCTGGCGGACCTGTGACGCGGCCGATCGGTCTCCGGTGCGCGGCGCAGGCAGCGCTGCTCTTGCTTGCGCTGCCGGCCACGCTGCTCGCCGAAACGCCGCCGCTCGTGGCCGCCGCCCGCGCGCGGGATCTACCGGCGCTCCGCACGCTGCTGCAGAGCGGCGCGCCCGTGAACGGCGCGCAGGGTGACGGCGCGACGGCGCTGCACTGGGCGGCGCACTGGGACGACGGGGAGGCTGCGGGTCTGCTCCTCGG
>CAYNUO010000068.1:1873-16395 GCA_964400405.1 uncultured Bifidobacteriaceae bacterium | reverse complement strand
ACACTCGACGACGACCTGGCGCTGGCCCGGCGCCTCGCGGCGGCCGCCGCCGAGGTCACGCTCTCCCACTGGAAGCACGCGCCACGCGAGTGGCGCAAGCCCGACGGCAGCGTCGTCACGGAGGCCGACATGGCGACCGAGACGAGGCTGCGCGCGTTGCTGGCCGAGGCCCGGCCGGACGACGCGATCCTCGGCGAGGAGTTCGGCGCCAGCGGCTCGGGTCCGCGCCGCTGGATCCTTGACGGCATCGACGGCACGGCGCAGTTTGCCGAGGGGTCGGACGCCTGGGGCGCGCTCATTGCACTCGAGGCGAACGGCCTCGTCGTGCTCGGTCTGTGCGTCGAGCCCGCGCGTCCGCGTGTCACGTGGGCGCTCCGCGGACACGGCGCGTTCCGGAGCACGGCCGACGGCCCCGCGGAGCGACTCGGGGTCAGCCGTGTGAGCGTGCTCGCGGAGGCGCGGGGCTGGGTGCCCCCGCCGCGCTACGTTCCGGACGCCGGCGCGCAGCGGGGCGTCGACACCGTGCGGGCCGCGATGCCGTGCAGCGATGCGTTGATCTATCACCCCGCGTTCGAGGTGGCGTCGGGCGCACTGGATGCCGCCGTCTTTTACACGGGTGGGCCCTGGGACTTCGCGGCGCCCGCGCTCATCGTCGAGGAAGCCGGCGGCCGGTTCAGCGACCATTCGGGCGCGTGGACGGTCGACTCGGGCCGTGGCATCTACTCGAACGGCGTGCTGCACGACGCCGTGCGCGCGGTCACGGTCGGTTCGGACGGGTAGCCGCCCTTCCGGCCGTCAGATCGCCCGATAGTTGACGAACTCGACGGCGTAATTGAAGCGTCGCCACCACTCCTGCTCGAGGACGGCGCTCTCGGCCACGAAGCCGTGGTGTCCCGGATGCACCATCACTTCGATGGAGTGCGCGGGCGGCACGTCGGCCGAGACCTCGCTCACCATGGTCGCGAGGTCGGTGAAGGCGTCCGCGGTCCGCGTCCGCACGTAGTGACGGAGGCCGGCGTTCCACGCGGCCTTCGCCGCACGGCGCACCGGTCCCGGCGTGTCGGCCGTTGCGAAGACGTTCTTGGTCAGGCGCGCCCTGCGAATCCCGGTGTCGCGCTGGACGGCCTTCAACGTGCCGAAAAGCGCCGGCATCGTGTGCACGTGAAAGTGGGAGTCGATGTGGCTGAGCTCGACGCCGAGCGACCGGAGCCGGTCGATCTGGGCACGCCACTCGGCGCGGATCGCCTGCTTCAGCTCCGCCGTCACCGGCACATCCCGGATGTTCCCGGCAAACGTGCCGTCGGCGCCCAGGATCGGCGCGAGGCCTGGAGTCGTCGTGACGGGCGTGAATTCGTTGATGTTGAGATGCACGCCGAACGAGGCCTGCGGGTAGTCGTGCAGCTGGGCGGCGGCGTGCCCGACCGCGGGGCCGTTGGCCATCACCGTGGCCGACGTGACGCGTCCCGCACGCATCAGACGGAAGATCTCGGCGTTCACCGGTTCCGAGATGCCGAGGTCGTCCGCGTTCACGATGACCTGCATCGGCACGATGCGGGCCATTTTAGTCCAGGCCCGGAGGCCTCACGCTGAACGGGTAACATGGCGCGATGGACCGCGTGGACCTCCTCGTGTTCGGCCCGCATCCCGACGACATCGAGATCGGCATGGGCGCCGCCGTGGCGGTCCATACGGCCGCGGGTGCCCGGGTCGGCCTGTGCGACCTGACGGCCGGCGAGATGGGCAGCAACGGCACTGTCGAAGAGCGCCTGGCGGAGGGCGAAGCGGCCCGCGCGGTGCTCGGCGCCGCGTGGCGCACCAATTTCCGCTGGCCCGACCGCGGCATCGGCAGCAGCGCCGAGCACATCCGTGACGCCGCGGCGCTGATCCGTCGCGTGCAGCCGGCGACGGTCGCCGTGCCGTACTGGGCCGACCGCCACCCCGACCACGTGACCGCCAGCCAGGTGCTGACCGAGGCCGTGTTCAACGCGGGCCTCCGGCGCTACGACGCGGGCGGACCCGCGTGGAAGCCGCAGTCGGTCTGCTACTACTTCATCAACGACTCGGTCCCGCCCTCCTTCGTCGTGGACGTCTCCGCCCACTATGAGACCAAGCGCCGCGCGCTGGCGTGCTACGGCACGCAGTTCACGACGGCTGCCGACGGGGCCGTCGAGACGCGGCTGACGTCGCCCAGGTTCCGGCAACTCGTCGAGAGCCGGGACGCGCAGTTCGGCGCGCTGGCGAACGTGGCGTGGGCGGAGGGGTTCGTGGTGAAGGCCCCCGTCGTGCGGGACGGCCTGTTGCCGCGCGGGTGGGTCAGCGAGGGGGGGCGATGAACGTCGGGATCATCTGCTACGCATCGGTCGGCGGGTCGGGTGTCGTGGCCACGGAACTCGGCAAGGTGCTCGCGACGCGCGGGCACTCGGTGCACATGATCAGCACGGAAATGCCCTTCCGGATGGGCGAGTTCCAGGCCGGCCTGTCGTTCCACCAGGTGCTGACGCCCACGTATCCGCTTTTCCGTGAACCGCAGTACCTGCTGTCGCTCGCGAACAAGGTCGTCCAGGTGGCCCGCGAGTTCCGGCTCGACGTGATCCACGCCCACTACGCCGTGCCGCACGCCACCGCCGCGCTCCTCGCGAAGCAGGTCCTGGCGTCGACCAGCTCCGCCACGCCGAAACTCGTGGCGACGCTCCACGGCACGGACATCACGCTCGTCGGCAATGACCCGTCGTACTCGGAGATCGTCGCCTACTCGATCGAGCAGTCGGATGTGGTGACGGCGGTCTCCGAGAGCCTCAAGGACGACACGCGGAAGGAGCTGCGCGTGACGCGCCCGATCCGGGTGATTCCGAACTTCCTGGACCCGGGCGTCCATCGGCGGCAGTCGCTGCCGGAACTGCGGCGCCGCTACGCGGACGACGACACGCGCCTCGTCATTCATGTGTCCAACTTCCGTCCGGTCAAGCGGATCGATCTGGTGATGGAGACGTTCGACCGGATCCGGCGCGACGTGCCATCCCGGCTGCTGCTCGTCGGCGACGGCCCCGAGCTGAGCACCGCGTACCGACTGGGCCGGCAGCTCGGGATCACGCACCTGGTCGACGTGCTCGGCGCGCAGGAGGAGGTCATGCCGCTGATGTCGATCGCGGACGTGTTCCTGCTGCCGTCGGCGCTCGAGAGCTTCGGGCTGGCCGCGCTCGAGGCGATGGCCTGTGAGCTGCCCGTCGTCTCGACGCGCGTCGGCGGCCTGCCCGAGGTCGTCGAGGACGGCGTGACGGGGTTCCTGCATGACCCGGAAGACGTGGCGGGCATGGCGGAGACCGCGATCGCGCTGCTTCGGGACCCGGCCCGCCGCTGCACCGTCGGGAAGGCCGCGCGCCAGCGCGTCGTCGAACGCTTCTCTGCTGAGAGGGTCGTCCCGCTCTACGAGGCCTGCTACCAGGCCGCGACCCGCTAGAGCGCGCACAAAGGTCGGCGGCGCCTTCTGGCAGCGATATATGATCGCCGCCTAACGGGGGCCCGGTGCTCGAAACCGTCTTTCAGGCGCTGTTCACATATCGGCCGGTCGTCTTCGAGCAGGGCGCCTTCAGGTTCGATCCGACCGCCGGATCCTACGCTGCAGCGGCCGCCGGGGTCGCACTTGCCGTCGCCGCAGTTCTGACTTACCGCCGCGTCGGCGGGCAGGCGACACCGCGCGCCCGCGCCATCCTCCTGTCGCTGCGCCTCGCGCTCATCGCCGTCGTCGTGCTGTGCCTGTTCCGGCCCGTGCTCGTCGTCAAGACGGCGGTGCCGCAGCAGAACGTGCTCGCGGTGCTGCTCGACGATTCGCGCAGCATGCAGGTGCGCGACTGGAACGGCAAGCCGCGCGGCGCTTACGAGCAGGAACAGTTCGCGACGCCGGACCGCCCGCTCGTCAAGGCGCTCTCGGACAAGTTCCTGGTCCGCACGTTTCATTTCTCTTCCACGGCGGCGCGGATGGACGCCGAGGCTGGCCTGACCTTCGGCGGCACGCAGACGAGGCTGGGTGATGCGCTCGAGGCGGCGCGTCAGGAGCTCGCCGGACTGCCGGTGGCGGGCATGGTGCTGGTCAGCGACGGCGCCGACACGAGCGAGTCGGGGCTGGCACCGGCGCTGCTGGGCCTGAAGGCCGAAAAGCTCCCGGTCTACACGGTGGGCGTCGGTCAGGAGCGGCTGTCGAAGGACCTCCAGGTGGACCGCGTGAACGCGCCGCCGTCGGTGCTCGTGGGCAACGCGCTGCTCGTGGACGTGACGCTCTCGCACTCGGGTCTTGCCGGCGAAACGGCGACCGTCGATGTCGAGGATGAAGGGCGGATCGTCGGCAGCGAGAAGGTCCGGCTGGGCGCGGACGGCGCGCCTGCGACGGTGCGTCTCCGCGTGATGGCGTCGGAGCCGGGGCCACGCGCATTCCGGTTCCGGGCCTCGGTGCTGCCCGGCGAAGTGGTGGCGGAGAACAACGTCCGCGACGCGACGATCGACGTGCGCGGCGAACGCGAGAAGATCCTCTACTACGAGGGCGAGCCGCGCTTCGAGATGAAGTTCATCCGCCGGGCCGTGGGCGACGACAAGAATCTCCAGCTCGTCGCGCTGCAGCGCACGGCGGACAACAAGTACCTCCGGCTGGACATCGACAGCGCGGACGAACTCGCGGGCGGCTTTCCGAAGACGCGCGAGGAGCTGTTCGCCTACCGGGCCCTGATTCTGGGCAGCGTCGAGGCGGGCGCCTTCACGGGCGACCAGCTCCGGATGATCGCGGAGTTCGTGGACAAGCGCGGGGGCGGACTCCTGGTGCTGGGTGGCGGACGCTCGTTCGCGCAGGGCGGCTGGGCCGGGACGCCGGTGGCCGACGCCCTGCCGGTCGTCATCGAGCGCGCGCCTGCCGGCGAACCGCCGCTGATGCGGCTGCATGTGACGCCGACGCGCGAGGGCGCCGGCCATGCCGTCACGCAGATCGCCGAGACGCCCGCGGCGTCGCTGAAGCGCTGGACGGAGCTGCCGCAGGTGACGAGCGTGAACGCCCTCGGCCAGCTGAAGCCAGGCGCCACGGCCATGCTCTCCGGCACGGACGAGCGTGGGCGTCTGCAGATCGTGCTCGCCTCGCAGCGCTACGGGCGCGGGAAGGCGATGGTGTTCACGCTGCAGGATTCCTGGATCTGGCAGATGCACGCGAGCATCCCGCTCGAGGATCAGACGCACGAGAATCTCTGGCGGCAGATGCTCCGTGCGCTCGTCGACGGCGTGCCGGGGCCGGTGGATGTCCGCACGTCCCTCGAGCAGGTGGAGCCGGGAGACGCGGTGACGGTCGAGGCCACCGTCACGGACAAGACGTACGACGCCGTAGGCGATGCGAAGGTCACCGCGCACATCACCGCCCCGGACGGACGGGTCGAGGATGTCGCGCTCGCACTCTCCGGTGAGCGGGCGGGGCACTACCGGGGCACGTTCGCGGGTCGCGCCGTGGGCCGGTACGAAGTGCGCGTCGACGCCGACCGCGCCGGCGCGTCGCTCGGGAGCGGCTCCGCGCACGTGCAGGCGGGGGCGAGTGCCGCGGAGTACTTCAACTCGGGCATGAAGGCGCAGACGCTGCGCCGCATCGCCGAGGACACCGGGGGCCGCTATTACGACGCCGGCGCCACGGACGGGCTCGCGGAGGACGTCCGCTACGGCGGCCGCGGCGTAACCACCTCCGAAGAGCGCGACCTCTGGAGCCTGCCGGTCGTTCTTCTGCTGCTGCTGGGCCTCGCCTTCGCGGAGTGGGGCTACCGGCGCTCGGCGGGGCTGGCATGACGGCGCTGGCACGGGCATTCCTGCTGGTCGTCGTCGGCCTGACCGGAGACCCGGAGCACGCGACCCTCTTCGACAAGTGGGGGACGACGCTCGTCACCAGCGCCACCAGCCTCGGCGTGCCGGCGGACCGCATCCAGCACCTGAAGGCCGACCCGACCCGCGCCGACGTCGAGCAGGCGATCGCGCGCATCGGGAAGGCCGCCGGCGCGGACGACGTGGTCTTCGTCGTCCTGATCGGCCACGGCACGTTCGACGGCCGCGTGCCGAAGTTCAACCTGAAGGGACCGGACCTCGCGCCGGCTGACCTCGAGGCCATGTTGAAGGGCGTGGCGTCCAAACGGCTGGTGCTGGTGAACACGACGAGCGCGAGCGGGCCCTTCAAGGACGCGATGGCCGGCCCGAACCGGACCATCGTGACGGCCACGCGGAACGGGTCGGAGCAGTTTGCGACGCTCTTCGGCGGCTACTTCGTCGATGCGTTCGCGTCGGAGGCAGCGGACCTCGACAAGAACCGCCGCGTCACCGTGCAGGAGGCCTACGAGTTCGCGCAGCGCGAGGTGACGAAGGCCTACGAGCGCACGGGACTGCTGGCCACTGAGCACTCGGTGCTCGACGACACGGGCAAGCTGGCGCCGGTCTTTGCGCTCGGCACGGCCGGCGGCGAGGCGCAGTCCAGCGACCCGAAAGTCCGCGCGCTTCAGGTCGAACGGCGTGAGCTGGAACAGCAGGTCGAGTCCCTCAAGGTCCTGAAAGGCAGCCTCGATCCGGCGAAGTACGAGGCGGAGCTCGAACGGCTCGTGACGGCGCTGGCGCTCAAGACGCGCGAGCTGCGTCAGGCGGAGGCCGCGAAGTGACGCCCCGCTCCCTCCCGCGCTGGTGGCGCCGGTCCGGCGCCGCGCTGGTCGCGCTTGCGCTGACGCTCGCCGTCGGCGTCTCGGTCGTCGCGCAACAGCCGCGGAACACTTTCGGGTTCGTGTCCGACAACGAGTACACGCCCGACGGTTCCGAGAACAAGCCCTACGACGGCCGCTTCCAGTTCGTGCGTCTGAGCTATCCCTACTCGCTCGCAGGCGGGCTCGGCCGCGCCGGTCGTGTGGCGCCATGGGCGCACGACTACCCGCGGGGCGACGCCCACTACATGCAGATCCTCACCGAGATCACGAAGGTGAAGGGACGCACGGGCGGGTCGAACACGTTCGGGCTGAGCGCGCAGGAGCTGACGCTCCATCCCTTCTCGTACATGTCGGAGCCCGGATTCTGGCGGCTGACGCCGGAGGACACCGAGGGCTTCCGGCAGTACCTGCTGAAGGGCGGCTTCGTGATGTTCGACGACTTCCGCGGCGAGGACTGGGTCAACCTGCAGACGCAGATGCGGCAGGTGCTGCCGGACCTGCGCTTCATCGAGCTGACGGGGAAGGAAGCCGTCTGGCACGCCTTTTTCGAGATCCCCGACCCGCATGTGCTGGAAGCGCCCTACGGGGGGCTGCCGGAATCGTATTGGGGCCTCTTCGAAGGGAACGACGTCACGAAGCGGATGATCGCCATCGCCAACGTGAACAACGACATGAGCGAGTACTGGGAGTACTCGGACCAGGGCTTCGTGCCGGTGGATCTCTCGAACGAGGCCTACAAGTTCGGCGTGAACTACGCAATCTATGCGCTGACGCACTAGAGCCCGCGAGGTTCTAGGGGTGTCCGGAGGAGCCGGCGCCCGTGCGCAGTGCGAACAGCAGGTGTGTGAATCAGGAGGCAGCCCGTGGAACCTACCGTGTCTGACGCCGTCGACCTTGCATCGCCCGATGACCTCGCCCTCGCCGACCGGATGAAGGCGGGACGCGAGAACATCATCCGCGAGCTGAAGAAGCTCATCGTGGGCCAGGACGAGGTCGTCAATCAGATCCTGCTGACGCTCTTCGTCGGCGGCAACAGCCTCATCGTCGGCGTGCCCGGCCTCGCCAAGACGCTGCTCATCCACACGATGGCGCAGGTGCTGGCGCTGAAGTTCAACCGCATCCAGTTCACGCCGGACCTGATGCCGTCGGACATCACCGGCACGGATCTCGTGCAGGAGGACGGCACCGGCAAGCGGCAGATGGTCTTCGCGCCAGGGCCGGTCTTCGCGAACATCCTGCTGGCGGACGAGATCAACCGCACGCCACCCAAGACGCAGTCGGCGCTCCTTGAAGCGATGCAGGAGCACCGTGTGACGGTGCAGGGCCGGACGTACCGGCTCGAGGAGCCGTTCTACGTCTTCGCCACGCAGAACCCGATCGAACTCGAAGGCACGTATCCGCTGCCCGAAGCGCAGCTCGACCGCTTCATGTTCCACATCGTCATCGAGCATCCGCCGTACGACGAGGAGATCGCCGTCATCCGGCAGACGACGGCCATCCAGAACCCGCAGTTCGAGCGCCCCGTCTCCGGCGAGGACCTGATCGCGTTCCAGCGCCTGGTCCGCAAGGTGCCGGTGGCCGAGCCGGTGCTGCGCTACGCGCTCGACCTCGTGCGTGCCAGCCGGCCGAAGAGCAAGGACGCCGCGGACTTCATCTCGAAGTGGGTTGCGTTCGGCGGCTCCGTCCGCGCCGCGCAGTTCCTGGTGCTGGCCGGCAAGGCGCGCGCGCTGACCAGCGGGCGCTACCACGTGAGCTTCGAGGACATCCGCGCCCTCGCGCATCCGGTGCTGCGGCACCGTGTCCTGACGAACTTCCACGCGCAGTCCGAAGGCATCACGTCGGATCAGATCATCGACAGGCTGCTCGAACTGGTGCCGACGCCGCGCTCCGGAATGTAGATGGACACCCCGGCTCCCATTCCCGGCGCCCGCTTCGTCGACCCGAAGGTCCTCGCACGCATCGGCAACCTCGAGCTGGTCTCGAAGGCGCTGGTCGACGGGTTCATCAACGGGCTGCACAAGGCGCCGTTCTTCGGGTCGTCCGTCGACTTCGCCGAGCACCGTGGCTACGTGCAGGGCGACGACATCCGCCGGATCGACTGGCGTGTGTACGCCCGTACCGAGCGCTTCTACGTGAAGCAGTACGAGGCGGACACGAACATGAACTTCTCGGTGCTGCTCGACATGTCGAAGTCCATGGACTTCGGCACGAAGGGCATCACCAAGTTCGAGTACGCGCGGATCCTGGCCGGCTGTCTGACGAACCTCGTGCACCGCCAGCGGGATCGCGTGGGCCTCGTGGCCTTCGACAGCGACATCGTCCAGCACGTGCCGCCGTCGGCCAAGCACATGGAGGTCGTCCTTCACACGCTGGAGAGGCTGAAGCCGTCGCGGCCCGGCAGCCTCGGGCCGCCGCTGAAGAAGCTGGCGGAGTTCTTCGGGCGCCGAGGGCTGCTCGTGGTCATCTCGGACTTCTACGAGGAGCCGGAGGCGGTCGCCGAGGCGATCTTCCCGCTGCGGTTCCGGGGCAACGACGTCATCGTGTTCCACGTCCTCGATTCGTCGGAACTGGACTTCACGTTCCCGGACGCCTCCAGCTTCGAGGACCTCGAGAGCGGCGTCCAGATTCCCGTCGTGCCGGAGGGCCTGCGCGACGAATACCGCGCGCTGGTCAAGGCGCATACGGACGCACTGCAGAAGCGCTTCGCCGCGCACCGCATCGACTACGCGGTGCTCGACACGTCGAAGCCGCTGGACTTCGCGCTCTTCAGCTACCTGAGCATGCGCGAGCGGCTGATGAGGTCGCGGTAGATGAGCCTCCTCGCGCCGCTGTTTCTCGTGGGGCTGGCGGGCCTGGCCGTGCCCGTCTTCATCCATCTGATTCAGCGGGAAAAGAAGCGGGTCGTCCAGTTCCCGTCGCTGATGTTCCTGGCGCGGATCCCGTATCAGTCCGTCCGGCGGCGGCGCATTCACAACTGGACGCTGCTGCTGCTCCGGCTGGCCGCGCTGACGCTGGTCGTGCTGGCCTTCGCGAGGCCGTACCTCGTGCGGCCGCAGCGCACCGTGACCGGCACGGGCGCCCGCGAGGTCGTGATCCTGCTCGACCGGAGCTACAGCATGGGCTACGGCGACCGGTGGGCGAAGGCCCGCGCCGCGGCGAAGGAGGTCGCCGGCGGCCTGACGCTGTCGGACCGGGCGTCGCTCGTGCTCGTCGATGCGAACGCCGAAGTCGCCGTCCGCTCCACGGACGACAAGGGACGGATTCTCGCCGCGATCGACGCCGCGCAGGTCTCCGCCGGCGGCACGCGCTTCGCGCCGGGCCTGAAGGTGGCGGGCACGATTCTGGGTGAATCATCGCTGCCGCGGCTCGACGCCACGCTCATCTCGGACTTCCAGCGCGGCGGCTGGCTCGGGTCGGATGCAGTCGAGCTGCCGCCGACGGCCACGCTGACGCCGGTGTCGGTGGACGGGCCGGCGGCGGCGCCGAACGCGGGCGTCGCGGCGGTGACGATCGATCGGTCGACGTTCGAGAATCAGGAGCGGATCACGGTCACCGCGTCGGTGACGAACTTCGCGGCGTCGCCGCTGGCGGGCGCGAACCTCTCGCTCGAAGTCGGTGGCCGCGCGGTGCAGACCGCCACGGTGGACGTCGACCCGGGCGGCCGCGCCAGCGTCACGTTTCTGCCGGTCACCGTGACCGGGCCCAACATGCGCGGCTCCGTGCGGCTCGGCCCGGACGGGCTCGAGCGCGACAACGTCCGCCACTTCGTCGTGTCGCCCGTCTCCGCCGTGCCGGTGGTCGTCGTGGACCGCGCGCCCGGAGCCGCCGCCTCGAGCCTCTACTTCACGCGCGCGGCCGCGATCGGCGAGCGGCCGTCGTTTGCCGCGACCGTGCGCGCGCCGGATGCGCTCCCTGAGGAGGAGCTGCGGCGCGCCGCCGTCGTCGTGGTCAACGACGTGCCGGTGGGAAGCGGGTTGGCGGGCCGGCTCAAGACGTTCGTCGAACGGGGCGGTGGCCTGCTCGTCATCGCCGGACCCCGGTCCGCGTGGTCGGGAGCGAACGGACTTCTGCCCGCGACGATCGGAGGGCCGGCGGACCGCACGCGGGGCGACGCCGCGCGGCTCGGCGCCGTCGAGTACGGCCATCCGATGTTCGAGGCGTTCCGCGCGGCCCGGAGCGGCGACTTCACCGCCGCGCAGTTCTTCGGCTTCCGGTCGCTGACGGCTGCGGCCGATGCGCGCGTGCTCGCGCGGTTCGACGCCGGCGCGCCGGCGCTGGTGGAACGCACCGCGGGCAAGGGGCGCGTGATGGTGTGGGCGTCCTCCGTGGATCTGGAGTGGAACGACCTCGCGCTGAAGCCGGTCTTCCTGCCGTTCGTGCACGGCGCGCTCAAGCACCTCGCGGCCTATGCCGTGGCGCCGCCCTTCCTGACCGTCGGCCAGGTTCTCGATCCGGGGCAGCTCGCGGGGGACATCAGCGAGCCGGTGGCCCTGACGCCGTCGGGCTCGCGCGTTCCGCTGTCCGGCCCGACGAGCCAGGTGCTGCAGGTCACGGAGCAGGGGTTCTATGAAGTGCGTGGTGCCCGGGCGCCTGGTGCGGCGAGCGTCGTCGCCGCGAATGTGGACGTCAACGAGTCGGACCTGACCACGATCGACCCGAAGGAACTGGTGGCGGCCGTGACCGTGGCCGGCGGCGCCGCCCGCGTCGAGCATGCGGGGCTCCCGCTGCCGCCCGAAGCGCAGGAGCGGGGTCAGCGGCTCTGGTGGCTGCTGCTCGCGGCGGGCCTGCTGGTGTTCGGCGCCGAAACGATCCTCGGGAACCGGTTGTCGAAGGCGTAGAGTGTAGAGCAGTAGAAAAGAAGGGGACGGGCGAGATGTCTGAACCACGCGACCTGCCGGCCATCATCAGCGACGTGCGCCGCCGCTGGCGGCTGAAGCTCGCACTGCGCGGCGCCACCTCCGCCCTCGCGCTCGGCGTGCTGCTGCTGGTTGCCGCGGCGATCAGCATTCAGTACGGCCGCTACAATCCCACGCTCATCATCGGGCTGCGGATCGCGCTCGTCGCGGCCGTGGCCGTCATCACCGCCGTGTTCGTGGTCCGTCCGCTGCGCCGGCAGGCCACGGATGAACAGGTAGCGCTCTACCTCGAGGAGCACGCGCCCGGCCTCGACTCCGCGATCGTCAGCGCGGTCGACGCCTCCCGGCACGCGGCCGTCGACCCCGACCACCGGTCGCCCGCGCTCGTTTCGCGGCTGATCGAATCCGCCATCCAGGCGTGCCTCGCGAGCGATGCGCCGAAGCAGGTGGAGCAGCGCCGGCTCGAACGCTACACGGTCGCCGCGACGGCCGTCCTCGTCCTCGGCTTCGCCATCTTCGGCGCCGGCCCGGCGATGCTGCGCAACGCGCTGTCGGCGCTCCTCATCACGCGTGATGTTGAAGCGGCCATGCCGTTCAAGGTCATCGTGTCGCCGGGGTCCGCCAGAGTGCCCAAGGGCGCGGACCAGCAGATCACGGCCACGCTGCAGGGCTTCGACGCCGAGGAGGCGACGCTGCTCGTGCGGCGCGACCCGGCGCAACCGTTCGAGAAGCTGCCGCTGGCCAAGAGCGGCGCGCGTGCCTTCGAGGGGCTGCTCTTCAACGTCGCCGCGCCGGTCGAGTACCAGGTCGAGTCCGACGGGACGACGTCGCCGGTCTTCACGCTCACGGTCGTCGACCTGCCGTACGTCCAGCAGCTGAAGCTCGAGTACCGCTTCCCGGCCTACACGGGCCTGGAGCCGGAGGAGGTCGAGAACGGCGGCGACATCGCCGTGCTCGCGGGCACGGAGGTGCGCGCGCAGATTACCGCGACGATGAAGGTCTCGGGCGGGCGCATCCGCCTGAACGAGAAGGAAACCGTGGCGCTGCAGGTGGCGGCTGACGGGACGCTGTCGGGCCGCTTCCGCGTGGAGAAGAACGGCTTCTATCGCGTCGAGCTCGACGCGCCGACCGGGGAGCATGTGGCCGCCTCGCCGCAGTACACGATCGACGTCCTGACCGACCAGGCTCCCCGGGTGAGCTTTGCCAAGCCCGGGCGCGACACCACGGCGTCGCCCATCGAGGAAGTGTTCGTGGAGGCCACCGCGGCCGACGACTACGGCGTGAAGAACCTCGAGCTCGTCTACTCCGTGAACGGCGGAGCCGAAAAGACGCTGCCGCTCTTCGAGGGTTCGAAGCGGATGCCAGAGGTGACGGCCGGGCACACGTTCTATCTCGAAGAAATGGGCGTGAAGGCCGGCGACGCCGTGTCCTACTACGCGCGCGCGACCGACGCCGCGGGCGGCAAGGAGCGCGTGACCTCGAGCGACCTCTATTTCGTCCGCGTGCGTCCGTTCAAGAAGGACTTCCGCGCGGCGCAGTCCATGGCCGGTGGCGGTGGCGGCGGGATGGGCGGCGGAGCCGGTGACGTCACCGCGCTCTCCGAGCAGCAGCGTCAGGTGATCTCGGCCACGTTCAACGTGCAGCGGGATCGGAAGACCTTCACCGCGGACAAGCTCAAGCAGAACTCGATCGTCGTCGGACTCTCGCAGTCGCGCCTGCGCGAACAGGTGGAAGGGCTCGTGACGCGCATGACGAGCCGCTTCATCTCGCCGGACCCGTCGTTCAAGAAGATCGCGGAGCTGCTGCCGAAGGCCATCGCCGAGATGAAGGTGGCCGAGGAGAAGCTCAACGCCGTCAGCCCCGAGGCCGCGCTTCCGGCCGAGCACCGCGCGCTCGGCTTCCTCCAGCAGGCGGAGGAGGAGTACGAAACGCAGATCAGCATGAACCGCGGCGGCGGTGGTGGCGGCGGGGGCGGACAGCAGAGTTCCGTGGCCCGCGAGCTGGCCGAGATGTTCGAGATGGACCTCGACAAGCTCGCGAATCAGTACGAGACGGCGGATCGCGCGGAGCAGATGAGCGGCGACCAGCAGATCGACGAGTTGCTCGAGAAGCTGAAGGAGCTGGCGCGCCGGCAGGAGCAGGAAGCGGAGCAGCAGCGCCGGCGGGCGCTCGGCGCGGCGACCAGTGGCAGCGGCGCGGCGCAGCGCGGGCTCGCCGAGCAGGTCGAGGAGGCGGCGCGCCGGCTCGAGAAGCTGTCCCGCGAACAGCAGCGGCAGGAGCTCGCCGAGAACGCCCGGCAACTGCGGGAGGCCGCCGAGGCGATGCGCAAGGCCGCGGCCAGCAGCGGAAAGGGCGGCCAGTCCCAGGCCCAGGGTGAGGCGCAGGCCAAGGCCGCGCTCGACCGCCTGAAGGAAACGGAGAAGCGCCTGCGCGGCATGCAGACCGACCGCGCCCAGCGCGACATCGACGACGCCCGGCAGCAGGCGGAGGAGCTCGCGCGGGATCAGCAGCAGATCGCCGAGGGTGTCCGCGGGCTGGACGGGAAGACGGGCGAGCCGCGGCGGCAGCAGGCCAATCAGCTCAACGTGCGCAAGGCCGACCTCGAAACGAAGCTGGGCGAGCTCGAGCGTCAGCTCGACAAGGCGTCGGCCGACGCCAGCCGCGACGAGAAGGAAGCGGGACGGAAGATGGCCGAAGCGGCGGGCGCGATCCGGGACGGCCGCTTGCGCGACAAGGTGCGCTACTCCCGGCAGATGCTCGGCCGGGCGTCACGCGACACGATGGATGCCGTGGAGCGCGACATCGCGGAGGGCATCGACGACCTGAAGCGGAAGCTCGATCAGGCCGCGGGTGCCGTGGGGCAGGGCGGCGATCAGAAAGAGCAGGGTAACGACGCCGTGAAGCGCGCCCAGCGGCTGGCGCGTGGCCTGGAGTCGCTGGAGCAGCGCACGCGTGAGCGGCTCGAGCG
>CAYNUO010000068.1:0-1773 GCA_964400405.1 uncultured Bifidobacteriaceae bacterium | reverse complement strand
GCAGGGCCAGGGCGGTCAGGAAGGCCAGTCCGGCCAGGGGCAGCAGGGTCAGGGCGGTCAGGCCGGCAACGCCGCGAACGGCGGCAGCCGCGGCGGTGCGACCAACGGCGGCTCGTTCACCAACGGTGACGGCTGGGCCTACGGCGGCTGGAACGGCACGTGGCGGCTGGACGCCGAGGACATCCGCCAGTTCCGCGGTGAGGCGCGGCAGTGGGCGAACGAAGCGCAGCAGCTCAGGAGCCGCGTGCTCGCCGAGGGCGTCGACCCCGCCGAGCTGGATGAGATCCTCCGCCGGTTGAAGCAGCTCGACGACGACCGTGTCTACAAGGACGTCTCCGAACTGCAGCGCCTGCAGTCGTTCGTCACCGAAGGACTGAAGCGCTTCGAGTACGCCCTGCGCCGGCAGACCGAGGACCGCGACAAGGAAGTGGTGCTCTCCGCATCCGACGAAGTGCCGGACGCGTTCCGCGCGCAGGTCGAGCAGTACTACCGGTCGCTGTCGAAGGGCGCGAAGTGACCTAGCGGGGCGCCGCTGCGCGCTCCGCCGCGGCCTGTTTCGCGCGCGTCGAGAGGCGGCCGTCCGGCAGCCGGCCGCCCGGCAGGCCGGTCAGGTCTCTCGGCTTCGTCGGCTGTCCGTACTCGGTGATGTTCCGCTGGAACGCGCGATAGACGTGCTGATAGCCGATCTGGCGCTCCTGACCATCCTCGTCGGTCCAGTACTCGGGATTGCGTCCGAAGATCGCCTCTCCCTCCGCGCGGTCCGTGACCAGCACCAGCGTCATCTCGTAGAGCTTGTCGCCGATCTTCAACCGGACGCGGGGGTCGCGGAACACGTTCGACGTCCACAGGCGGTCGGGATAGCCCTTGTCCATCCGGTACTGGGCATTGGTGATGTACAGCCGGTCGCCCTTCGGGATCGCGCCGACGCGCACGGAGTGCGGGATGAAGTAGGGGGACCGCGTCTCCAGGACTACTGACGGCACCTTGCGGACGAAGCTCCAGTCCGTGACGGGCGTCGTGACGAGCTCGCCTTTCTGCCAGAACGCCGGCCGCACGAAGTAGTTCAGCCCGTGCGAGACGACCACGCCTCCCGGAACGTTGGCCGGTTCGGGCCCGATGATCCGAATCGCCAGGAGACCCACCGCGGCGACCGCGACGACCACGGCCACGCCGACCTTCAGCCACTTCATCATTCGCTCACTCCTTGCGCGGCCTGCGGCGCGCCACGCAGATAGTAACGCCGGCCGCTGTCCGCGGCGGACCCCGGGAGGCGCATTACAATGCGCGCCATGGCTCACACCACTCGTTCCGCCCGCCCCTCCCGGCGCCAGTTGCTCGTGGCAGGAGGCGTCTCGACCGCCGCCGCGCTGCTCGGTGGCACAGCCTCCGCGCAGGGCCGGACGCCCACGGCGCAGGAGCGCGCCAACATGAAGGTGATCGACGACTTCCTGGTCGCGTTCAACAAGCGGGACGCCGCCGGCGTGGCTGCGTTTCTCGCGCCGACTGCCAAGTTCGCCGCGGCGCGTCCGGGCAAGTTTCAGCAGATCGCCCACCCGAAGGCCGGGTTCGATGGTTTCATCGCGAAGACGAAGTCGATCAGCATGGTCGTGAAGCCGGGCACCACCCGCGCCGTGGGACCAATGGTGACGCACGAGCGTGTGGACACGATGGTCATGCAGGACGGGAGCAACGTCGGCTCGGGCACCTGGTTCGGTGTCTTCAGCGTCCTGGACGGCAAGATCCAGGAGTTCATCGACTTCCAGATCGACTGAC